>JBBTZS010000013.1:0-31488 GCA_038061235.1 Patescibacteria group bacterium | reverse complement strand
TGCCGGACTGTCCTCCGGAGAGGTCGAAATAGGCGGGAGCGCCGGTGCTTGTTGCCGTGCTTCCGAGGACGAGGTCCGTGGTGGCCGTGGCGTTGCGGACGAAGTTTGACGCTGCGTTGTACGTCCAGTTGAAGTCGGTGTTCAGGATCGTGGAACAATTCGCTCCACTCGCCAAACACACGAGCTGACCCGCGACGTAGAGTTGGCTCGTGCTCGCCGTCCCGCTCACGAAGAGGTTCGTACTCGTGACGGAACCCGTCGTCGTCACATTCCCCTGTCGATTGATCGAGAAAACGGTGTTGCTTAGATCATTCACGGCGCGGAAGAGGAAATCATTGGCGTCGGATGTACCACTCGAGCGAACTTCAAGAGCGGTGCGAGTTCCAGTGGCGGCCGTATTTGAGGTTTGATTGATGATAAAGAGCGAACTTGAGCCAAAAACCGTGCTTGAGGCATACATGCCTTGGAGTTGTCTTGCGTTAAAGGCTTGAGGCGTGGAACCGAGCCTGCGACGAGGAGTCATTTCCGAGTCGGAAGAGATGGTGACGCCCAAATACAGGGCATTTTGGTTCCAATCGACGGTATCAAGGGAGTTTTGTCCTGTATCACCGAGAAGAATCGAGAAAAGTCCGTTTTGAACGGAAACGGTGATAGCTGTGGGAGTTCCGAGTGTTCCTCCCGCCGTCCAGATGCGATTGCCTCCGGTGGAAGCGTCGTACAGCGAGAACTTAACCGAGTAGCTCCCGTCAGAGACCGGAAATCCCGATGGATCCATGAGACGGGCCTGGTATGAGACGAGTGGGGCAATGCCCGTAGCGGCGAGGGAGGGGGTGGGAAGCAAAGCGATTGCCAAAATAAACACAACCAGCCCAAGAATGACTTGAGCTTTTTTTACCAAAGAACGTAAATCAACCAAATGCATGTGCAGAAGGAATCCGTACGTAATACGGACCCACTTCTATTGTATCCTTATATCGACAATAATGTTTCTTGCTCAAATACGGAGTATTATCGTGTTTTATAGGAAAATGGGTGGATATATTGCTTGTGGATGAAATGTGTACAAACCTATTCCTCTTCAAGTTTAATGTGTTTATCCACAACCGTTACATCCTTTTGCGAAAGATCAATATCATCTGATTGATACTTCTGATAACCCTTCTTTTCCGCCGTCATGAAATATATGCTTTTTTGCGCAAAAAACCCATAATTTCCGCGATTATCCGTCACTTGTGTTTCCAAGAGCTTGTTAAACTTCTTATCGAAAATACGAACGATGGTGGTGCCAACCGGCTTTCTTGACCCGGCATCGTAAACGATTCCCCATCCTTTCGGTTTTTTCGGCAGCGCTAGACGGCGGAAGATCATGTATGTAGCGATCTGGAATACAAGCAGCCCAACCATCAACAGGGTGGGTAGAATGATCAAAGCCACAATGGTGATAATAATGCTCGAAAAACCGAGCGCATGCTGAAGTTTGCGCAGAGCTCGCTTAAAAAGAACCATTTTCGGCGTTTCCTCCTTCACCGACGGATCGAGGGGGATATTCACCGCAATAGTAGACTCTTCCAAAACGGTGATGATCTCTCCGTGATAAATATCCGACAATTCACCGTCTTCTTTTTGTTCCTTCAAATAGTCGGAAGGGAAGCGATATCCCTGCCTGGCCGCTTCAAGGCGATAAGCTCCGGGACGGACGCGGAATGAAAAGCGGCCTTTCACATCCGTAATGCGCGTTTGTAGGATCAAATTTGTCTTCGCGTGAATGAGACGTACCGCAACCAAGTCGATCGGCAATTTTGAAAGGGAGTTGTACGCCAAACCCCAACGTTCGCGGCGTTTGCGACCGAGGAGAAGCAAGGGTTGCGTGAACAAGAACCAAAGATAGTTTAAAATGCTCGCAAACGACGCGGCAAACGACAGGTTTGCCAACGCGACCGCAAATATGATCGGAGCGGCGATCGTTGCGGCTTCCTGCGCCTCCTCCGATTGGACCAGGTTCAGAATCGGACTGATGAACGGGATCTCGAATTTTGTGGGCAAAAGCACGTCCACCGATGCAAAGTTACGTGTGACGCGAAATTCCTGCTCTTGCGTCACATATCCTTCCTTTTCAACGACGATGCGATACGGGCCGTTCCGGACGACAAATCCGTAATACCCCCCGGCTCCCGTGCGTTGCGGATTCGATTGCCCGTGTCGCGCCGCGTCCCAGATAATCCAGCCTTGCAGCGTCATTTCATACAGCGTCACCTTCGCGCCTTCGAGGCCGGTGGGGATCGGCGCAAGCAAACTGCGATACAACACGCGACCGGATGGCTGCAAGACGATCGTGTTCGTCGCGCGGGACTGGGAACCGTCCGGGAAGGAAAGGATCACCGTTACCTGGACCTCTCCCACGTGATCCGATGGGATGAATGACGCGCCCAAAGATTCGCCGTCCGCCAGCGGAGTCAGCGCGTATCTTGATCCGTTCACTTCAATCATGGCGGAAGACGGAACACGGCCGAGTGCCGCCGTGGGAACGCGAACCAGCACCGGAGAGCCGGGAATCGAGCCGACGCGGCCGGATGCGGTTTCTTCCAGTTGAATCGTACCGGCCGCACCGTAATACGCGGGGCTGATGATAATCCCGGAAGGAATGCCGGGCTCGGTGGTTGTGGGGGCGGCTCCGGGCGGAATGGGCGGCGTGAGCGGCGTGGTCGTGACGACGCCCGGAGGGAGAGGCGGCGTGGTCGTGGCTCCCGGTATGCCGGGCGAAGTCGGGGGCGTTGTGGGAGGGGGCGTCGATCCCGGAGGTGAGGGCGGCGCAGGCGGAAGCGGCGGCAAAGGAGGAGCCGTTTCGCTCGGCGTCGCCTGCGCAAACGCGCCGCTTGAGCGATTGCCGCTAAAATCGAACGCGAAATTCGTATAATAATACGTCGTACCGTTTACGAGACCCGAATCGATCACTCCTACGGCCGCGCCTTGATACACGAGTCGTCCGTCGGACGGGCTTACGGGGTAGCCGTCGGTTCTCGCGCGAATCAGGACGAACGCAAAATCGGGATCCGGCGGGTTGTTCCATGTAAGTAAGCTCTCGCCGTTGCCGGCCGTCGCGACAAAATTGAACACGTTCGACGGCGGCGTGATGTCGCGGAGCGTCGTAAACGTGTTGTCGCCCGATATCGTTGTCAAACCGCTCGCCTCGGTGGAGCCGACGCGAAAATGATAAAGCGTGTCGGGATCAAGTCCGATCAATGAAACCGAATGCTCGGTGACGAGACCGGGTGAACTCGCAAAACGATCGTACGCCGCCGTCTCACCGAATTCGACGAGGCTGGAAGACGGAATATCGGTACGCCATTTCACGACGGCCGACGAATCCGTAATATTCAGGACAAAAATATTGAAAATGACCGGCAGCGTCGGGGGCGGCGGCGTGCGAAACGTCAAATTCCCCGATTGTGCGGTGTTTCCTACGGCATCGGAAGAGATGACGCGAAAATGGTATTCCGTGTCAGGATCAAGTCCCGTGAGATTCAAGCTATGAGAGGTCGTGAGCCCTGTATGACTAGCCGAGAAACCGTAGAAGGGCGTTAGGCCGTATTCCACGAGACCCGTCGCCGACTCGTCGGTATTCCAAATCACGGTCGCGGTGGATGTCGTGATGTTGATCACCTGAATGTTGGAGATGATCGGCGCCGTGCCGTCCGCGCTCGGCGACCCGCCTCCTCCCGGACCAAACGGCGAGGGCGCCGGGGTCATGTCGACCACCGACGCGCTAATGCTGATAAAATCGTTTTGGTAAATCGGCACGTCAAACCCTCCCGTGTCCCCAAACGTCCCGTCAATCGTGACGTAAGCCGTTCCTTCCCCTTCGTTAGCCGGATTCACGATGCGGTTTGTCCCGCCGGACGCATTCGTGCCGATACGAATGACCATCAAACCGCCCGCCGAGACGGGTCCCGTATTCGTCGGTGCGGCAAACGTGATCGTGCGGCCGGAAATCGTCACCCCCCAAATGTTTACGCCGGCGGAAGCCGCGAGCGTCGCCTCCGTTTCAAACCCGGTCGTCGGGCCGTAAAACAAATCGATATCGCCTACCGCGATCGCCGACAGGTCAAAGTCGTATGCGTAGTTCAACACGACCGTTTCACCGGCCGCGTTCACACCGCTCGGCGTCGTGAAACGGATTTCTTGGTTTGAGGCCACACCCGGCTGGTTGCGCCCCATCACGACGGAGCGGCTGGTGAGCGTGGCGGCTATCGCGTTCCATGGAAACGTTAAACACGCGGCAAGGAGCGCGGCAAAGAAAATACGAAAAAAGGGTCGCTGCTTCATAGGCTGATCCGAGACGATCCGGAGCCTGCCACGTCGCTCGCGAGCGACGTGGGCGGCGCCCGATCATTTCGGCGATTCGGATTTAGCCGTCGCGCTCATGATTGCCAACTTCTTAAAGACGAAGAATAGGATGACGAGCCCCAACGCAAGGCCAAGAAGCGCTACGCCCGTCCTCCAAGGCCATACGGAAAACGTAACGACGGAATCGACCGGAGTCGCGAAGCCTCGTCCGGAAAGTTCGAGGGTCGCCGTGTACGGTCCGACGGCAAAATGTGAAAGTTCCTGCAAAAGTCCGTGCCAATACCCGGAGCCGGAGGAAACCGCGCCCTTTGACCATGCGGAGAGGAATACACGATTTGAATCCGGCAAGATTTTTGCCCCATCCGGATTGACCCGGATCTTTGCCACCGTCGAGCCAAACATATTCTTCACGTTGATCGTTCCTTCCGGCACGAGATGAACGTTTCCTTCGTTCGTGAGGCGCATACGAAAACCAACGGGCAAATACTCGTATGAACCGTCCGCGTCGAGAGCAAAATCATTCAAAGAAAGTTTTTCAATGACCGGGCCGTTTACCCGCACAAAAAATAAAATACCGATACGCGGAAGCATGGCGACTTGTTCGCCGGACGATTGTTTTTGCGAGAGAAACAACGCGGCATAGTATCCCCCGCTCTTCGCGTCCCCCGGAACGCGGATAGAAACGGGAAGCGTGGCCGAGCGCCCGGGTTCGAGCGTCACCTCGGGACGTTCAACAAACATCCACTCGGGCAATCCCGAGGTATCGGACGGATCCAGAAATTGCTGTTGTCCGAATTCGCCCTGCGGAATGAATTTTTGGATGCCGATAAGGTACGTTTGCGTCACGGCCTCGTCATTTTCAAGCGTAATGTTCAGCACCTGCGTCCGTCCCGGATCAATCTCTACATCATGAATGGCGGGGTTCACGGATAAAGCCGATGTGGGCATCGGCATCATAAGAATCGTCGCAAAGAAGAGTCCGACAATGCGGGAAGCGATACGGGAAATACGTGAGTTCATATTAATAGTTTGCCGTCAGAGTGTAATACACGGTTTGCGTATATGTGCCCGGAACTGTGGATGCCGCAATGGAAAGTTTAAAAATCATGGCCACTTTATCGGAAACGGTTCCTGAAGCGGACGCCGAAGTTTGGATGACGCGCTGCGTCGTCGTGACCCCACGATCCGTTCCCGCTCCGAACGCCGTCGTTCCCGTCACTTCCGCGCCGTATTCTTCAAACCCGACGCTGACCGTTCCGTCCGTCACGGGTGCCATGACTTGTAAGTTGGTTTTTTGAAGATACTGATTTCCCTGGATATAGACCGAATATCCCGTTGAAACGTTTGTTAATATCGATGTCCCGACCGTAGATGTATATTCAGTCCCTGCGTACACACTTCCAAAATCAAAACTGTTCACATTCAGTAGAGACACAAAATCATTCCCTCCCGTCGGGAGCGCACTCATGCTCGCTCCGTCCCCCTCAAATCGATCAATGGTAATGGTCGTTCCTGAAATAGCCGAAATAAATCCGACGGCTACCAATTGACCGAAGCCTCGATTTTCAACGACGGCAATCAGATTTCCTGCCGCAAAACCGTTCGTAGATCCGACGGATATCGTTCCACCTACTCCGTTCGTAAAGGCGGAATATGTAGTTGTAACGGAACTGTTCGCTTTCACAATATAGGATAACGTGTTCGCCTCTTCAGGCACTCGATAGCCTTGCGACAACGTGTAATTTGCGCTTGTGCCCGTCCCGACCACGTTTCCACCGATAGAGTCATAGATAGAAAAGTTCGTACTGGTCCCAACGTCATCTCCTCCGGAGTTCACCGTATCCCACGAAATCCAATAATTTGTGCTAGACATAGCAAAAACATTGGATCCGATTAGGAATAAACTAAGAACGCTGGTCAAAGACCAAAACTTTTTCATATGGAACTGTATCTTTATTATACCTTTTCTTTCTTGCTTGCACAAAGAAGTTATTTATGTGTCTTAAAATAACTATACTACTCAAGGCATCCAACAATGGTCCGCAAGTTTTGCTTTGCCGCTATTTCTCTAAAAGCTCGATCACAACATGTTTCACGTGAAACATTTATTCACCTCCTGTTCAATATCACACGGATCTGCTACGTCAGCCTCTGTCATCCCGACCAAGGAGCTAGACGCCGAGCTGGGGGGGTGAAGTTCCATAACTTGTCTGCGATTCTCAAGGGCGAAATTCCACCATCTCGAGAAGCGCAGTTCCGTGCCTGAGGCGAACCGGATCCCGCGAGGCGTCCCCGAAATCGCCGAGCCGGTTCGCCGAGAGGCAGACGGAACGAGCATCGCAGGGCGGGGTGCGGAGGAGAGTGCAGAGAGGAAAACGCTTTCCTCTTTGCAAAGCTGAATACTTTTGCGTGCCTTACAATAAACATGTTTCACGTGAAACATCAGAGTTGTAGAAAATCTTTTTGTCACTTGAACGGCAAAATCCATGTTACTACAGATCATTTAACGCGTAAAAGCAAATGCTATGGCAGTGCCACGTGAACGACAGCGATACGTGGCACGTAAAATGCGTCGTTATGGCTGTGCCACGTGAATCCCCGTGACAGCAAACAAACAGAGCCCCGTAAAATGCGCAAGCGCATCACGGCGTAAAGCCGCGTGGCGGCCACGCCGCTTTACGCGGAGCACGTAAAAATCCCTGCTGTCGCGGGGATTTTTACGTGGTGGACTGTGGCGGATTCGAACCGCCGGCCTCTGCAATGCGAATGCAGCGCTCTACCAACTGAGCTAACAGCCCAAGAGATAGCGAAATGAAAGGCAATTATCATTATGGACAAATGTTTCACGTGAAACATGTGTTTGTTTTGTTTCACGTGAAACACTCAATTAGAAAATTCGAGAGTTTCTCAAATTTGTTTCACGTGAAACAAATGTAAAACATTTATTCCACCTGGTGCCTCCACGTGGAATCGAACCACGATCTAGGGCTTAGGAGTCCCTCGTTCTATCCATTGAACTATGGAAGCCTTTAGTGTCGTGAAACGTTTAGGATATGTTAGTGAAACGTTTCCAACACATTTTCTTTATTTCCAAGGTGCCTATCTAAAAAATTACCAAATATCAAAGCAAAGAAGAGTATAAAGACGGATGGTCGTCGTGTCAAACCACGCATAGACAGTGTGGCGTCATGGAAATGGTGCGAACTCTTCATTTGACATCTCCGAGGATATTCACTAATCTTCAGCCCGATCTATGCCGAATAAGCATGCAGCCATCAAAGACCTTCGTAAAAACAAGCGCCGAGCGGCGCAGAATTTGCGCGAAAAAATCAACGTCAAGGCTCTTACCAAGCAATTTAAGGCGTTTATGAGGGACGGAAAGAAGTCCGAAGCCGTGGAAATTGTGTCCAAACTTCAACAGGCCTCCGCAAAGGCCGCGAAGAAAAACATCATTCACCCGAATAAGGCGCGTCGCATCACCTCGATGGCGATGAAGACGACCGGTGCGAAATAAGGAGAAAATAAAACACCCAGCGCATGCCGAGTGTTTATTTAAATATTAGGGGAGAGCCGTAAAAAGATCTTCCGCGTCCGCCAATCCCGAGCGGCTTAACATCATGACGAGCACGCTTGCGCTTGCGACCGTCGCGGATCTCTTCATGCTCGCGCGTTTCATTTTCGAGATGACGTGGGAGGTCAGCCCCTGCGCGTCGCCGTCATGCACGCGTAAAGCGGCGCACGCTTGTTGGAAGAGGGGATAGGTCGTGCGATCCGACATGCCTTTTTCTGCCAAGCGGCGATAGCGCGAGGGATCCGTCGCGATGAAAGCGTCGGCGACGTCATACGTATCGGTTTCACGTTCCCGTACCGATTCCGAAACGCCTCCGGCTGCAAGCTTCAGAAGTTCGTTTGACGCAAGCCACGCGTCGCCGTCGCATGCGTCGGCAAGCGTCTTTAAGACGGAAGCGTTCATCACGCCCAACGCGGCGCCGGACCGTTGCACCCATGCGAAAAACTCATTGCCTTGCAAGAGGGGATACTCGTTCACGATAAGCTTGGGCACGTCGGCAAAGGCCTTTAAGGCCGCGTTCGTCGGTTTTACCTTTTCAATGGATACAACAATGACTCGTTCCGGGTCTCTCGAAAGCGCTTGAACGAGCGCTTTGGTCTTTTGCATCGGACAATGCTCGATCAAGCCGTCCACGCGAACAAAACGCATCGGCGAGAACAGGCTAACCGTCAGGCTGCGCTCGACCACCTCGTCCGCCGTGCGCTTTCCACTCTCAAGGCGATCAACGCTCGAACCTTCGGGGTCGTGCTTCGCTCTGAACGCCGCTTCAAGCTCCCGCGCGCGTTGGGTTGCTCGGTAGGTATCCGGCCCGCAACACAGTATCAACATGTCCTTATCGTGTGCGTCGGTGCGGCGTTCGTCAAACCTTCTCCATCTCTTCCCAATTGTCTCCCTCCTTGGCATCGACGACGATCGGCACGTCCAGTTTCTCCGCGTGTTGCATCGCGTCTTTTACGAATGTGGCCACGATTTCTCCTTTATTATTTGGCACTTCAAAAACCAGCTCGTCGTGTACTTGCAATAACATTCTTGCCTCGGGGCAGACGCGCGGCAACTCTTTTGCGACGGCGATCATCGCAAGTTTCATGAGGTCGGCGTCCGTCCCTTGCACGGGCATGTTGATCGCCATGCGTTCGGCCTGAGCGCGAACCTGGACGAGCGCCGAATGGATTTCCGGAAGGTATCGACGTCGACCGAATAGGGTTTCGACATAGCCGAGCGAATGAGCCAATGCCCTCGTCTGGTCCATATATGCCTTCACGCCTTTATACACATGGAAGTATTTAGCGATGAATGCTTTAGCCTCGGCATACGTGATGCCGGCGACTTGAGCCAACCCTTGCGGACCTTGGCCAAAAATCAGGCCAAAGTTGATCGCTTTTGCGATGCGACGCTGCTCTTTTGTTACGTCCTGCTTCGAGATATCCCAAATCTTCGCCGCCGTAGCCATGTGGATGTCCTCGCCACGCCGAAACGCATCAAGCATATTCTTGTCTTTGGCCAATAAAGCGACGAGTCGAAGCTCGATTTGCGAATAATCACAGGAAAGAAGAGTAAAACCGGGCTTCGCAATGAAGGCTCTGCGAATCTTTCGGCCCAATTCCGTACGGATGGGGATATTTTGTAGATTAGGGCCGGTAGATGAAAGGCGCCCCGTGGCCGTAATGGCTTGATTGAAGGTGGTGTGGACGCGTCCGTTCTCATCGGCGAGATCGGGAAGAACGTCGATATACGTCGAAAGAAGCTTCGACAGCTCACGATACTCTTCGATCATCTCGATGATCGGATGGCTGCCGCGCAGCTTTTCAAGCTCGGGCGCCGCGGTCGAGAATCCCGTTTTTCCCTTTTTCACGCCCTTCGTCGGCAAGCCGAGATGTGAAAATAAAATATCGGCTAGCTGCGTCGGCGATCCGGGATTGAACTCCTTTCCCGCGACCTTTCGCATCTTCGCCTCGATCTTCACTTTCGCCTCCGACATTTGTTTGGAAAGTTTTTTCAGATACGACTTGTCGATCATGATGCCTTCGCGTTCCATGGAGCGCAGGATCGGAACGAGCGGGAGCTCGAATCGTTCAAAGACGGGTTCGAGTTTTTCTTCGCGCAATCGTTTGCGCAACGGCTCGACGAGCGCGAGGACGACTTCCGCGATGCGGAACGGAGGCGCGTCCGGCTCGATCTGGACGCCGAGATACGTGGCGGCCAACGCGTCGAGATCGTGATTACGCTCGCCCGCGCCGATGAGATACGCGGCGAGCATCGTATCAAAGCTCCACGACGCGACGGACAGTCCGTACGCTTCCAGTTTACGGGATGCGGACTTCGCGTCGTGAGCGACAAAAGAGATGGTCGTGTCGGAGAAAAACGCTTGGATCATCTTCGTGTTCGCAAGATTCGGCGCAATATGAAACGCCTTCGTTTTTACCGCTAAAACCACGCCCGCGCCGGTGTCTACAAATAGTGAACGTTGCGGGTCTTCGGGGACGATCACGGCAACCCCGTCGCCTGTACGAAGCTCGTCCAATGCGGAGCGCAGCGCCCGCTCGTCCGTGATCATCGATTCGGCGATCGCGCCCGTGACATGCGACAACTTCTGCAACGATTTACGTTCTTTTTTTGTCGTGACGCTTGTGATCGCGGCTTTTTTCTTTTCTTTTTTCTCGCCGCTCAGTCGCGCGACCAGCGTACGAAATCCCATGCGATGCAAGAAGGCGAGAAACGTCTCACGGTCACGCGGGAATTCCGTCTTTGTCGGTTTCCACGTCAGCGGCACATCCGTCACGACGGTCACAAGTCGGATGATGCCCGGCATGTCCGACTCCGCATCAAGTAATTTTTGGCGGATCGACGCGCTCATCGCGGACGACGGATCATGCGCGGCGCTCAAAATCCGTTTGAGAGATCCATATTTTATTAAAAGTTCCTTCGCTCCTTTTTCCCCGATACCTTTGATCCCGGGAATATTGTCCGACGGGTCCCCGCGCATCGCTTTGTATTCCACAAACTGTTCCGTCGTGAGACCGTATTCCTCTTTCAACGTTTCGACCGTGTAGCGCTTCGTATCCGTCACCCCCTTCAAAAACGCCATGACGCCGACATCATCCTCCAAAAGTTGGAGCGCGTCCCTATCTCCCGTCACGATCACGACTTCCCAACCGGCTTTTTTCGCTTTCTTGGCCAAGGTTCCGATTAAATCATCCGCTTCAAAGCCGTCCACCGCCAACGAATCAATGCCGAGCGCCGCAAATCCTTCTTTGACCCAAGGTATTTGCGCATAGAGCTCGTCTTCCTTTTCGACGCGGTGCGCTTTGTATGCCTTGTATTCTTCGTGACGAAAGGTGGCGGCTTCCGTATCCCAGCAGGCGACGAACGCGTCCGGTTTTTCCCGTTCAATCAGCTTCAAAACCGACATGAGCATGCCATACACGCAATTCACGACTTCGCCATCGGGGTTTGTGAGCGGCCGGATCGCGTGCCATGTGCGGTGGAGGAGAGAGTTGGCATCGAGGATGAATACGCGCTTCATGGCGACATGCTCTCACAAGCCGCACGCGTCGGCAAAACAAAAGTCAGCCGGAGGCTGATGCGTAGCTTGATTCCGCGTCCATGATCGGCTAGGATTCGCGTGCCGATTGTGCTTCTCGGCGTGGTATGGCGTGGTAGCCAAGTGGTAAGGCGGGGGTCTGCAAAACCCCTATGCGCGGGTTCGATTCTCGCCCACGCCTCCAACAAAGAGCAGAGAGCAAAGAGCAAAGAGCAAAGAGCAGCCCGGTCGGGGCTGCTCTTTGCTCTCTGCTCTTTGATTATTTGAGCGCGATCTCCTTCACGCGCTGTTTGGCCAAACGCTCTTGTTTGAGCTTTGCGGCACGCGCGTGCCATTGCGTCTTGTTATCGCCGTATTCCACGACCTCGATCGGGATGTTGCGCTTTACGCCGTACTCCTTCGCCGTCGCAAGGTCGGACGACCACACGTCGATACGATAGGAATAACGGGCGTTCATGCGATCATGGACCGTAAAAATACGGTCGCCGAATACGGTCGGAATACGCACCTTGGTCCCAAACGGAAGTACGTTGGTCGCAACGATACCGTCACGAACGTCGGAACCGTCGGCCGTCACAAACGGATCGGCGTCGGTTTCCTGGGCGCGCGATGTATACGAAGTAGAAGCCATGTACATCGTCTTCAACGTCGGCGGGCGATCTTCCTTCGGGATGGCAGGCATACGTTCGCCATCCTCAAACATCAAAGGTTCCGTGTCAGGATGGATCGCCAAAACCGTTCCCCAACCGGGGTTCGGGATCGTAGAGTTCGCCATGGCGATCGGGATTTGCAACGCAGACGCGCCGATAGACGCGACCATAAGACCGGCCACGGCTTTGCGGATATGGCGAATCATGCGATGGTTGGCGTAGAATGACATAGACGAGAGCTTGATTTTTAACGTAAGAGAATACCATAGAAAAGGGTTCTTGTCAATGCAAAACATGAATAATTTGGCTAAAATAAGCAAAGTAATTTTCATAAAGGCCAAGCCTTGGCTTAAAGTAGGCCTTTTGGTCATTTTAGCGCTAGGGATAGTGGGTTTTTTCATTTTTACGCTCTACGCCGCTTGGGTCAGTCGCGATCTCCCGGATCCGAACAGTCTCATTTCCCGTCAGATTCCGCAAAGCACAAAAATCTACGACCGATCCGGGACACATCTTCTTTATGAAATTCACGGTGATGAAAAACGCACGCTCGTTCCGCTTGAAGATATTCCGGACTACATAAAGCAGGCGACGGTCTCGATTGAAGATCGTCAGTTCTACGAGCATCACGGTATTTATTGGCGCGGCCTGGTTCGCGCCGTCGTGTTCAGCGTTCTGCGCGGTCAACGCATTCAGGGGACGTCGACGCTCACGCAGCAATTCGTGAAAAATGCGGTGCTGACCAACGAGCGCAGTCTTGATCGCAAATTACGTGAATTCATTCTCGCGTTGCAAATCGAACGGAAATACAGCAAGGACCAGATCCTGCAATTGTATCTGAATGAAATTCCATACGGTTCCACGATCTACGGTGTCGAAGCCGCCGCGCAAACCTACTTCGACAAACCGGCAAAGGAATTGACCATCGACGAGTCGGCGCTTCTTGCATCCATTCCGCAGCGTCCTTCTTTTTATTCTCCGTACAGCGCATCGGGTGCGGCGGAAGAGTTCAAGACATTGATCGGGCGCCAGCACTACACCATCGATCGCATGGTGGCCGACGAATACATCACGGAAGAGGAGGGGAAAAACGCAAAGAGCGTAGACACGCTCGCCAAGGTCAAACCGCGCACGCTCGGGGACATTGCGGCGCCGCACTTCGTTATGCATGTGCGTGAGCAGCTTGAAACGACGTACGGAGTCAAAACCGTCGGCGAGGGGGGATTGTACGTGATCACCACGCTCGATTGGGACAAACAGCGAATCGCGGAAGAGGAAGTTGTGAAAGGCGTGGAGGCGCGCGGCGAACGATACGGCTTTGGAAACGCCGCCCTCGTCTCGCTTGATCCGAAGACGGGACACGTGCTGGCCATGGTCGGCTCGAAGGATTTTTTCGACAAGGAGATCGACGGCCAGGTAAACGTCACGCTGAGCCAACGACAACCGGGATCGAGCTTCAAGCCCGTCGTCTATGCCGCCGCCTTTGCGCGCGGGTACTTGCCGGAGACGCAGCTTTGGGACGTTAAAACGACCTTCAAGACGGACACGCAAAACTATCAACCGAATAACTACGACCTCAAGGAGCGCGGCCCCGTGAGTTTGCGGCAAGCGTTGCAAGGATCGCTCAACATCCCGGCCGTGAAGCTCTTGTATCTCGTGGGGCTCGGATCGATCATCGATTTTGCGGAAGAGCTCGGCTACAGCACGTTCGGCGATCGCAGTCGATTCGGCTTGTCGTTGGTGCTCGGCGGCGGAGAGGTTCTTCCCATCGAGCATGCGGCTGCGTTTGGCGTGTTCGCGCGCGAGGGGGAGTATCACGCGCCCGTCAGCATCCTGAAAGTCACGGATGCCCAAAACAAGACCCTCGAGGAGTGGAAGGAGTCGTCGCCAAAACGAGTCCTCGACGCGCAAACCGCGCGCATCGTGAATAACGTCCTCTCCGACAATAACGCGCGCGCATCCGTTTTCGGGCAAAGCAATAGTCTGACGTTGCCGGGACGTCCGGTCGCCGCAAAAACGGGCACGACCAACAACTTCAAGGACGCATGGACTGCGGGGTACACGCCGGGCCTCGCCACCGTGGTTTGGGTCGGCAACAGCAAGGGCGAAGAGATGAGACGCGGCGCCGACGGCTCGATCGTCGCCGCGCCGATTTGGCAGGCGTATATGCGTCGCGCGCTTGAAGACACGGAGGTGGAACGCTTTACGGCCCCCGCGCCTTCGCAAACGACAAAGCTCGCCTTGCTTGGAAAAGTCTTCGAGGAAAAGGTGAACGTCAACAAAATTACCGGCAAGCGCGCCACCGAGTTTACGCCGACGGAATTCGTCGAGGAACGCCTGAATCGCGTGGCGCATTCCATTCTGTGGTACGTCGATAAAAACGATCCGACCGGACCGCCTCCTTCAAATCCGGCATCGGATCCGCAATTCGGAAATTGGGAAGCCGCCGTGCAAACGTGGGTGGAAAAGACCCGGTGGAACGCGACGAGCACGGTCCCGCTTGAATATGACGACGTGTTTACGGAAGCGAATCGTCCAAAAGTCACGATCATCAGCCCATCGGAAAATTCGACGCTCGCGACGCGAACCGTCCCGGTGCAAGCGCTCGTCGCGGCAACGCGTCCCGTGGTGCGCGTCGAGGCGTATATCGACGGCGTGCCCGTCGGCTCGACCGACTCGGCTCCCTGGGAGTTCGAGATTCGCATCCCGAATCGCGTGGAGCGCGGCTTTCGCACGCTCACCGTTCGCGCCTACGACGACATCGGTTTGCCCGGAGAAACGTCGGTGAGCGTGAATCTCGTCGCCGAACCCGACGCCTCGTTCTCGGGGGTAAACATTCTCTCGCCGCAAAACGACGATATCTGGTCACGCGCGAGCTTCCCGAAAAAGATTCAGGCGAATCTCGACGAGCCGAGTCTCTACGAGCGCGTCGACGTCGCATTACTCGGAGCGGACGGCATCCGGCGCCTCGTCGGTACGACTCTCTCGCCGGAAGACTCTGTGCTCGAGGTCACGTTGCCCGCCGGGCCGCCCGCGGGACGCCACACGATCGTCGTAGAGGCGTTGCGCCGAGGAACGGGGACGATCGATCAAGCAAACATCTTCATCACCGTGACGGAGTAAGTTAAAGAGCAGCAAACAAAGAGCAAAGAATAAAGAACAGAGAGCAGAGAGCAAAGAGCAGTTCTGAATTCGGAGATGCTCTTTGCTCTTTATTAACTGCTCTCTGCCAATAGCTCTTTGTTCTTTGCTTACTGCCTAATCGGCATCACTATATAGCGATACTCTTCGCTTTCGGCCGGCGTGACCGCGACGGGGTTCATCCCGTCAATGAGTCGCAACACGACTTTATCCGTCCCTATGGCCGCAAGTCCGTCTGAAATATATCGATAATTCATCGTGACTTTGTTTGGGTCGCCCTCCGTCGCAACCTTCAACGTCGTCGAATGGGCCCCCGTGCCCGTATCGGAAGAGGAAACCTTCAACGCGCCGTCGGAAAACTCGAAATGGACGTCAAATAAGCCTTGTTTTGAAAATAAGGAAGCTGCACGGATCGCCTTGGCCAACTCCATTCTTCCAACCGTCGCCGTACACTGAAAAGCCGATGGAACAATCTGCCGATAATCGGGAAAAGAGCCTTCAATCAGCCGAGAAATCAGCTCAACGTTTCCATACGTCACGACCATTTGACTGTCCGTAAGCGACCATTCGACGGCTTCCGGCATTCCCACATCGTCCTTATATGCGGAAAGGATGCGCGCGACCTCCTGCATGGCCTTGGCCGGAACGATGCACTTTGCCTCCGTTGACGAGCCGCCCGATTCAAGTTCGGACACGCGTTCGGCGAGACGATACGAATCCGTCGCCGCCATGATGAGCTTGTTCGGCATATCGAATCCGTGGAAGTAACACGCGACGCCGCCAAGCTCCGGCCGCGATTCGGATGACGACACGGCAAACGCGACTTGCGCGATCGCGGAACGCAACGTATCCGCTTTAAATCGATATCCTCCCTCTTTCGCCAGACGCGGGATAAGCGGGAACTCGGAAGAGGGCATGCCGCGCACGCTGGTCGTCGACCCGTCCGCCTTCACCTCAAGACTGTCTCCGTTCAACACGAGCTCCACCTTGCCGGCCGGTAAAAGTGAAACATAATCCTGCAACAACTTTGCCGGAACCGTAAATTCTCCCTGCTCCTCGACGCGTCCGCGCACCATCGCGGAAACCGCCATCTCGAGATTCGTCGTCGAAAGTTTCAGGCCTCCGTTTTCCGTTTTCATCAAGACGTTGCCGAGAATGGGAAGGTTTACATTCTTTCCAGAAATGTGGCTTACGAGGGAAAGGCCTTGTAAAAGGTTTTCTTGAGTACAGGCGAAGTTCATAGCTTTGAGCGTATCTTGGACGGACGGTGAAAAATCGTCAACGCTTCCATTTATCACACGGCTTATTATTAGTTTTAGTTTAATTTAAGAAGAATATAAATAGTAGTAGTAATAAGGCCTGTGGATGACGGGGATAAAGAGAAAAAATGGCTTGAGCTTGGTCTGTAAACATTACGTTTCATCCACCGGCACACTCCTAAAAGCTGTGGTGAAAGAGGGGACGATTCTGCCGACCTTTTCAAAGCGAAAATGTGTACTCAATAGCTCCCGAGGCTTTCCCTCCGTCACTCCCATTTTGTAAACAGGCTTCTTAGCGCTTTGATCCCGTATTCGAATACACTTTCTCGCGAATGAAAGCGAGATCGCGCTTGAGTTGCTCATCCGACTTGAGCAGGTTCGTGATTTTTTCGCAGGCGTGCATCGCCGTCGTGTGATCACGTCCGCCGATCTGGTCTCCGATGGAAGGATAGGAGCATTTCGCTTCTTGGCGAAGAAGGTACATGGCGATTTGTCTCGGAAAGGCGAGGCGACGTTCGCGGCTCTTGCCGAGAATCTCGTCCATCGATATTTCGTAATACGCCGTCACGGTCTCGATTAGCACGCGAGGCGTGACCGTGCGCTTGGTGATCGTCGGTGCGAAACTTTGGAGGATCGGCTGGATCGTTTCAAGCGCCGGTAATAAATTTTTGAATTGGTGATACGCGACGATTTTATTAAGCGCGCCTTCAAGCTCTCGGATGTTGGATTGAATCGCGCCGGCAATCGCGTGGAGGATCTCGGCCGAGAGAGGGTAATTCTTTTCGCGCGCCTTCGCCTGGAGAATCGCCACGCGCGTCTCAAAGTCCGCCTTCGAAATGTCGGCAGACATGCCCCATTCGAAGCGGGATTGAAGCCGGGTTTCCAGGTTCAGCATGTCCTTTGGCGGTCGGTCCGACGTGAGGACGATCTGTTTATCGCCTTGGTGGAGATGGTTGAATGTGTGGAAAAACTCGTCTTGCGTGCTCTCTTTTCCCGCCAAAAATTGGATATCATCAACCAAAAGAAGGTCAACCAAGCGATATTTGTCTTTAAACTCGTTTCCATGGCCACTCCTCACCGCCTGGATGAACTCGTTGGTAAACTTCTCGCATGTGACGTATTTCACTTTTAAGCCGGGGTTCAGCTGGAGCGCATGGTGTCCGATGGCTTGCAAAAGATGCGTTTTGCCCATGCCGGCGTTTCCGTAAAGAAACAAGGGGTTATGCACTTTACCGGGCTGGGTGGCGACCGCAGTTGAGGCCGCATGGGCCAATTCGTTATTTTTTCCTACGACAAACGAGCCAAATTGGTAACGAGGATTCAGCCCCAGATCGGCGCTGGCGGCGGAAGCCGGTGTCGCCGAGACGAACGCCGTCGAGTTAGGCGGGGCATATGAGACGGATGACGCGGCCGGAGCGCTTCTCCCGTCTTGCGTGACGTGATCCAGCGGGAGGATGGTCGTATTTCTCACCTCCACGCGGTAGGCAACCTCGCGGATAGGCAAATTTGAAGCGTTGCGCAACGCCTTCACGATCTGATCGTGATACTTCTTCTCCATCCAAGCTTTTGTGAAGGTGTTTGGAACGGAAACGACGGCCTTCGAACCCTCGACTTCGCTTAAAAACGTGTTCTTAAACCATGTCGTAAAGTTCGCCTTGGAAAGCGTAAGTTCCAGTTCGCCGAGTGCGGCCTGCCAAAGAGCTTGGGTGTCCATAAATCGAGTCGATCATTCCAACCAAGCACATCTCTGTCAAACTCTGTGGAAGAAAGGTGGATAGATACGGGGGTCTTGCCAAATACAGTTGTTTCCCGTATCCTTTCGGCCATACCTATATGGCCACGAAGCGAACCTATCAGCCAAAAAAGCGACGCCGAGCTCGCGTCCACGGCTTTCGTGCTCGTATGAACACCAAGGACGGACAGGAAGTCCTGTCACGCCGCCGTCGCAAAGGCCGCAAAACGATCGCGCTCAAGACGACTGCCGTAAAGCGCTCCCGCCGATAATCGGATACAGTGAGTAGCGAGTAGCAAGCAGGGAGTAGCTTGGGATCGATGGATTCAGGCTGTTGACTGCTCGCTACTTCACTACTCACTTTTCGTTATGCTGCCAAAACCCGAACGGTTGCGTCGCGCAAAGGACTTTGCCCTCCTCTCCCAAAAGGGTCGGGTGATTTATAGTCCGTTCTACGCGCTCCGTCTCCGGCCGAGCCAAGAGCCGACCAAAGTCGGATTCGTAACGTCGACGAAAGTCTTCAAGACGGCGGTAAAGCGAAATCGGGCAAAGCGGCGGATGCGCGAAACGCTTCGACTACTGAAAGCGGAATGGCCCAAGAACGTCGATCTACTGTTTATCGTAAAATACGAGACGCTCGATGCGGCGTTCGAGGATCTCCGGGCGGCGGTACGTCGTTCGTTCGAGAAGGTTCCGGAAGCGCTAACCAAACCGCCCTCGCCGCGCAAGCACATGAAGGCGCGCCGCAAGACATCGGTTGTGTATCGAGAAAAGCCATGAAGATCACTCATATGCCGCGCATGGCAGGGCAGCGACTCATCGCGTTGTACCAAGCGACTCTTTCTCCGGATCACGGGCCGTTCCAACGCCTGCTGCGTCAACCGACGTGTAAGTTTTACCCAACCTGTTCCGAATATGCGTACGAAGCCGTCGGTCGTTTCGGTTTGATCAAGGGGTCGTGGCTCGGAGCGAAACGTATCGGGCGATGTCATCCGTGGAGCGAGGGAGGAATGGACTCGGTTCCCGAAGCAAAACAACATCTCCCGTAAAAACGGGAGGTATTTGTTGCGCACAAAGATGAACCATCACAAAAGCTTGCTTTGTTTTGATGCGCACGGAGCGGGGATCTCGCCCAGGATCCGATCGAATGTTTCTTGCTCGACGGCGATGCGAATGTTTTTTTGTCGTGACGAATGTCCGCTCGTGATCGTGACGTCGTTTCTCGAGACGACGAAGAGCTTGGCGAGATACGAAACGAGTTCTTGATTCGCTTTCCCATCCACCGGCGGAGCCGCGAGGCGGATCTTCAAACACCCATCGGTCATCCAGCCGACGATCTCTGTTTTCGAGACATTCGGAACAACCCTGATCGATAGATGCATACTACCTCCTACTATCTACATCCTACACCCTACTCCCTATCTCACGCACTGCTTCTTCAACCACTCGAGCGTCTTGCGGTTACGCATCTGAATTTTTACGTAGTCGCGATAGTCGGGTGACGCTACGTGTTCGCGCGTATCGGTTTGCTCGGCCGGGACGCCGGTCAGGATACGATCGGTCTCGGCGTCGACCTCGTCTTCCGTCACATCGATGTTCTCCTGCTTCGAGACGGCCTTGACGAACACGGCCGTTCGCACGCGACGAAGCGCTTGTTGTGTGAAGTCGAGACGGAGCTCATCCATGGTTTTCTTGATTTGCTGCAAGTACGTCGACATATCCAGACCCTGTTCTTTCAGACCGTGCTCAAGCTCGTGGAGCATTCGACCTACTTCTTCCTTGATCAGGATATCCGGAACTTGGCTAAAACTAGCCGCATCTACGAGCGTTTCAAGCATTTGGATCTCCGCGGCCTCCTTGGAACGATGATCGTGCTCGGTTTGTAGATTTTCCTTCAGCTTTGCACGCAATTCGCCCAAGGTCTCGACTCCGATTCCCTTGGCAAAGGCGTCATCGGTCGGAGGAAGCTTGAGCTCATATACGCCGGACGCTTTCACCTTAAAGTCCACGTTCTGTCCCGCTAAGTGCTTTTGGAAATGTTCCGCGGGAAACGGAAGCGTGAAGGTTTTTTCATCACCTTCTTTCATGCCGACGAGTTGGTCGGCCATACCCGGAATATAGTTCGGCTCGTTCAGGTACACACGATAATCACGGCCTGTCCCGCCCTCGACCGGTACGTTTTCCTTCAACATTTCCATATCGATGATGACCAGATCTTCCATCGTGGCCGGACGATCTACTTTTTCTTCCACGCGTCGCATGCGGCGCATCTCGTCGACGGCTTCCTCCGCCTTCGCGTCATCAACGGTCTTTTTCTTCTCTTCGATGACGCATTTCGTGAGATCCGGCATCCTGGTGACTTCCGGAATAAGCGCGGAGATGGTCGTGAACTCGATCGCTTCGCCCGGTACGAGCTTGTCGACGTTAATCGCAGGTGATCCGATCGTCTCGAGTTTTTCGGCAAGCACGGTTTTCACGTAATGCGCGCGCACGATGCGTTCAAGCGCGGATTCCATGATTTTCATCTCGCCGAAGATGCGTTTTGCGTCTTCGTACGTCACATGCCCGGGGCGAAATCCGGGAATCGGCTTGGCGATGGAAAGCTCTTTCACCGCTTCTTCGCGATACGCCCGGGTTTCATCCCAAGGGATTTCGAATTTGATCTCGACTTCGCCCGTGGGTTTTTGCGTGATTTTATGCATAGATCACGCGGAGATTAGGCCAAAACGATGAATGCGTCAATCCCGCCTACGCCTTGCCTGATTCACCTTTTTCCCTTACGCTCGCCCCAATCCGGGTGGAACTTCAGGCATCTCACATCTAACATCTCACATCTTTATACATGGCTCTCCAAATTGGCATCGTCGGTCTTCCGAACGTGGGTAAATCCACGCTCTTTTCGGCCATCACCAAAAAGCAGGTCGATTGCGCCAACTATCCGTTTTGCACGATCGATCCAAACGTCGGCGTGGTGGAAGTGCCGGATGAGCGCTTGGCCGTGCTCGCGGAGATCAGTACATCGAAAAAGATCACTCCGACGGTGATTGAGTTCCTAGACATCGCGGGTTTGGTCAAAGGCGCGGCCGAAGGTCAGGGACTCGGTAACAAGTTTCTGTCGAACATCCGCGAGACGGATGCAATCGCGCAGGTCGTACGCGCCTTCGAAGACACGAATATCTTGCATGTGGACGGTTCCATCAATCCGCTGCGAGACGTCGAGACGATTAACACCGAGCTTGCGCTCGCGGATTTGGAGCAGATCGCAAAACGAAAGGAGAATATCGAAAAGCAGATGAAAAGCGGCAAAACCAAAGAGCTTGAGGCCGAGCTCGCCGCCGTGAGCCGTGCGGTCGAAGCGTTGAACGGCGGCATCATGCTGCGCGACGTACCGTGGCCCGAAGACGAGCGAAAAGTGTTGAAGCGACTGAACCCGCTCACGCTGAAGCCGATGCTCTACGTCGTGAACGTAAGCGAGGCGCAGCTGCAAGACGATTCTTGGAAGGAGTGCGTTTCAGGGATCAAGCATCTGGGATCGAGGATCGTCCCCGTCTGCGTAAAGATGGAGGCGGATATTTCCACGGTCTCCGAAGAAGAAAAGAAAGAGTATTTAGAGATGGCCGGACAGACGCGCTCCGGGCTCGATGAGCTGATCAAGCAGGCGTATGACGTGCTCGGTCTCATCACGTTTTTAACGACGGGTGAAGACGAAACGCGCGCATGGACCGTGACGAAGGGGTTGACCGCGCCGCAAGCGGCGGGGAAGATACACACGGATTTCGAAAAGAATTTCATTCGCGCGGAAGTAACGTCGTATGACGATTACGTCGCCTGCGGCGGCGAAGTCGGCAGTCGCGACAAAGGGAAGACGCGCGTCGAAGGGAAAGAGTACGTGATGCGCGATGGCGACGTTTGCTATTTTCGTGTCGGGGTGTAAGATTTTTTTGGAGGTGAACCTTGAACAAGCGAGATCGAGCAAAGCTCAAGCGCGAGGCGCTCCGCCTTCTCGAGCGCGCGCGGAAAACGGCGAAACTTCGTCGCATCCCAAAGGCGAAGGCTGACGACGTTGATGCGATCTTTCTTCGCGACGGGACTCGCTACGAAGAGATTGTGGACGATTTGCACGACATGCGCGGAGAGCTCGAATTGACGCACTTTACGCTCGCAGACATCGGGACGGATGAAACCGAGCTCGCCAAACTCAAGAAGGCGAGCGATCGTCTGAACGAACACCATCGTCTCAAGATGGTCAGGCGCGAATCGGACAGACGCATGAACGATTTCGGAGAGGATGATGCCCGACCCCGCCGCACGCAGGGTCTTTTTTGTTTTACGATCCGACAATACCCCCTATACAACCATCCCGTTTTCTGCAACGTGGTATGTCATGGCGTCACCCGTCTTCTTTTGGGGCTTTCTATTCGGCATCGCCCTCCACTCCCTTTATCCCCGAACCCCGTTCGAGCTTATTTGGTTATTTGTCGCCGCGAGCATGGCAGGTGTCGCGGTTTTGTATCTTCGTGATCGACGCGAAGTGATCACTCCGATTCTCCTGCTCGGTCTTTGCCTCGGCTTGATTCGTTTCGAACTCGCGCGTCCGGATTTGCCGACGACGCTGCGCGCGTTTGATCCGAACGCGTTCGCGTATCAGCTCGACGCGTCATCCGGTTTCATCGCGGACACACGCAGCTTCCTTTCATCGCGCATCCAAACGTTATTCCCCGGCGATAGCGGACGACTGCTCGCGGGATATCTCTACGGCGAACGTAAGCTTTCGCAAAGAACAAAAGAGGAAGTCCGTCGCGCGGGTCTTACGCATCTTGTCGCCGTCTCGGGTGGAAACGTGACCATGTTGTTTCTCGCGCTCGGACGCGTGTTAAAGCCGTTACATTGGTCAAAACGCAAACGATTTGTCGCGCTTTCTATCGCGCTCGCCGCGTTTGTCCTCCTCGTTTCGCCGCAAGCGCCGGTGATGCGAGCGGCTGTGATGGCGACGCTGATCATGCTCGCGCCGCTGGTCGGCCGCATTCCCGATACGAAGCACTTGCTCCTCGTCGCCGCGTTCGTGTTTACGATGTGGCGTCCCGAGTCGATGTTCTTTGATCCGTCGTTCATTCTTTCATTTCTCGCCATGCTCGGGCTTTTCAGTTTCGGAAGCCTGATCGCAACGTGGATCGAAGAACGCACGCGC
This sequence comes from Patescibacteria group bacterium, assembly GCA_038061235.1. Taxonomy (GTDB): domain Bacteria; phylum Patescibacteriota; class Patescibacteriia; order 2-12-FULL-60-25; family 2-12-FULL-60-25; genus RHKK01. The sequence goes on along the minus strand of JBBTZS010000013.1, from coordinate 8,065 downwards.
TCCGCGTTTTTCGGCGAACTCATCGGCGCGACGCTTGGCGCGACGTTATTCACGACGCCGTATTCGATGTGGGCGTTTGGAAACGCGAGCGCGATCGGCATCGTCGCAAACATGTTTGCCGTCCCGCTTGTTCCGTGGACGCTTATCGCCGGATCATTCGCGCTTGTCGTATCGCTCCCGCCCTTCGTCTTCTTCGCCGAACTCATGCTTCAGGCGACGCTCGGCATCGCGCGCCTGACGTCGATGGTTCCGCATGGCGCGTGGAATAACGTGGTCGTATCGCCTTGGTTCATGTTGGGATGTTATGTCGCGATCGCCATGGCATGGAAAACGCTAAATCGAAAAGACGATATCCACAGAAAATTGTCAGACAAGACCCGAATGTCCGTCCGCTCCGACGAAATGAACGCCATGTTTTTCACCTAGAGTCGGGTGGGAGTCGCTCCATGCAATTTTGCACCGTTTGATCCGACAAACAAATTATTTTGACGTATATTTTGGCTAAGGTATCGTTAAAAGTAGGTCATCAGACCTTGGACAACCAACAACCTGAGCTTGAACCGAGAGGAAGAAGGGTGGCGCCCGGACAGAAACGATCTGGGAGCGGGCCACCGCCGCGCGGTATGACGTCATGTCGCACTGCGCCTCGTCCGGCGAATGTCGGACCGATGATGCTCGGAACAAGCCACGGGACGTGGAAGATCGGTACGGTGGGGCATACGGTTTCCTCGCAAAGCGCGGGGAGTGCCAGCCGCCGCCACACCTTTCTTGGCAGGCCGCTTTGATAAGTTCCGCCAGCCTCTCGATCCCGTTTCAACGTCCAAAGATCGGGAAAGCGAGCGTATTCGACCATGCGCTCGCCCCCGATCGACCATTCACTCTTGTCTTGCGCGTGGCGTATCGCGCATCGTGGCAAAAAAAACACATTCGTATGGAAAAAGAAAAATTTCACGAAAAACTTTCCACCATGGTGGATCAGGCCGTGCATGACGTGTACCGCCTTTCCCAAGCGTTTCCCAAAGAGGAAACGCAAGGCGTCGCCCAGCAAATCCGTTCATCGGCGTTGGGTGTGGCGCTTCACTCGGCCGGCGTCCAAGCGCGAAAGCAGCTCGGTTCGGTCGAGGCGGCGTATGGATCTTTGCAGGCGACAAAATATTTAACCAAGTTCGCACAAAAGCAGGGGTGGATGTCAGACAAGGACTCCGACGGGCTGATGCAGAATCTGGAAGCCGTCGGCGGGATGCTCTGGGGCATGATCAAGCGTTTGAAGCAGGCTCATTAAACACATCACGATGCGCGATACGCCACGCGAAAGAAAGTTATCCACTACGTCATCTTCACATGATGAAACAGGACGTATACCGTATAGAACATAAATAGAACACATATTCATTCATAGGACATATGGCAAAGAAGACCAACGAATTGCAGGACGGAAAACAAATCGCCGTGCAAGGCGCGATTGATCGGATCAAAGAAAAATTCGGAGAAGGTTCAATCATGAAATTGGGAGAGGCGCGAAAGATGCAGGTGGAGGTCATTCCCACGGGCTGTCTCTCGCTCGACCTCGCGCTCGGCGTTTTCGGGGTTCCGCGCGGACGCGTCATCGAGATTTACGGTCCGGAAGCGTCGGGTAAAACGACGCTCGCGCAACACATTATCGCCGAAGCGCAAAAGCGGGGCGGGATCGCGGCCTTCGTGGACGCGGAGCACGCGCTTGATCCGGACTACGCGCGCAAGATCGGCGTGGACGTGGACAACATGCTGATCTCCCAGCCCGACACGGGCGAGCAGGCGCTCGACATTGTGGAGACGCTCGTCCGCTCGAATGCGGTGGACGTGATCGTCATCGACTCGGTGGCCGCACTTACGCCCAAAGCGGAAATCGAAGGCGACATGGGCGACCATCACATGGGATTGCAAGCGCGTCTCATGAGTCAGGCGTTGCGCAAACTGACGGGCATTATTTCCCAGTCAAGAACCACCGTCATTTTTATCAACCAGATTCGCATGAAGATCGGTATCGTGTTCGGTAACCCGGAAACAACGACCGGCGGAACTGCGCTCAAATTTTACTCGTCGGTGCGCATCGAGGTTCGCCGCAGCGCGCAAATCAAGATGGGGGAAAGGATTATCGGCAACCGTGTGAAAACGAAGATCGTGAAAAACAAGGTTGCGGCCCCGTTCCGCACCTGCGAATTCGACATCATGTACAACGAGGGAATCTCGATCCCGGGCGATCTGCTGGATGTCGGCACCGAGCTCGGCGTGATCTCCAAGTCGGGGAACTCGTATTCGTACGGAACCGAAAAACTCGGCGTCGGCCGCGAGAATGCCAAAATGGGTTTGCGAGAGCGCCCCGCACTTTTGAAGGAAATCCGTGAAAAATCGCTACAAGCTTGGCAAGAACGCGAGCAAGCGGGTTTGTCGAGCAAGCCGGCGGCACCGGAATCGGACGAAGGAGGTGACGAGATCGCGCCGGACGCATAGAATAGGCGTGTTCACATGGGCCGTCGTAGAAAAAAATCATCCCTAGGTCTGGCGATGGAGCCGGAAACAAGGAAGGGGGTTGCCGTGGTCACCCTCTTCTTTGGCGCGTTATTTCTGCTCCTGACGTTTTTCGATATGGGTGGCGGTTTCGGACGCACCGTCAATGACGGCGTGTCCTATGTACTCGGTTGGGACAAGCTCATCGTCCCGTTCCTGCTTATGGCATGGGGATATCACGTGGCCGCACCGGACCGCCTGCCGCTTCGCTTTTCGAACGCTCTGGGATTCCTCCTGTTCTTTCTTTCCCTGAATCCGCTCGTGCATGCGGTGACATTTCCGGAGCTGCAACCCGTGGCCGATGCGGCGCTTATGGTTTCCGGCGGTAAGTTGGGCGAAGCGGTTGCCATTCCGATCGTGAACATGCTCGGTTTTCCGGGAAGCGTTATCTTGTTCGTGGCCGTGCTGGTCATCTCGCTCCTGCTCATGTTCAACGCCACGCTTCGCCAGGTATTGTTCTTTTTCGATCTGGTTTTGAAAGGACTGTCGATGTTTTTAAAGGGATTGTGGTCGCCCGCGCGATCTTGGATGGAGGCTCGCGCGGAAGAGCGCGCACAGACATCGCTCAAACCGTTGGAAGAGGAGATTGGGGATGACGAAAGAGAAACCAAAGAAGAGGAAGAGACCGAAGAAGAGTCGGAAGAAGACGAGGACGGCGACCCGCCGGCTCGCTTTGCAAGACCAAAACCCAAAAAACGATATCCGCGCGTCGAGATTCCGCTCGACCTGCTTGACCGTCGGGATGAAAAGCCGACGGCCGGCGACTTGGTGCACAATCGCGAGGTCATCCGAAAGACGCTTGAGCATTTCGGCATCAACGTCGAGATGACGGAAGTATCGGTCGGCCCGACGGTTACGCAATTCGCGTTTAAGCCCGCGGACGGCATCAAGCTATCGCGCATCATCGGCCTGAACAACGATCTCGCGCTTGCGCTTGCCGCCCATCCGATCCGCATCGAGGCGCCGATTCCCGGAAAGTCCCTCGTCGGCGTCGAAGTCCCAAACAAATCCGTGGCCACGGTCGGATTGCGTGAGTTGCTTGAGTCAAAAGAATTCCGCGAGCGTCGTGGGAGCCTAAACTTTGTGCTGGGCAAAGACGTTTCCGGCAAGTCCTGGACCGCCGATCTCACCAAGATGCCTCACTTGCTCGTCGCCGGAGCCACGGGGTCGGGAAAATCGGTCGGCTTGAACGCGCTCATCATGTCGTATCTGTTCTCGCTCGGTCCGGACGACGTAAAATTCATCTTGATCGATCCGAAGCGTGTGGAACTTCAGGTGTACAACGGCATTCCTCATTTGATCACGCCGGTCATCACCAAGGTTCCGGAAACCGTGAACGCGCTGAAGTGGGCGTTACGTGAAATGGATCGTCGTCTCGACTTGCTCGGCAGCGTAAACGCCAAGGACGTTTTGAGTTACAACATGCGCGTCCAGGACCGCCTTCCGTATATCGTGATCGTGATCGATGAAATGGCGGACCTGATGGCGTCTTCGGCCGCGGAGATCGAGGGACCGATCGTCCGGCTTGCGCAAATGTCGCGCGCGACCGGCATTCACCTCGTCCTCGCCACCCAGCGTCCGTCCGTGGACGTGATTACCGGTCTCATCAAGGCAAACGTTCCGGGGCGCATTGCGTTTGCGGTCGCGTCGGCCACCGACTCGCGCACGATTCTCGACCAGCAAGGCGCGGAGAAGCTGCTCGGCCGCGGCGACATGCTCATTACGTCCAATGAGATTCCCGTGCCCAAGCGCTTGCAAGGCGCCTTTGTGTCGGAAGCCGAAATCAGCCGCGTCGTCGATTTCGTAAAATCCAAGTACGAACCACCCGACTATGACTCGTCCGTCGTGGAGCGCTCGTCAAACGGGCCGACGATTTTCAGCAACGGCGGTTCAAGTGAAGATGAAGACGTGCTTATTCCGGATGCAAAAGAAGAGATTATTCGTGCGGGCAAGGCGTCCGCGTCCCTGCTTCAGCGCCGGCTGAAAGTCGGATACGCCCGCGCCGCGCGACTTCTCGATTTGCTGGAAGAAGAAGGATTCATCGGTCCGTCCGACGGCGCGAAACCGCGTGAGATCTTGAGGGCGGATTTCACCAAGGCCGATCCGCTCGCGGCAAATCGCCGAGCCATCCCCGCTCCGGAACCCGAGGCATACGAGGAAGAGGAAGAGACGGGCGAGGAGGGCGCGAAAGACGAAGAAGAGATCGAAGAAGAGATCGAAGAAGAGACCGGGGAGAAAGAAGGGGAAGACAAGATATGACTTTCGTGACCAAGCGTTTGAATTCATCGGGCCGGCTTGGCCCTGATTTAATCGAGCTTCGCGAAGGCATGAAGCTGACATTGGAAGAGGCGGCGCAAAAAACCAAGCTCGCGCCGTCGATCGTAAGGGCGTTTGAAGAGGAGGACTGGGCGGATCTGCCCGATCCCATCTATGCCGAGCGGTTACTCAAGTCGTATGTGTCGTATTTCGGCGCGAACGAGTCGTATTATCTTCACAAATTCCGCGAGGGGCTGGAGACGCGTGAAATCATTCGCGACCGCTCCACGCTTTTGCCGCGCGCGATGCGGGTCGGGGCGTTCGAGCTCGCGGTGACGCCGCGCATCCTCGCGGCGGCGGGATTCTTTTGTTTCACGCTCTTGCTCGGCGGGTACGTCTTTTCGCAAGCGCGGGCCATGTCGACCGCGCCGCCGCTCGTCATCGAGTCTCCGGCCGACGGCGAACGCGTCGAGGATCCGCTCGTCACCGTGCGCGGCACGACGTCGCCCGGCGCGTCCGTCACGATCAACGGCGCCGTCGCGGTGGTCGGCGGCGACGGCGCGTTTGAATACGAGCTGAACGTCCCGCGCGGAACAACCGTCATTCGCGTGGTTTCAAAACGGCGTCACGGAAACGAAAGCGCGGACGCGAGACGCGTCATTTACGATCGCCCGATTCCCGTTCTTCCCGAGTCGGAATAAAAAAGATCCCGACCACGCGAGCGCGTGTCGGGACAGAGAGCGGCTACGGCTGCCGAAGGTACGTGACGAGCTTGGCGACGAGCTCGATCAGCGCATCCGTGACAAACACCGCGATCATCGCGGCCATGAAGGCCGTCATCATGTCGATCATCACCCACGTCAGGATGAACGCGCCGAAGCCGACCAGGAGTCGGAGTTTTTCGCGAGCGCCCCATTCAGACGACTCTTCTTCGTTCACTTCATTCCTCCCGTAGTCCGTTATATGACGGGCTGATAGGTTAGCGTATATTGCCGGTTTTGTCCAGTTTGCTGGAGTTTTGGATTGAAAGAAGGGTCCCGCTCGTACCGCGCATAAGCGCAAGTGCGAGCGAGACCCTCATGTGTATCCCGCAGAGCCGAAGCTCGACGCGGGATCCGGGATCAGTCGTCCGACTCGTCGACGTCCTCTTAGTCCGCCGCCTCCTCGAGGCGAAGATAGTACGTCGACGCCCAGTCGAGCCCGTCTTCGATCACAGCCGGAACGACCGTGAGCAGGTTCTCGAGGAAGCGAGCCGTGAGCCTGACCGCGACGCCACGGTGAGGAGGCACTTTGATGAAGTGGTCCTTGTCCGGCTCATCCTTGTAGCCGTGTGGGAGTCGCGCGACCCACATCTCGGTACCGCCGTCTCCGGTGAACGCCTGGTAGAGGCTCGCGGTTCTGCCGGTCAAACGCGCGTCATCCACGCGCTTGCCCGTCTTCGCCGCCGCCTCGAGCAGACTCCAGCGGAGATCGATCGTCTTGACGGGAGATTTGGAGTCGGCGTAGGCCTTCTCGATCTCGTTGCGGCGTTTTTTGGCCGCTCCGGGAGAGGCGAGGTCTTCGATCCGATACGTGGGTTCTAGGACGTACCGTTCGGGCCAAGCAGCTCCACCGTCGCGACGCACGAACCGTACACGCCCCCATTTTCGGAAGACGAATTCGCCGTCGTTGATGTAGGACGCGAGGGCGTCATCCACTCCGACAATTTCGACAAGCTCGACGGCGCCCTCATTCCACTCGAACGCGTTCAGTTCGATCCGGACGATGAGATCTTGCGAACGCTGGCTGACCGCGGGAACGAGCCATACCTGATGCAGGTACATGGCCGCCGTGGCCGACGTACAGCTCGGCATCTCGAAGCGCATGTGCTCCCGTCGCCGCGCAAGTTTGGAGCCTCGATGGTCTCCGGCGATCTTGTTCAATGTCTCGTCGTTCGCCATGGCGAAACTCTCCTTGCCCGTTCGGGCGTGAATCGAGTCCGGGACATCCGGACGGACCTGGAGGTCAACATCATCCGCAAAAGAGCGGATCACGTTGGGCGCGGCGCGGCGTCGGGAGCGTCCAGCCGGAGCCGGAGACTCCGTTCGCGTTGCCGTGTGCCTCTCCTCCAAGTCCATCCGGATGTCTGATGAAACGTGCGAGAGCCGGCCAAGCGTCTTCCGAAATGGAATGCGCTTGACCGGCAGCAGGTGTCTGTATCCCGAAAGGATTTTCAGTTTGGAAAAAGTGAACGTAAAATAATATGTTTGTTCTTTTTTCCGCGCCGATAGCACTTGCTCGGTGTCAGACTCGGAGCCCGAATGAATCGGGCTCCCAGGAGACACCGCGTGGTCGATCGCTTTCGCAATCGCCACGCGGGCAGTGTGTGAAGGAGCGGCTAGCCGGCCGAACCTTCGTATCGGACGGTGAGCCATCCCGCGGGGACGGTCTCGCCGGGCCGATACATCGCTCGGCGCGTGTAGTCGTACGGGAAGCTGTTGTTGTCCAGCCTCACGCACTCCGCGGCGACGGCTTGGTCGCCGGTTGAGAGAAGATCGGCGTGCACGAAATGCAACCCGTCCTGAATGCCGCCGAGGATGTTGTGACCCTCGGAGGCTTCGTGGAGATCCACGCACAGCCACCATCCGGATCGACCTCCGATCGGTAGGTGGTACTGCGGCGCTCGCACGCGAACGTCGGTCCACTCCATGCGGGTGGATGAGCGCCAGTTGAGACGCAACTGCGAGAGCAGTCCTGCGTCCTGAAGCGTGACGCGCTCCTCGTCCGGAAGCATCCGTGCCGCGAACACTCGTCCCGAGATTTCGGGGAGCTGGTGATAGCTCGCGAGGAGCTGACCCCAGCCGTGGTAACCGGGATTCACGTCGAAGGTCACCGTGACCTCGACGATATGCGTCGGGCCGGCGTACGGCTCCTGCGCATCCGTTACGACGTCGTAGCTCTCGCCTACGACGTCGGACGTCGTAGCAGCCACCTCATTGAAGAGGCCGCCCGCCATCCAGAAGAAGGTGGGCACGAGCCAGATCGCGAGGCAGACAAAGAGAACGGCCCACCAAAGTCTGTAGTTCACGGGAACCTTTCTGATAGGCATACGCCCGTCGTAATTTGTTTGTTGTTGATGAAGTCGAATGTGCGATCGAAGTGGCCGACGTAGTCAGCCGATTTGATCGCACAGGATGAAGAGAGGCTCTCGTCATCCTGGCAGGGGTTTAGGCCGCGCCGCGATTGCGGAGCCGGAGCTCCGCGCGCAAGGCGCCGAGCTCGC
>JBBTZS010000012.1:0-26868 GCA_038061235.1 Patescibacteria group bacterium | reverse complement strand
CTAATCGTTCGGTCGTAGGGGCACGGCGCGCCGTGCCCCTACGACCGTCGGTATCGTTCCGATCATCCAAAATCCACACAACCCCATGAAAATGATTCGGCATAATGACAAATTCATCCAAAAAAATTTCATGACGTATCTCTGCTGTCTTTAACCATTCTTCTTCAACGATCTTCCCAATTTCATTCATCCGCATTTCCCCATTCACGAGCTCTCCCAACAAACATTCCCGTCCATGCGTGCAAATCGTCACGAAATAGGCGCCGGGCGAGGCGTAATCGAACGACGGTAAGCGGATGGAACGACGGGTGTGTTGATTCGAAAGCGTACGGTTTCGCATGTTACACCACGTTCCATACGAAGGTGGAATTGTCAACGGTCGCTTGATATTTATGCATCATTAGCTCAAACTACCCCGTATGGCATTGAACCGAGAGGATGTCGAACGATTGGCGGCGTTGAGCCGACTCTCGCTTTCAGAGGAGGAATCGAAGCGGATGGAGCAAACGCTCGATCCCATCCTTGATTACGTCGGGCGTCTTTCCAAGATTGATACGACCGGCGTGCCGGAAACCGAGGCGACGCCCGTCCCGCCGGAGCGGCTACGTGCGGATGAACCGATGTCCGTCGATCCGGCCTTCCGTCGTGCGGCGTTGTCGAATTTTCCGGATCGCCAAGGCGATCTCTTACGAGTTCCCGGCGTATTTGAGCATCCGAAGGGGTAGGTATGAAACATTTACTTGATCACACGATTCGTTCGGCGGCGGACGGCTTGGATGCCGGGGCGTTTTCGTCCGTGGAATTGACGAAGGCGTATCTCCAGCAAATTCGCGGACTCGACATGGCGTTGCATGCGTACCTCGACGTTTTCGAGGGAACGGCGCTTGATTTTGCGCATGCGTCCGACGAGCGTCGCGCATCCGGCGCGTCGCGGGGCGTACTGGACGGCGTGCCGATCGCGGTCAAAGATAATATTTTAATTTCCGGTCATCGCGCGACGGCGGGATCGAAGATTCTCGAAACCTACGAAGCGACGTATGACGCGACCGTGACGAAAAAACTGAAAGACGCGGGCGCCGTGTTTCTCGGCAAGACGAACATGGACGAGTTTGCGATGGGTTCGTCCACGGAACATTCGGCATTCGGCCCGACGAAGAATCCGCATGACCATGCACGCGTGCCGGGAGGTTCATCCGGCGGCAGCGCGGTGGCCGTCGCGGCGGACATGTGCGTGGCCGCGCTCGGCTCGGACACGGGCGGCTCGATTCGCCAACCGGCGGCGTTTTGCGGGATTGTGGGATTCAAGCCGAGTTACGGCCGCGTGTCGCGTGAAGGGTTGATGGCGATGGCGTCTTCGCTCGACCAGATCGGGCCGATGACGAAAACCGTGGAAGACGCCGCGCTCCTGTTTGGCGCGATCCACGGCGTCGATCCGCATGATCAGACGACCGTGGACGGCGGACCCGTCGAGACGACGCTGCCCGCGCGACTCGAAGGCGTAAAAGTCGGCGTGCCGCGACAGGCGTGGCGCGGAGACGGGATGACGCCCGGCGTGCGCGCGCAAACCGAGAACGCGCTCGCGGTCATGAAAGCGCTCGGCGCGACGCTTGTCGAGATCGACTTGCCGTATACGGACGACGCGCTTGCCGTATATTACGTGCTCATGCCGTGCGAAGTCTCGGCAAACCTCGCGCGCTTCGACGGCATGCGCTACGGCCGACGCGAACCGGCGGAGACGCTGATCAAGACGTACGAGAAATCACGCGGACTCGGCCTCGGTGAAGAGGCGCGACGACGCATCATGCTCGGCACGTATGCATTGTCGCAGGGATATTACGACGCGTATTACCGCCAAGCGCGCAAAGTGCGGACGCTGATCCGCCGCGCCTATCGCAAGGCGTTCGAGGACGTGGACCTGATCGCGACGCCGACTACGCCGTCGATCGCGTTTGCGCTCGGCGAAAAGCTTTCCGATCCGCTCGCGCTGTATCTCGAAGACGTGTTTACGGTCGGTGCGAACGTGGCGGGACTGCCCGCGATCTCGGTGCCGTGCGGCCTGGATGACGGCTTGCCCGTCGGATTCCAACTGGTCGGACCGAGCATGGCCGACGCGGCGGTGCTGGATGCCGCGCATGCGTTCGAACAAGCCATGACATGATCTTCCAACTTCTCTTCGATGCGGGAACCAAGATCGTCGCGACGCCCGCGCCGACGGCGCTTCCGGCGCTCTGGCCCGCGTGGGTCCTGCTTGGTTTCGTGCTGGTCGCCATGGTGGGCATCGCGGTGCAGCGCCTCATCTCGTCCATGCGACGACCGGATTTGCACGGGATGACGCGCGAAAAGGTGCTCGCGACCTGGGCGGAGATCGAGAAGAACGCGGATCACGGGCTTATGGGCGCCAAACTCGCCGTGATCGAGGCGGACAAGCTCGTAGACGGCGTTATGAAGTCGATGCTGATTCCCGGTGAGACGATGGGGGAACGTCTCAAGGCGGCGCAATATTCGTATCCGGATATTCGCAAGGTCTGGCTGGCGCATAAGCTTCGCAACCAGCTTGTGCATGACTCGACGTTCGAAATCACGCATGGGCAGGCCAAGCGCGCGCTGAAGGATTTTCACGCCGCGCTTCGCACGTTACGCATTCTATGATCCCATGGATTGAAAGCCACACATTCCAGATTCTCGGTATCACGTTCCAGACGTGGGGGACGTTTGTCGCGCTCGGGTTCGCGCTCGGTGCATACATTGCCTGGCGACGCGCGAAAGAAAAAGGGCTTGATGCGAATCGCGTCCTTGATCTCGCGTTTTGGATTTTCATCGCCGCGTTTATCGGCGCGCGCGCGTTTCATGTCTTGTTTTACGATCCCGCGCATTATCTCGCGCAACCGTTGGACGCCATCAATCCGTGGCTGCCCGGTTTTTCGATGTTCGGAGGCTTTCTGGGCGCGGCCGTGGCGTTTTTTTGGTCCATGTGTCGACACAAACTTGACTGGATTTCCTACGCCGACACGCTCGTTTGGGGATTGCCGTGGGGCTGCGGCGTGGGACGTATCGGCTGTTTTTTGATCCACGATCACCCGGGGACGCTGACGAATTCGATTCTCGGCGTACGCTATCCGGACGGCGAAGTCCGATATGATCACGGGTTGTATCTTTCTCTCATCGGATTCGCGACGGGAATCCTGTTCCTGTGGCTGAATCGAAAGCAGCGTCATCCCGGTTTTTGGTTGGGCGCGTATATGGTCATCGAAGGCATCACGCGTTTCGTCCTCGATTTTTATCGCACCGTCGATGCAACGTATTTCGGATTGACGCCGACGCAGTATCTTGCCGTGCCGATGTTCGGATTCGGGATGTGGCTCGTGACGCGGCAAAAAGAACAGAGAACAAAGAGCAAAGAGCAGTAGCAGCCTGTTCTCTGCTCTCTGTTCTCTGCTATCATTCTTCTATGTACGACGTCCTTTTGATCGGGGGCGGGCCGGCGGGGTTGTCGGCCGCGGTTTATCTTGCCCGACAAAAGTTGAATGTGGCGATGTTTACGGGCATGTTAGGCGGACAAGTCGTTTGGTCATCCGACATCGAAAATTATCTCGGCCTGCATCAGCTTACGGGCGTGCAACTCGTACAGCGATTTCAGAAACATCTGGATGACTATCGTGAAGCGTTGGACATTCATGAAAATGAAAAAGTGAATAAGGTGGAACGGATCGACGGCGGATTCCGCGCCGTGACGGACAAGGGATCCTATGACGGAAAAGTCGTTCTGATCGCGACGGGATCAGAGCACCGCAAGCTCGGCGTTCCGGGTGAAAAAGAGTTTGAAAATAAAGGCGTAACGTATTGCGCGACCTGCGACGCGCCTCTGTTCAAGAATAAGGTCGTCTGTGTGATCGGCGGCGGCAACTCCGCTATGGATGCGGCGCTCTTCGTCGAGAAATACGCTACGGAAGTCCATGTGCTCACCGTCAATCCGGAGTTGAAAGGAGACGAGTCGATGAAAAAATCCATCCTTGCGAGCAAGAAGATCTTGGTCATCCCACAGGCGAAGACGTTGCGGTTTGAGGGAAAGGGCGTTCTTGAACGCGTCATATACGAGACGCCGGAAGGGGAGCGGGCCGTGGAAGTCAGGGGCGCGCTCATCGAAATCGGTCTCGTGCCGAACTCCGATCTCATAGACTTCGTAGAGAAGAACAAGTGGCATGAGATCGTGGTAGACAAGCGTAACGCGACCAATGTCGAGGGCGTGTATGCCGCGGGTGATATCACGGACGTGACGGAGAAGCAGATTGCCGTGTCGGTCGGCGAGGGATCAAAAGCCGCATTGAGCGTGATCAAGTATCTTCAATCAAAGAGCAGTTAGCAAAGAGCAGTTAGCAAAGAGCAGAGAGCAGTATGGCGGCCCTCTTTACTGCTCTCTGCTCTTTGTTTACTGTTCTCTGACCAATATGCAGGACACTTCTTCCAATAAGGGACTGTTGATCGGGACCGTCGCGATCGCCGCAATCATTTTTATCGGGTTGGTTTGGGCGATCACGACCGCCCCTTTGGAGAACGCGGGTATCACGCCCGGAGGCGAGTCCGTGACGTTTAACGATGCCGACGCCGTCTTTCAGGGCAATCCCGACGCCAAGGTCGTCGTCCATATTTACAGCGACTTCCAGTGTCCGGCTTGCAAGGCGCAGGAACCCGCCATTGATTATGCCGTCGAGAAGTACGCGGATCGCGTGAAATTCGTTTGGAAGGATTTTCCGTTGATGAGTATCCATCCCAATGCGCGCGCGGCCTCAAACGCGGCCCGGTGTGCGGACGAACAGGGGAAGTATTGGGAATATCATAATATTCTTTTTACCGAACAATCGTCCTGGGGACCGTTGCGCGATCCGAGGGAAAGCTTTCGGACGTACGCTACTCGACTCGGGATCGAGGTCAACTCGTTCAGCGCGTGTTATGATGTGCGTCGCTATGACGGCAAAGTCATGGCCGGCGTCCAGGAGGGAAATGCGAATCGCGTGACGGGCACGCCGACGATTTTCGTCAACGACGTTCGTCATCCGGGATTGGCCCCCGCCGACTGGGATCGCGTCTTGCAGACGGCTTTGGCGGCGACAGAGCCCACAACCCCTTAACCCCATCCCTTCGCGAGGGGAGGGGTTGACGCGACACTCGTGCCACGCATCGCGCATCATGTATCATACGACCGCTTTAAGATTCACGTTTCACGATTACGCATATTTATGTCTACACAAACTAGCTTTTGGGACGGAGGCGCCAAGACGATGTTTTTCACGGGATTGTTCCTCGGCATCGCGCTAACCGCCATGCTTGCGCTCGTATTTGCGTTCGGTTCCTTGTGGACCGGTCGCGGCCTGGCCGCCGGAGCGCCGAGTGCGTATGCGCCAACGGCCGCCGCCCCGACCGCCCTGCCCCCGCAAGCGCCGACGAATTACGGTCCCGTCGCCGATGTCGATACGAATCGCGACCACATCCGCGGTCCGGTCAACGCGAAGGTGACGTTGATCGAGTACTCGGACTTCCAGTGCCCATTTTGCCAGCGCCACTTGCCGACGTTGGAGCAAATCCTGGCCCAGTATCCGGACGATGTGCGCTTGATCTATCGCCACTTCCCATTGTCGCAGATTCACCCACAGGCGCAAAAGGCGGGTGAAGCGTCGGAATGCGCCGCCAAGCTCGGCGGGAACGACGCCTTCTGGCAAATGCATGACAAGCTGTTCGAGAACCAGGCCACGCTCGGAGCCGAAACGTACAAGCGTTTGGCCGGCGAGGTCGGCGTGAGCGTCGATCAATTCACGACGTGCCTGGACTCCGGTGAAATGACCCAGCGCGTGACGGAGGACTACGCTTCGGGCAACGACGCGGGCGTCGCCGGTACGCCGGGGACGTTTGTGAACGGCGTGCTGATCGAGGGCGCGCAGGACGTGAGCGCCTTCCAGACTGAGATCTCGCGCATTCTCGGATCGTAACGTAAAAGAGCAAAGAGCAGAGAGCAAAGAGCAGTTCCGATCGGAACTGCTCTTTGCTCTTTGTTTACTGCTCTTTTTTATTTTTTATCCCGTCATCGCCAAAATTCTCTCGGCGATCGTGAAGTAAATGACCAACGTCGTGATGTCGCGGATCACCGTGGCAAACGGTCCGCTTGCGACGGCCGGATCCCATTTCAATTTGTGGAACAGTAACGGCAGGAGCAGGGCGATGGTCATGGCGATCAAGATCGTGACGAAGAATGACGTCGCGACGACGAGACCGACCGCGCCGGTTTGCCAACGGAGAAAGACCAGGCTTCCCGCAATCAGCCCTAGGGACAAGGCAAGCAACATGCCGACACGGGCTTCGCGCCAGGCATAGAGTCTGACGTTCAATTTTTCTTCCAACGCAAGCGCGCGGATAAAGATCGTCTGTGTTTGGCTGCCGACGGCGTCCGCGATATACACGACCGCCGGTATGAAAGCGATGATCAGGACTTCCGAAACCGACGCGCGTTCAAAGTATTCGACGACGAACGCCGCGCCCATGCCGCCGAGCAAGCCGACGATCAACCACGGAAAACGCCTCCAGAATAGCGAAGCGATGGGGATGCGTGACAGCTCCATTCCGTCCATGTGGGGCGAGTGGACGCCGGCTAAGCGCAGAAAATTGGTGGTATGTTCCTGTTCAAGAATGTGGAAAATCGCGTCCGAAGGGACGACGCCGAGCAAGTGATGTTGCTTATCTACGACCGGAACGGCCTTGATGCCGTGTTTGATCGCGAGACGCGCGACGCGCGCCTGATCCGTTTTTGGATAGACCGTCAGCGGCTCCCGCTTCATGACGTCTAGGACATGAGCGGTTTTCGGTTGGCGGAACAACTCTTTGATCGAAAACACGCCGACGAGCGCCCCGTCGTCTTTCACGACATAGACGTAATTGATCGTTTCGAGCGATTTCGATTCGCCGATCAGACGCGCCTCGACATGACCGATCGTTTCGTCCGGTTTCGCGATCGGTACGGCGCTTGCGATGTGCTCCTGGGCGATGCGCGGATGCCTGCGGCCGTTGCGGTCGTTCATACGGAACCGGCAAGCGCCTTTTTGAAGGCCTCGACATTCGGTACGGGTTCGGGATTGATGCTTGAGGCGAGCGCGAGGTCGAGACTGGTCGACGCGCCGAGGCGGATGAGTCGCCAGGCTTCCTCGATCTTGGACGCGCCTTCCAACGTCACGATGACTGATTCAATACTGTTTTTCCCCAATTGTTCCGCCGTGAGCGTCACGCGTTTTTGATTTTGTTTGTGATAGGAGTCGGATTGGAATAGCACCGCCACGAAATCGCGTTTGGTCTTTTCCGGAAACGAAAGCGCTTCGAGAAAGTGATGATTGAATTCGGGAAGGGCAAACCACACCGCCATGCGTTTTGCGTTTTCGTTCACCTGGTTCGTCGTGACATGCGCCGCGCCGACGAGATGTTCCGCCGCGAGGAACAGAACGACGCGATTTCCGATGCGCGTCGCGAGCGTCTTTGCCGCGTCGGAGACGTCTATGCTTGCCGCTTTAGCCGTTCGCTCCATGTCACGCGGCGAGAGGGTGAGGCGCCCAAGCGAGGCGAGCAGTCCGTGCAACGCCATGGCCGAAGAACCGATGCCCATGCGAGGCTGGTTGGACGGGTTATGTTCCGTGTCGAGCAACATGAGCGGCCAGCGCTTCGCCTTCGCGAGCTTCGCCAAATCGCCTCCGCCCGTCAGAACGATGCAACGCGTGCGTTTCTGCGCGGCCTGTTTTGCGGTCGCGAGCGTTTCTTCCGTCGTACCGGAATAGCTCGAGAGAATGACGAGCGTGTTCTTGTCGACGTAGGCGGGGAGATCGTATCCGTTGACGAGTTCGACCGGAATCTTTAAACGATCGGCGCATGACGTTGTAAGCACATGTCCGCCCAGTGACGAACCGCCCATGCCGGAAATGATGACGCGATTGATGTCGCGATAGCCGGTCGGGACGTTCAGCGAACGGCCGAGTTCCCAGCCCTGGCGTATCTGTCTTGGGAGCGCCTCGATCGAGGCTTTGATGCCGATGCCGTTCATGATCGTCCTATCGCCATGTGGCGACGATTATGCCCATGAGAGCGAGGCTTACGAGATAATAACCGCCGTCGAGCAAGATGAGCTTCCAGGATGTACCGCCTCGGAATCGGTCGCCGATCTTTACCGGCATGACAAAACCCGCCCATATCCATACTCCGGACATGAGTCCTCCCATCACGCCGTAGATATTCGTATAGTTCATGGCGAATTCCGTCGTGTACGCGAGAACGTATGCCATGAGCAGCGAGCCGAGCGCCATGACCGCATAGGATTTCGATTCCTTTGTGGAGCCCACGAGCTTCATCCAAGTTTTTCCAAACAGGGGACCGTACCAAAAAAATCCCAGAAAGATGCCGACAAGCGCGGCAGCAATCACGCTGAGATAGTTGATGGGGGGAATCATACGAAATGAAAAAGAATTATTCTATATTTAATGATACTACGAAACCCGACCGTAGCGGAAGCAATCCGTCACATGGTCGTTGACCATGCCGGTGGCTTGCATGTGCGCGTAGACGACGGTCGGGCCCAGGAACTTGAAGCCGCGCTTCTTCAAATCTTTTGACCAAGCCACCGCTTCTTCGATGTGTACGGGATAATCCTTGGCGGTTTTCAGGTGGTGCTTGATGGGTTTGTTCTTCACCCACGACCACATGTATTTGGAAAACGTCCCGAATTCTTTACGGACTTCGATGAAGCGCTTGGCGTTGTTGATGGACGCCTCGATTTTTTGTCGGTTACGGATGATGCCCTCGTCGTTCATCAGCCGTTTCACGTCGCGCCCCGTATAGCGTGCGACTTTTTGATAATCGAAATTGCTGAAAGCGTGCCGAAAGTTTTCGCGCTTCCGCAAGACCGTGCGCCAGGACAGGCCGGCTTGGAACGATTCGAGGACGAGGTATTCGTAAATCTTCCGGTCATCGCGCACCGGCACGCCCCATTCCTTGTCGTGATAGGCGAGATAGAGATCGTCACCGGGCGTAGGCCATGGGCAACGGCGCAGGGGAGGGGGCATGGCCGCAGAATAGCACATACAAAACCGCCTTGTGGGCGGTTTTGTTTGGTGGAGGAGGCGAGAGTGGTCGCCTTCGCTTTGACGTTTATGTATGCGACGAATATATTGCACGTACTATGACGAAGGGAGTTCCCGTCCCGCCGTTACCCAAAGACGCTCCCAAAAAAGGCGAGGTATATCGTCACTATAAGGGGAACCTCTACAGGGAGAGATTCGGCCGCGCGTCGAGGCTTGTCGTCACTCGCCTCGCACTGGCTAGCGCCTCGCGGTCCCGCGTACTCGCGGGACATCGCTCCGGCGTTCGAATCTCCACGCGAGCCACACAGGTGGCTCGCTCCTGTACCCGCCACGTAAAAACCCCGCTGTCGCGGGGTTCTTCTACGTGGCGGAGAGGGGGAGATTCGAACTCCCGATACCTTGCGGTATGCTTGCTTTCCAAGCAAGTGCACTAGGCCACTATGCGACCTCTCCCGGCGGAAATGCGGGCTAAGGATAGCGGAAGAAGGGAGATTGTGCAACAGTGCCCAACATTAAAACGACCGTCGTCATATAAAAAATCCGACAAATGCCGGATCAGAACTAGGGACGCCGTACGTACTTGAGTACAGAGAGGTATTTCTCGTCGAGATCGTCACGATCGCTGACGAAATAATAGTAGTAGAGAGGCCTCCATCCGTACGCTTCGTTTTCCAAGCGAGGTCGTGGATTGAACGCGACCCTGTCCCAGCTCGCGCATTCCTCGATCTTGTTCATCGCGACCGTCTTGGGCTCGTCGCGATCGACGGTGAGCCGTCGTAGCAGGATGTCCCGACCCGGCGACTTGATGTAGATCGAGCGGACGCGCGTCGCGAATCCTTCGATGCTCGCGAACGCGTGGAGCTTTGGGATGATCGAAGGCACGATCGCGGCGAAGCGCGGATTGTCCGACGCGAGCGCGAGACGCAGGTCGGACTTGAGCGTCCCGTAGCGAGCGGAACCGAAGTCGGCGGTCCAAGCGAACGCGTCCGCTCGCTCCTTTGAGTCGAACTCGGCTTGGGAGATGCACAGGTACTCGCCTTCGGCTTCGTTTCCACGAGGACCGCGTGTCGTGCTGGAGCGCAGAAGTTGCGCGCCGAGCACCTCCTTGAGCAGCCGCTTCATGATGGAGGTCTTGCCGACGGCAGAGGGACCGGTAAGCGTGAAGAGCATTCGGACCTCATGGGTGAGAGAAAAATGTGCTAGGAGTAGTTTGCGTAGCGCGAGCCGATCCGTCAACGACCTCGACGTCAAGCCCTTTCGGGGGTAGAGTAGGCCGAGCCTTCCGGGGCGCTTTTGTCATTCTGGACATGCAAGATAAAATCATCATTCGCGGCGCGCGGGAGCATAATCTTAAAAACATCAGTCTCGAGTTGCCGCGGAACAAAATGATCGTGTTTACAGGCTTGTCCGGTTCCGGCAAGTCGTCTTTGGCGTTCGACACGATTTTCGCCGAGGGTCAACGCCGATATGTCGAGTCGCTTTCGGCGTATGCGCGTCAGTTTTTGGGTCAGATGGACAAGCCGGACGTGGACGAGATTGAAGGATTGTCGCCCGCGATCTCCATCGACCAAAAAGCGCATTCCGCGAATCCGCGCTCGACCGTCGCGACGATCACCGAAATCTACGACTACCTGCGCGTCCTGTACGCGCGCGTGGGTCATCCGCATTGCCCGATTTGCCGTAATCCGATTCGCAAGATGACGGTGGATGAGATGGTGGATCGCGTGCTGAAGCGCACGGACGAGATTCATCGAACGTCCAAAACGGACGGGAAGAAAACGAAATTCACCAACGAGGTCATGATCCTTGCGCCCGTCGTGCGCGGTCGCAAAGGCGAATATCATCAGCTGCTGCAGGATCTGTTCGAATCCGGCTTTCTCGACGTACGAGTGAACGGCAAGATGTACAGCCTGCGCGACCGCATTCCGCTCGCACGATACAAGCAGCATACGATCGAGGTCGTGGTGGATCGCGTGCCGATCGCGTGGCCGGTCCAAGGAAATAAGCAATTACAATCCCGTCTGAACGAAGCGATCGAGATGGCGCTTGATCGCGCGGAAGACAATGTGCTTGCGATTTTGGATGATGGTTCGGAGTTTCTCATGTCCGCCCGCTTTTCGTGTCCGGACGACGGATTCGCGTTTCCGGAAATCGAGCCGCGCCTCTTTTCGTTCAACTCGCCGTACGGCGCATGTCCGACGTGTAATGGTCTCGGCACGAAAGAGATTTTTTCCGAGGAGCCGTGCGAAGCGTGCCACGGCCGGCGTTTGCGTGCCGAGTCTCTCTTCGTCTGGTTGGACGGCAAGAGTATCGTCGAGGTTTCTTCCATGTCGATCAACGAAGCCGCGGATTTCTTTTTGGGACTTATGCTCGACAAGACCGAAGCCGCGATCGCCGAGCCGATTTTGCGCGAAATCATCGCGCGCCTCTCGTTCATGCTCGATGTCGGCTTGGAGTATCTCACGCTCAATCGTACGGCCGGCACGCTTTCCGGCGGCGAGGCACAGCGTATTCGCCTCGCATCGCAAATCGGTTCTCGCCTCGTGGGCGCGCTGTACGTGCTCGACGAGCCGACCATCGGGTTACACCAGCACGACAACAAGCGCCTCGTGGACACGCTGACCAAGCTGCGCGACATCGGCAACACGATTATCGTCGTCGAGCACGACGAAAACACGATTCGTGCCTCCGACTGGCTCGTCGATATCGGTCCGGGCGCCGGTCGTTATGGCGGTGAGATCGTCGCAAGCGGCGCCATACCGATGGTTCTTCAAGACAAGAACAGTCTCACCTGCCAGTACCTGCGCGGCGACAAAGTCATCCCGATCCCATCCAAGCGTCGTGGCGCGGGAAAAGAACATATTACGATCGTCGGCGCGAGCGAGAATAACCTCAAGAATATTACGGTTAAAATTCCGTTGCGGCGCTTCACATGCGTCACGGGCGTTTCCGGTTCAGGCAAATCCACGCTGTCCATCGACGTACTTTATCGCGAGCTAGCGAACCGCCTGAACGGTGCGAATCTTCGACCCGCCAAACACGAAGGCATCGACGGCGTGGATTGGCTCGACAAGGTCGTGGACGTCGATCAATCGCCGATTGGCCGCACGCCGCGCTCGAATCCCGCCACGTATACCGGCATCTGGAATCACGTGCGCGAGCTGTTTGCGCTGACGCCCGAAGCGCGCGTCCGCGGTTACAAAATCGGCCGCTTTTCGTTCAACGTGCCGGGCGGTCGTTGCGAGCATTGCGAAGGCAACGGCCAGCTCGCCATCGAAATGCACTTTTTGCCGACGGTATACGTGCCGTGCGACGTGTGCAAAAGCAAGCGTTTCAATCGCGAGACGTTGGAAGTGAAATACAAAGAGAAAACCATCCACGATATTTTGGCGATGACGGTTGAAGAGGCGAAGAAATTTTTCCGCGACATTCCGCACGTACACGATCGCCTCAAGATTATGGAAGAAGTCGGTTTGGGGTACATCCGCCTCGGCCAATCCGCGACGACGCTTTCCGGCGGCGAGGCGCAACGTATCAAACTCTCGACGGAACTCGCCAAACGCGACACGGGCAAAACGTTCTATCTGCTCGACGAACCGACAACCGGCTTACACTTTGACGACATCCGTAAACTGTTGGACGTCTTGCATCGCCTCGTGAATCGCGGCAACACCGTGATGGTCATCGAACACAACCTCGACGTGATCAAAAACGCGGATTGGATTATCGATCTTGGTCCGGAAGGGGGAGACAAGGGTGGTAAGATTGTGGCGCAAGGCACGCCGGAAGACGTTGCCAAACATCCGAAGAGTTTTACGGGGCAGTATTTGAAGGGGGTGTTGAAGAAAAGGTAGGATAAGGATATGTCGGACAAACTGACTCTGCTCGTCGCGAGGCTCGCTTATGGAGCCCTGATTTGGCTTGGGCTGATGATTTTCGTTTCGGTAATACTGTCCGTAGTTCTTCCGGTTGAATGGGCCGCGATTGAGTACGGTAAAGGTCCTGCGATAGCGACTGAGCCAATTCAACTCCAGTATTATTCGTTGAGTGAATCGTTTTATCATTATTTTGTCTTTGCTGTGCGAGCGGCGATTTTGACTCCACTTGTCTACTTACTGCCTTTTGTTGAATGGGTTTATTTACCTAAAGTTCCGTTTTGGTGGGTTTGGGTTTCTTGGGCATGGATATGGATTCCGGTCATCGCGTATTTGTTGAAACCGGCATTTAGAGAAGAGGGAAAGAAGAACGGAGCATTGACAAGCTTTTCGAAATAGGGAACGTGGTGGAGAGGGGGCGCGCACCACCCCGGCCGCTGCTGCGGCCACCCCTCCTCCGGGAGGAGGGGATTTTCATATTCCCTCCCTCTCGGAGGGAGGGTTAGGGAGGGTGCGAGCCCG
The DNA here is from genome assembly GCA_038061235.1 of Patescibacteria group bacterium. GTDB lineage: Bacteria > Patescibacteriota > Patescibacteriia > 2-12-FULL-60-25 > 2-12-FULL-60-25 > RHKK01. The sequence continues at coordinate 13,367 of JBBTZS010000012.1, read as the reverse complement.
CGGAATATGCAAAAACTTTTCAACAATAAAATCATGAAGTTGCGCAGGAAAGAGCTTCGAAACAATATGACTCACGCTGAAGTCTTGCTTTGGATGCATCTGAAAGGATCTGCGTTGGGTTACAAATTTCGTCGGCAGACGAGTATTGGGTCATTTGTGGTGGATTTTTATTGTTCTTCGGTTAAGCTGGTATTAGAAATTGACGGTTCCGTTCACGAGACAGCGCAGGCAAAGGTATATAATGCGCACAGACAAGAATTGATCGAGCGACTTGGACTAAGAGTGCTTCGTTTTACGAACGATGAGATATTCGATAGGCTCGATACGGCTCTCAAGCGAATCCGCGAACATCTCCTCCTCCCGGAGGAGGAGACAAAGAGGTGGTGCGAGTAGCCCTCCCCATGATCCCTCCCTCCATCAAAATCAAAAACAAAGAGCTTCCGGATGTGCCGGGGGTGTATTTGATGAAGGATAAGAACGGGAACGTGATTTATGTCGGGAAGGCGGCATCTCTTAAGCGGCGCGTAAAACAGCATTTCGACAGGCCGCATGGTCCGCATATTCCCGAAATGACGAAGCAGGTCGTCGAAATCGATTACATCGAGAAGCCGACCGCACTTGAAGCGCTCATCCTTGAAGCGAACCTGATCAAGCATTACTGGCCCAAGTACAACGTGTTGCAGAAAGACAATAAGTCTTTCATGTATCTCGCGATTACGGACGAGGAGTATCCGCGGCCCTTGCTCGTGCGCGGCACGGATCTCGACGATGAGACGGCGAAGAAATATAAGGTCGTGTTTGGTCCGTACACGTCTTCACGCTCGCTGAAAGCTGCGCTCGATCTCGTGCGCAAGGCGTTTCCGTGGTCGCAGTGTGCCCCTCCTACGCCAAGGCTTCGGGGGGCAGGTCCTGGGCAAAAGCGCGCGTGTTTCAACGTGGGGTTGAAGCTGTGTCCCGGCGTGTGCATCGGTGGAGTCGACAAGAAGACCTATCGCAAGACGATCCGCGACCTCATCAAGTTTTTTGAGGGCAAGAAAGAAGATATTTTGAAGGCGTATACGCGGGAAATGAAGAAGGCGTCCAAAGAAAAGAGATACGAGGAAGCCGCGAGTTTGCGCAACAAGATTTATTTCCTCGAGCATATCCAGGACGTGGCAGTGTTGAAACGCGAAGACGAAATGCTTGATCGGATTCGTCCGGGAGAGGGCCTGCCTGCCGGACAGGCAGGGATGGTCGTGGATCTGTTTGGTCGCATCGAGGGATATGACGTTTCGAATATCAGCGGGACATCGCAGGTTGCGTCCATGGTCGTGTTCGAGAGCGGTGCGCCGGCGAAGGCGGAGTATCGCAAGTTCAAGATCAAAACCGTGGAAGGGTCGAATGACGTTGCGTCAATACGGGAGGTACTTATGCGTCGCTTCCGCAACCATACCTCCGTGGCATCTGCTCAAACTAGTAGGGGTAACAGGGGGAGAGCATGGGCCAAGCCGGATCTCATTCTTATCGACGGAGGATTACCACAAGTTCACGCGGCCGAAGAAGTGCTGCATCACCTGAATTTCCAGATTCCGGTCGTCGGAATCGCGAAAGGAGCACAACGTAAGCGCAACGACATCGTCTGTTCGCGCGTTTCGGTCGAATTGTGCGAATTGTGTCGCCAGTACGTGGATTTGCTTGCACAGGTCCGCGACGAAGCGCATAGATTTGCAATTGCGTATCATAGGAAGGTGAGGGGGAAGAAATTTCTTGGGAAGAAATAAAACAAACCACCCCTCGCGGGGTGATTTGCTTTGGTATCTGTGGCTCGGCGCAGTTGCAGAATTGGTACTCGAATCCATCATAGATTTGATCTGCAATAGTGTCAAGCCTCTTGCGGAGCCGATGTGGGGACTCGAACCCCATTTCGCAGAGTACCAATTCTGCAATAGCCGCCTGGCCATCGGCCCGCACATATACCACGTTCCATATTTTTGTTCGGCTGTCAAGCTGGCTGTTGCCCTCGCGCATTTGTGTATTTATTGTGGGGGGGGGTAGAATGCTCGACATATGCAAAAAGACACTATTCAAAACATTTTCATTGGTGTGCTGTTGGGCGGAGTCATTTTGCTGGCGGGAGGGTTTTATCTCGTGAACCAGCAACTCAAATTGATCGCGACGTCTATCAAGAGTATTGATCAAGTGGTTACGCAGTTGCAGAATGCGCCGGCGCCGCAACCTATTACGGTTGGGGAACCTAATCCGAGTGCACCGACCGCGAAGACGCTCGTGATCGGAGGTTTGACTTTTGATCTGCCCGAAGGGTGGTCTTCCCAGGGTGTAAATGCGAATGGTGAGACGCTGATTCGGGTACCGGATCCGACCTATAATGTGTCGATTCCGGTTTCAGTACGATTGTTTGATGCGAAAGAATCGAAGGAGTGTCTTACAAATAATCAGTGCGATGTGCTGGCGAATACTCGTTCTACGGTTGTCTATGCAAGCGGTTATTTTCTCCCGGTTCCCAGTCTTGGCGCTTGGATCGTGAAGAAAAATGAGAGCCTGTATCAGGTAACGTTTGCCGAACCAGTGTCGAATCAGCCCGCTCCCAAGGATCTTGATGGTGTGTGGTTCCCATCAACGGTTGTTACAGATGGCGAACTGATCTCGTTTGTACTGACGGCGCGCTAAAAGTGGGAAACGGACTTACCCACATAGACAAGATGAAACAAAATACCCACCGTTTGGTGGGTATTTTGTGGTAACTGGGACTCACCGGATCCAGGAATTGATATTCCAATATTATCCTAATCCAATTCTTGGGGCATCGTCAACCGTTTATGCGGATTCGGTGAGGGGAGTCGAACCCCTGGCCACAGATTACCAAGTCTGCAACCGCCTCCTGGCCACCGGCCCGCTCTATACCACGTTCCAGAATCCTTCCGTCATGTCAAGACTCTTTTCTCTGGATGGTGTATCATGTCCGTCATATGAACAAAGACACCATCCAAAATATCTTCATCGGTATCCTGCTTGGCGGCGTGCTGTTGCTTGCGGGAGGCGTGTATTTTCTCGCCATGCAAGTGCAGACGGCGACGCGGGGGATTCAACGCATCGAACAGAGCGTGACGGGGTCGATGGAACAGATGAACAATGCATTTCGTTGCGCTGATTCCGGCGGACAATATGAAGACGGTCAGTGTAAGTGTGGTGAAAATTATAACTTGGAGAACGGGTCTTGCACTGGGATGGATGGATTGACAAAGAAGCAACTTGAGGCAATCAAGGTAAATCAGGAGACGATTATAATGATTAATGAAGGGTTTCACTGTACCGATTCCGGCGGACAATATACAGCCGGTCAGTGCGAGTGTGGAGAAAATTATAGTTTGCAGAACGGGTCTTGTATGGGGATTGATGGATTGACAAAGAAGCAGCTTGAGGATATCAAGGCAAATCAAGAAAGGTTGATGCAGTCGCAAGAATAAAAGTAAATTCAAGTACATCAGCGTGATTTTGACTTTGGTTTTACATTCAGTAACCACTTCTTTTTACGAATTATGAGCGACGATGACTTAGAGAATATATTTCCTTTGTTGGTGGTCCTCGGTGTCGGCGTAGTGATGCTCGTTGTGATCGGAGGATTGTTCAGCATCTACTAAGTGGGAAATAGAGTTACCCACATTGGAACAGAAAAAGAACGATAAAAGCATTAATGCTAGTGAGCATTTTATCTTTTCTGATCGCTTTGCTATTGTGTTCTTATGTTTACAAAAACCGGGGTTCGAAAGACTATTCGAGTCGGGATAAGGTCTCATTCCGTCTCTCATCGTTCTAAATCAGATTTGGATGATCTGAATCAGTATTCTGATGCAAAAAAAACGAAAGCTTCTCTTGAGCGCGCTTTGAAAGAAGCGAAAATCGGCAAGCTTCATTCGAAGCTATGATCAGTATACGGACGAGTTTCGGAAACAGTTCAAAGAATTACCGGAGAGAATTCAGGAGGCGTATCTCCAACAGGAAGACATCATCAGAGAGAATCCCTTTGATTCGCGACTGCACGCGAAACCATTAAAAGGATATCGTGGCGTGTTTTCTTTTCGTGTTACGCGGGCATATCGAGTTTTGTTTCAAATTAGCGAAAGCACGATCGTTATCTGTTTGACCATAAGTCATAGAAAAGATGCGTATAGATAATCTATTGCTTTTAACTATGAGGGGGGGGTAAAATGCAACGCATATGAACCAAGAAAACATACAAAATATTTTTATAGGTCTGCTCGTTGCGGGCCTGATTCTGATCGGAGCGGGGATGTATCTGGTTTCGCAACAGGTGCAGTCGGTGGCGAACAGTGTGAAACAAATCCAGCAGGGGATAGATGAGACGAAGCCAGTCGCCCAGCCGAGCTCGACTGATACGAAGAAGATTCCAACTGTTATGGCCCAGGTCGGTCCATTTGAGCTCATGACAGGATCCTTTACCTTTAAAGTCGTGTGCGAGGGTAAGATGTTTGTTCCGCCAACGGGCGGTCGTGATTCGGATGCGCGAACGACTTGTACCGGACTGAACAAATTAGTGGTCGTGCGCGACGAGCGACTAACCGGAGTTGACAAAGTTGAGGAAAAAACGATCGCGACCATTACGACAACTGCTGACACGGATGCAGAGCTCCATGCCGAGATCGTTACTGCGGGGGAGGCGACCGCTATCATGATTGATTTTCATGAGAATGATCCCATGGATGAAGGTGTATGCATGCCATACGGATACAATTATTTGTATGACACCGTTGCACCGGGTGCATTGAAGCAACTATATAATTATCCTGATCAAGCCGGTACGGGAGTGTGGGCGTACGGTGTCATGGCGTATGTTAACGGCTGCGCGAGTGGCGCCGCTTATCCCGTCGAGCCGGTCATGATTTATGATCCAGCGACGGACAAGAGTATTGTCGTGACGGAAGCGAGAGGCGTGCCGGCGCATCTTTGGGATGGGCGAGACGAAGGTTATCCAAATCAAGGTTGGTCAGGTACTGGAGACAAGGGCTCGCCGTTTTGGTCGGATTTGAAATGGAATGATATTGATTTGCGGTTCGAGATTAATCTTCATTTAATCGATGGACGCATTCAGCCTTACTGGTTTGATAAGAACGGAAAGGACGTGACACCTGATGTTTTCTAGAAAGTGGGAAGCCGACTTACCCACATAGGAACAGAAAAAGAACGATTAAGCCGCTAATAATAGCGGTTTTTTTGTAACTCTAAACTGTTTGCAAGATGTGTAGAAGTGGCATAGAATGGCAATAAGTGGGATTGTGTGGGATCGATAGGGGTACGGCATGCCGTACCCCTACCGCCCATCGACCCACAATCCGTCCCATGTTTATCGGCGAGTTTCATCACACGCTTGATGACAAGGGCCGGATGTCTATTCCGGTCAAGTTTCGCGCTGATCTCGCGCAGGGCGCGGTGGTTACGCGCGGGCTTGATCGCTCGTTGTTCCTTTACCCCAAAGACGAATGGCAGAAGCTTGCCGAGAAATTGGCGGCGCTCCCGTTTGGCCAAGCCGACACCCGCGCGTTTGCCCGCCTTATGCTGGCCGGCGCGATGGAGGTCGAAATCGACAAGTCCGGCCGCGTACTCCTTCCGGAATACCTGCGTACATACGCGGGGCTGAGCAAGGACGCGGTGGTCGCAGGCCTCTTTAATAGGCTTGAGATCTGGGACGAGGCGACGTGGAAAGACTACGCCGCCAAAACCGAGGCCGAAGGGAATGCGATCGCGGAACGACTCCACGATCTTGGCGTATGACGACCGTACACGTGCCCGTGATGCTCGAGGACTCCATGCTTGCCCTCGAGGTCCCTGCCCGTCCGGCAGGCGGGCGGCCGAACGGCGTCTATGTCGACGGCACGCTCGGCGGCGGCTCGCACAGCGGAGAGCTGTTGCGACGTTCGTCTCCGGACCTGCCTGACCGGCAGGCAGGCGGACGCGTCTATTCGTTCGACGTCAGCCCGAAGGCGATTGCCGCCGCCGCGACCACGCTTGCGCAATACGGCGAGCGTTGGACGGGGATCGACGCGAATTTCCGCCATCTCGATCGCGAACTGCTCGCGATCGGCGTTCAAGAAGGATCGGTCGACGGCATTCTCTTGGATCTCGGTTTCTCCTCCGACGAGATCCAGGATCCTGCCATCGGTCTCTCGTTCCAAACCGACGGACCGCTCGACATGCGGCTCGGGCCCAAGGCGAACGAGGACGGTCTCACGGCTTCCGACATCGTGAACACGTGGTCCGAGAAGGACCTCGCGACGATGATCCGGAATTTCGGCGAAGAGAATTTCGCCGGACGCATAGCCAACGCCATCGTCCGGGCGCGTAAGTCCGCGCGTCTCGTCCGCACGCTGGAACTCGTCTCGATCATTCGCGGCGCGGTTCCCGCCGGATACGAGCAGGGTCGAATTCACCCGGCTACGCGGACGTTTCAAGCGTTGCGCATCGCGGTGAACGACGAGCTCGAGTCGCTGAAAGACGCGATTAAAGCTTCGCATCGGATGCTGAAACCCGCCGCGGCGGGCAAGCCCGGCGGACGTCTCGCGATCATCACGTTCCATTCGCTGGAGGATCGGATCGTGAAGCTGGCGTTCAAGGAGGAAGGGGAGTGGGAATCGCTGACAAAGAAACCCATGGTTCCATCCGAACAGGAACAGGCCGTTAATCCAAGCGCTAGGAGCGCGAAGCTCCGAGTCGCGAAAAAGAAATAACAAAAAACTATGCCATGTGCCCGCGCTATTGCCACCACGCTTCCCTTTGTCCTTCCGATGCCCGTCGGTAGGAAGATTGAGGTCGCGGCAAAGCGTTCATGGGCGATCGTGTTCGTCGTTGGCGCTTTGGCGTGCGGAGCGTACTACGTATTTCTCATGAACGGCACGGCCACAAAGGGTTACACGTTGCGGAATCTGGAAAAGCAATTGGATCAGCTGCGCGCGACCGTCATGACGTACGAGAATCGCTCCGCGGAACTGCAAGCTCTGCGCACGATTGAGGACCGCATTCAGGGATTGGGATATGTCACGGTCGATCAGATGGAATTCGTCGACGTTGCTCGCGGCTCGTACGCCTTGGCGCGGTAATGGCACAGGTCGTCGGAACAAGTCGAGACTCCCCTGGGACATAGAGCATTTAACATTTTATTCGGAGCGAATGTTCAATATTCTCTATTTAATGTAAAATGACCCCATGATGTCCGCCCCGTTGGAGCTTACGAAGTTCGTATTGTCCGAAACGATCGGTAGCGCGTTGCGTTTTCCGTTGTGGTGGTACACCGACGGATTGATGAAGTTCGCGTCTTGGGTCGTGCGCGAGCTGGAGTATCGTTGGAAAGCGTATTCGTTTGCCATCTGGATCAGGAACATGTTCGTGCCGATGTACGGTCAATATGATTGGTCCGGACGTCTCGTTAGTTTTATCATGCGTCTCGTGGTGCTCGTCGGGCGTGGGATCGCGATCGTGGTTGAAGCGTTAGCGTATCTTCTTCTTTCCATCATGTATGTCCTCGCGCCGCCGACGGCCATCATCATGACGATCTATTCGTTTCTGGTATGATGCCCGAAATCGAATCCGTTGCGCAACCATCCGTAGACGGCATCCTCGTGTGGCCGCCCGCGCTCGAACGCATCACGTTTGAACTTCGGCACATCCGCACGGTCGTGCACGTCTCGTTCCATCTCCTTCTCGCCGTTTTGACGTTCGGCTCGTTCGTACTCGCGGCATGGACGTTTGTCGTTCAGGATCCCGCTACCGACGTATTCGCTCTCGGATATATTTTTTCCGGAACCGCGCCCGTCTTTTGGTTCTCGCTTGCCGCGCTCTCCTCTTGCTTTCTCGTCTTCCGTCTTTCCGCCTATGGGGAACAAGTGCTTCCTCTGCCTCGTTGGGGGTTGACGCAAAGCCAGATCAAAAAACCGGAAGGAAAATCCTCGATGGTTGAGCGCGATATCTCGCGTCATTTTAACGATGCCGCGTGGGAAACGTTGCGTTTTGCGTATGACTTGGCCGTGAAAACGGGAAAAGTCGAGCTTCGACCGATTCATCTTTTTGCTGCGGCGTTGTCCGGTCCGGCGGGCGGCATTTTTATGACGAGACTTGGCGTCGATTTTGAGAAGATCAAGGAAGGGATCACGGCGTTGGTACGCGAAGGAGGGTCGGGCGAATCGGTTACGCTCTCCGATGAGGCGAAGCGCGTTTTGATCGACGCGTACGTTTCCGCGAGCGAAGCGCGGCGCAAGCACGTGGGTCCGATCGAGATTTTTCTCGCGTCGTACAACGCGGACGAGCGACTGCAGGACGTGCTGGACGCGGCGGGATATCCGCCGACGCATGTGCGGCATGTCGCTAACTGGGTACGGCTGCAGGAGCAGTTACGCGAGGAACAGTCCCGATTCCGCGCGTTGGCGCGACTCAAGCCCGACACGGCGATGAACCGCTCGATGACGGCGCGGAGCACGCCGTTGCTCGACCGGTTCAGCGAGGATCTCACGCGTTTGGCGCGAAACGGGTATGTCCCGCCGCTTATCGGTCGCGAGCGCGAGATGGCGGAGCTCCTGCGCGCCGTCGAAAGCGGGCGCCGGTCCGTCGCGTTGGTCGGCGATCCGGGCGTGGGCAAGACCGCGCTTGTCGAGGGCTTGGCGCGTCGCATGGTCGAAGAGGACGTGCCTCCGGAATTATTCGACCGCCGTCTCGTCTCGGTGAATATGGCGCAACTGATCGGCGCGGGAGATCCGGCGCTCGCGCCACAGCGACTGATGTCGCTTCTCAATGAGATCTCGCTTTCCGGAAACATTATCGTCGTCATGCATGGCGTCGAGGCGTTGGTCGGCGCGGGAGGCGGCGGGACGATGGATTTGGCGGAGATGCTCGCCGCCGAAGTCGACAAGGGCTATTTTCTCATGATCGCGACGGTGACGCCGCGTGCGTGGACGGGCTATCTTGAGCGTCGTTCGCTCGGCATAAAGCTCATCCGCGTAAACGTCGGCGAGCCTGAACCCGAAGAGGCGATTCGCGTCCTTATGGCGCGCAGCGGGTATGTCGAGTATCAAAATCACGTGTTCTTTTCCTATGCCGCCCTTGAGAAAGCCGTTTCGCTCGCCGGCCGTTATCTACGAGAAGTGCAATTGCCGGAAAGCGCGTTGAACGTGATCAAGGAGGCGGCGGTGCTCGCCAAGCGTGAGCGAGGTGAGCGCACCCTGGTGACGGGCGAGGATGTCGCAAGCGTGATCCATGACAAGACAAATGTTCCGGTCGAGGCGGTGACAAGCGACGAGTCCGGTAAGCTACTCAATCTCGAACAGAAGCTGCATGGACGAGTCATCGGTCAGGACGAGGCCGTAAAGGCCGTGGCGCAGGCGATGCGTCGCGCGCGCGCCGACGTACGCGAGGGTCGTCGGCCGATCGCGAATTTCCTGTTTCTCGGTCCGACCGGCGTCGGAAAAACGGAACTTTCAAAAGCGCTGGCGGCAGAGTATTTTGGCAGCGAAAAGATGATGATCCGCCTCGACATGTCGGAATACCAGCATCCGTCGGCGGTCGCGCGCGTGATCGGCGAGCCGGGAGACGAGCGCGGCGGCCTGCTCACGGAAGCGGTACGCAAACAGCCGTTTACGATCGTCTTGCTCGACGAGTTGGAAAAAGCGCATCCGGATATCCTTACGCTGTTTTTGCAAGTCATGGACGACGGCCGTCTCACCGACGGCGTCGGACGAACGATCGATTTTACGAACGTCGTGCTGATTGCGACCTCCAACGCAGGAACGCAATTCATCCAGGACGAAGTCGGCAAAGGAACGTCGATCGAGCGTATCAAAACCGGATTATTGGAACGGGAATTGAAAACCGTCTATCGTCCGGAATTCCTTAACCGATTCGACGGAGTGATCGTGTTCAAACCGCTCACGATGGACGATGTCGTTCAGATCGCGCATTTGCAGATGGGCGGGATACGTATACGCTTGGCGGAAAAGGGGATCGGTTTCCGTGCCGAAGACGCGGCGGTGGAGGAGCTCGCGCAAGCGGGATTCGATCCGTTGTTCGGTGCGCGACCGCTGAAGCGCGTGATTCAGGATCGCGTGGAAAACGGATTGGCGGATTTGTTGCTGCGTCAGGCGGTGGGACGAAAAGACATCGTCGTCTTGAAAGCGGGAGGGGAGATGAGCGTAGAGAAGTATGGGACGGTTTAACTGGTAACTAAAAAACCCCGCCTGCATGCAGGCGGGTTCAGTCGAGCCGAGCTCGATCAGGAGATGAACTCAAGATGCCAGAGCTGCACCGGTTCGCCCATCGCGATCTTCGTCACAAGCTTGATGCAGCGACGAAAGTCGTATCGCCGGAAGCCGTACCAGATGTCGAGGTTCTGGAGATCGCGCTTCAGCTGGTTATCTTTTTCCGTCCAGAAGTCGCCGTGAACGGCGAGGTGAACCTCTTGACCAAAGGATTCCCGCATCCGGCTGATCGCCTCGCTCAAGCGACGGAAGTCATCGAGCTCGGGATCGAAGATGACGAGGCTCACTTCGTAGGGGACTTCGAGCACGTCCGGGATTCCGTCGTACATGCCGACGATATTCACCATTTTCGGGAGCTCGCCGGCGAGACGCTCGCCCAGCTGGCGTGAAAAGATCGGATCCGCATCGATGATGCAGATATGCACCACCTCCGGTTCCGGCCGGAGGGGCGTTTTGGAGCTGCTCTGGTCACTCCATTTCACACGAACCTCCGTTCCGGGCGGAATTGCCCTGACGTAAGCTGATCAGATTTTCCGCCGTTTGTCAATTGCCTGCAATGCTTTTTTCCCTTATTCTTGAGAATAAATGTCGAATACGATGATGATAACGCTTGCGCTGTTCGGGCTTTCCGCGCTCGCGTCTTTTGTGGCGGCGTTTGCCTCGCGCGCCTTGGCGCTCCGGCTTCGCGTTCTCGACGAGCCAAAAGGCGGTAGAAAGATTCACCGCGAGCCGATTCCGCTTCTCGGTGGCGTCGGGATCGGCGTCGTTCTTGTCGCGTGCTTTGGATTCCTGCTGTGGCTGTTGGCCAACGCCCTGATCGATCCGGATCGTCACGTCGGGGCGTTACCGATTCTCGGTTTTCTGAACGGCATCGTCATTCTCCTGATCGGCGGGATTCTGGACGATCGATATGATTTGCGTCCGCGCGTTCAAATCGTGTTTCCGGTTCTCGCCGCCATTTCGGTCGTGATGAGCGGCACGACGATTGGCGAAGTGACGAATTGGGCCGGCGGCGCACCGATTTCGCTCGGCCGGTTCGGGATGCCGTTCGCATTCGCATGGATCATGGTTGTGACCTACGCGATCAAGTTTTTCGACGGACTGGACGGCCTGGTCTCCGGACAAGTCGTGATCGGCGCGACCTTGATCGCGCTTCTGTCGCTCACCACGCCGTATTACCAGCCCATCGTCGCGTTCATGGCCGTGATCGTGGCCGGTTTGTATCTCGGATTTCTGCCGCATAACTTTCATCCGGCCAAACAGTTTCTCGGGGAATCGGGGAGTCTGATCGCGGGGTTTTCGCTCGCGTTCCTCTCCATCGTCGGCGGCGCCAAGCTCGCGACCGGCCTCATGGCGCTCGGATTTCCGCTCGTGGACGCCGTGTTCGTCGTGATCGGCCGTCTCTCGCGTGGCGCATCGCCCTTCAAAGGCGACGACACGCATCTCCACTTCAAATTGCTTCGCGCCGGCCTTTCGCAACGTCAGGTCGTCTTTCTGATCTGGGGCTTGTCCGGAGCAACGGGCGCCGCCGCGCTTGGCTTACAGTCCGTCGGAAAGGCCGCGCTTCTCGTCTGGATCATTTTGGCCGTGCTGGGGCTCTCGGCCTGGGCGGGATGGCGTAGTAAAAAGATTTCTTCGAAGGTATGAAGGAGGTGAGCGGGTTGTTTATCGTGTCCGCCATCCTCTCGCTTGGCTTCCTTTTTTCCTCAATAGTTTCCTCGTTTCCGACTCCCGTTCCGGACTCGATCGCACGCGGTCATAACCGAGTCCTCACGCTGAACGGCGCGCGCATCATCGCCAAAATCGTCTCGACGCCCGAAGACATCAGACAGGGCCTGAGCGACCGTGAATCACTGGGTCGGACCAGGGGGATGTTGTTCGAACTCGGCTATCGCGACATACATCCGTTTTGGATGAACCGGATGCGTTTTTCGCTCGACATCATCTGGATCGACGGCAAAACGGTCGTGGAAATCGCCGAGAACGTTCCTTCGCCCAAGTTCGGGGAGATCCCGTACACGCATGTTCCAAAGGCCGAAGGGGATCGCGTATTGGAGTTGAACGCGGGCATGTCCCGCGAGCTTCTTTTGAGGGTTGGGGAGCGTATTGAGGGATTGTAGGCCTCGGATGCTTGACACAAGCCTCTCTTTTTGATACGTAAGGCCAGTCCTTACCTAACAACAGGACAGAAAGAGAGAGGCTATGGATGCGCTTCAGAGGATCGAAGAGCTCGCGAAGCCCGTGGTCGTCCGCCAGAAGGAGGTGAAACGCAAACACCTCGGTGTGCTCAACGAAGAGATCAGGATGGGAGAGGTCATCCTCGGGCAGCTCATGCCCATCGAGACCCGCGCGAAGGATCAGGTCACCCAGAACCTCAAGGATCTGGCCGAGAAGCGGCGGCACCTTGCGATCGAGCTCGCGGAATTCAAGTGCGTGAGTCTCGAGCCGCTCACGTGGCGCAGGCCCGACGGTCTTCCTACTCTCGCCGTATTCAGTCTTCGGTTCGAGCACATGGCCCTGTGGAATCGCAGAGGCAAAAGGGACGACGACATCCAGACGCACATGAGTTTCTGCCAGAACCCCAGAAGTCCGTGGGAAAACTGTGGGGGCGCGCCTGAGGGTATCAGGTTGTGCTACGCGGACCTCGTCAGTCATCGAATCATGCGTGCGCCGCAGTACGCGTCCGATCCGGACAACGTGGTCTCCACCGGATTCGTCGGGGTAATCCCATTTGCGGTGAAAGAGAAGATCCGGCAGTACAGATGGATGTTCGACGACGTCTACCTCATCGCCGAGCCGAAGAGCTGGATGGTCCACATCCCGAATCCGGACCCGCTCGTGGTCGGCTGGGATGGCGGGGGATTCTGGCTCATCGATGCCTTCGACACGACCACGATCGAGGAGGCGATGCTCGCCATGAGTGACGTCGATACGGCGCCACGGCTGGGCAGCTGACCCGCGTTTTTCTGAAGGAGTAACTCTCCTTTTTTTGTCTCTCACAGGTCTCTCTATTGACAGGTTTTTCTGCGTCGGTTACTCTCTAGACCATTCAAATCAGTTATGATTGCCGTGATTAAAACAGGTGGCAAGCAATATCTCGTCCAAGAGGGCGAT
>JBBTZS010000011.1:0-54487 GCA_038061235.1 Patescibacteria group bacterium | reverse complement strand
CGTATTCAAACATCTCTCCTTGGGAACAGTGTCTAAAAAAGTCAGGCCTTGCCAGGTGGCACGATGGAGCAGGTGTTGGCACAGGCTGTGATATCAAACTGGATCGGCAAAATCCTCTTTGCTCATATTCTGCGGGAGAAAGATGTTCGCGCCCAACGCGTTGCCACAATAGACGATACGACCACACCCACCGAGGCATTAGCTTTGTTCCGTGGTCTCTCAGAAGATTGCAATTTTTGGACCATCTTCTCGGGCAGTATCGGACTTGAAATCATCCCCAGCGGGGTCTGGAATCAGCTCAAGCAATTCAATAGACTCCTTTCCGACCTGAGGATTGGTTCAGTCGATCAGGGTCAGCTTTCACGGGTACTAGAAGCTACTGTAGAGGTGGCTGTTCGCAAGCTGCGGGGGCAATATCCAACCCCTATCGAACTGGCGCGCCTGCTCGTGAACCTTTGCGTTAGAAACACAGTCGACGACAGGGTTCTTGATCCTTGCTGTGGTAGCGGCACCATTGCGCGCGCGGCGATGGAGCAAAAGCTTGCGGCGAATGTTCCCTCTGCCCACGTGGCGGCAACGGTGTTCGCAGGCGACCAAGACCCACAAGCCGTCCAGATAGCGACGTTTGCGCTTGCAAAGCCAAGCCTGATGAACATACCTTTGCGTATATATCAACGCGACGCTTTCACGCTAGCTCCTGATACTCCTCTCGAGTTCCGCGATCCAACCAACGGTGCAGTTTTCACCGAAACGCTTGGGCAATTTCAGGCGATCACAAGCAATCTCCCTTTCGTGGCTCAGGAGGGCCGCAAGCAGTATGGTAATGCCCTCGATAGGGTAGTGGCGACCATGGGCGAGGAAGGAGAGCGCTTCACTCGCCGCGCCGATGTTGCCGCTTACCTCCCATTTTCGCTACACCCCTTGCTCACAGATGGCGGGCGACTTGGCGTCATCATCACCAATGCGTGGCTTGGCACGGATTGGGGCGATGCGTTTTACAATCTCCTTGGGCGCTACTATGACCTGAAATGCGTTGTCACATCCGGCGCTGGTCGCTGGTTTCAGAACAGCGAAGTGGTGACGAATATTCTCGTCATGGAAAAGAAGGCCGATCCCAACCAACCCAGCGGCGACATCAAGTTCGTCGTTCTAACAAGGCCACTAGAAGAGTTAGTGGAGGATGATGCGGTCCGAATCGCCGCTGCGCAGATCGAATTGGGTCAGACACAAAACGACACGATGACTATCCATGCTGTCAGTACGGCAGACCTTGCACAGTTCAGACCGCTCGGCCTTGGTGGGAACGCACAATTTGTCGATTGCGATTGGATTCTCTCATTGCCGCTGGTACCACTTAAGAGCCTCTTTACTGTGCGGCGTGGCGAGCGGCGTGGCATGAACAAGTTTTTTTATCCGACCTCTGGGCACGGAATTGAGCCTGACTACATCAAGTCGCTTGCAAAAAGCCCAACTGATTTCGCACGTCTTAGGTGTCCGGCAACGAAAGAAGCGTTCTCCTGTTCGCGCACGAAAGATGAACTCACGGCCCTTGGTCATACGGGAGCATTGAACTGGATTGAGCGTTTTGAGACGCCCGAGACCATCGCCAAACTGCAAACTGGCGACCTCATGTGGTATGAAATGAAGGCCGATGCGCTTACCGACCTAGTGATGTTCATCAACTATGGCGACCGTCTTTTTATCGGACGTGTCGATCCGCCAGCCTTTGCTGACCAGCGGCTTGTTCGTCTGGACCCCATCGGCGCGGTCGATATTGACCTTGCCCATGCCTTGTTGAACAGTGCCATTGCAATGTTCATTATTGAGGGCATGGGATTCGGACGCGGCCTCGGTGCACTGGATCTCAACAAGGACCGGATTGAGGATTTCATGCATGTCCTCGATCCTTCGAGGCTTGACCACGCAGGGATTGCTTCAATCAAATCTACCTTTTTACCTCTACTGCAACGGGACATTATGGATGTAGCCGACGAACTCGAACGAGCTGACCGACGGGCATTCGATGACGCAGTAATCGCTGCGTTCGGGTTGAATATAGAGCGACAACGCATCTATGATGCACTGCTCTCTTTGATGGGAATCAGACAAACTGCGTTGGAGTGATTTAAATATAGATGTGAAATCGGGTTCCAAACACAAAACCGACCCTCTCAGGTCGGCTTTGCTGGTCACGATTATTATCGGACGGATCCCGCACGCCTTGAGGCACGTGGGTCGCTCGATACTAAATTGTTATGGCGGAGAGGGAGGGATTCGAACCCTCGCTGGGCTTTTGGCCCACTAGGAGATTAGCAATCTCCCCCCTTCAGCCTCTTGGGTACCTCTCCGAGCGGCCTTATCTTACTGGGGTTAGTCATCATAGGCAAGAACTCGACAATAAAGCAATTTTCCCGTATCTTCGCTCTGCCATACGCCCGGAGAGGTGGCTGAGTGGTCTAAAGCACCGGACTTGAAATCCGGCGATCCGCAAGGGTCCGTGAGTTCGAATCTCACCCTCTCCGCCACCACAAAACCGACCCACTATGGTCGGTTTTGTGTTAAACTTGAAAGTGTAATTTTTGAGCGCCGCTGAAACATGTCCCGATGGTACGTATACGTCCTGCGCTGTCGGGACAAGAGTTTGTACACCGGAATCTCTACCGACGTGCTTGCGCGCCTGGAAAAACACAATGCCGGCAAAGGTGCGGCTTATACGCGCAGCCGGATGCCCGTCACATTGGTCTGGTCCAAGGCCTGCAAGACGGAATCCGCGGCTCGCAAGCGGGAAGCGGAGATCAAGAGATGGAAGAAGGCGGAAAAAGAGGCGTTCATTTCAGGAACGTTTGTTGTATAATGGCACGTATATGAATAACGAATTTCCCGTCGAATGGCTCGGACCCCTTGGTTGGATTCTGTTTGCATTCCCCTTACTCATCATTTGGAGCATTTTCTGGAAGGGCCTCGCGTTGTGGCACTCCGGCCGTCGCGGACAGGGCTGGTGGTTCGTGATCCTGTTGTTCGTGAACACGTTGGGCATTCTCGATATCATCTATCTCCTCGCGATCGCCAAAGTGAAAGCGGACAAGTTGTTCAGTAAGTAGACAAGCTGGCTATTTGGTCGGATAAATGATGAAGTGTCGCAATCATTATCTATGACCCCACAGGAATGGACCATGCAGCTGGAAATCGAAGGGTTTGGCGACATTCGCGTCTGCCCTATGCGCCCTTCGGATATCCCGCCCGAGCCGCATACGCATAACGAGGAAACCGTGCGCGTGATCCTGAAGGGCAAATTAACGATCACCGACGCGGACGGCGTCGCCACCACCTACAAACAAGGCGACCGCGTGGACTTCCCCGCCGGAACGACTCATGTCACGCAGACCGGGCCGGAAGGGGTGAAGATGATCGTGGGGGTGAGGAAGTAAATTCATGGGCGATCTCATTTACCTATTTCATAGGCTCACCAGAAGCTTTTTTATACGACCCAAACTATTGTTTGAGAAAGTATATAAAAGGAATCTCAGAAAATCACGGAGCGCCTTCTTTCCGTATTACAAACTTCATAACGAATGTCTGACCGAATTATTAAGTATAAAAGAGATTTTAATCAAAGAACACTTGTCTGGTGAGGATAAAGAATTTAATGAGGTGATTTTGTTATTACTTAGTAGGTCAATACAACATGTCGAGAGCATTTTTGTTGTAATAGAAAGGGGGCTTTACGGGGACGCATTCGTATTGTTACGCGGAATAATAAGCGATATGAATATGTTCTATTATTTGCACTTCCAACCTAATCTCGTAAGCTCCTTTCTCAAGGAGGGCTGGGATACATATCAAAAAGACAAAAATTTCCAAAAGGATTTTCACGAATCGAGAATCGCAGAGGTTCTGAAGCAGAACGGTATCAAAAGCGTGGATCAAGGATTCAAGACACTTAGTAAGGCGGCGCATGCAAGCAGATGGGGATCTCAACTTTACGGAACACGGATGAAGTCGAAAGACAATAAAGATCGTTTTCTTGTCAAACATGAACCTATGCTTGATCCTGAAAAGGCTACTGGTTTATTTAATATAGCTTCCTCGACTCATTATGATTTTTTGCGAATGATCATTTGGCATCGAATGTTAACTAAGTTGGACCTCGATTCTCCGCCCTGGATTAAGATAAAAAAATTTGTTGATGAGAAAGCGGAAGAGGTTATTGATCTAAATAGACACACCAATGAAGTTTTACTTCCATTATTCAAAATTTAAAAACCACCGCTCTCGGGGCGGTTTTGTGACGGTTACGCCTTCGCCTCATTCCGATCCGCGTAGTAAATCATCGCTTCGCTAATGATTTTCGCAAGACCCAGCTTGTACTTTTCGTAATACGCGGTGAAGCGCGGGTCGTCGATGTACATCGTGGCAAGAACCCCAACTCCCTCTCTCAAGAACCCCTCCAACTCCCCTTGTGCTCAAGTGGAGCGTCAAAAGAGACGGTCGAAACTCCTCCTATAATATAAGGGAGGTAGGGAGGGATACAGGATAAGGGAGGCTGGGAGCGTTCTGTATGCGGGGCGGTGAGGTGGTTATCCCCCGCTCGCCATCGTAAAAAGATTCACCTCTCTCGCACCCTTCTCCCGCAACAACTTCGCACATTCCCCTGCCGTTGCGCCGCTTGTCACGACGTCGTCGATTAACAGGACGCGTTTCGGAATTTCGCCGACGATCTCAAACGATCCCATCACGTTCCCCCGTCTCGCGGCGTGATCATCAAGATCCGCGTTCGAAAGCGACTGCTTGGCCCGTCGTAACGCGCTTCGTATCTCCGCCTTCGGCACAAGCTCATCGCGGATCAGTTTCGCTAATCTTGAGACATGATCGAATCCCCTTTCCAATACGCGTTCTTCCGACGACGGCACCGGAATGATGTATGACGCGTCCATCGACCCGTATTCGGCATTATAACGCTTCAGAAGCGCGATAAACGCCGGTTCGAGGCACGTGGCACTTTGATACTTGAAACCCGTGATCATCATACGCAAAACGGGATTCGCGTATGAGCCGAGACTTGTGACGCGGTCGAGGTTCGGAAGCTCGCGGCGGAGGTTTTCGACGCGGATCGAGTCGAGGCAGTCCGCGCAAACCCAAAACCCGCGCGATCGGCAGGCGATGCACGCGGGTGGAAAGACGAGATCAAGGATTAAGCGGCTGAAGCGTGACATCCGATGGAATCCACGTGTCGTTCTGTTTCACGAAACTGATGCGCAGGGCCACGAGGACGCTGGTTTGGCCGGTGCGCGCATCGTCGGTGATTTGTTGCGCCTGGATGACGACCGCCGCGTCGGTCCGATTGCCTAGCGGCAAGCTCCCGTTTTCGATGCTCGATGACAACGTGCGCATGGTTTGCGACCAGCTCGTTCCGAAGGTCGGATGGTCGCGCAGGAGCTGCGTGCGCCGCGCTTCCAGTTTGACTTGCAGCTCCGGCGTCACGGTCACGTACAGTTCGCGCAAGCTGTCAAAGCCGTCGGCGTTGGAGTAGGTTCCCTGTCTTGCGCCAAAGTCCATGGCCCGGCGGTTCAGCGCGGCTTGCGCTTGTCGCTCGCGCTCTTCGGGGCTTGTGGGATCCACGGTTCCCGTCGTGCCGGTCGGCGGCTGCGGGACGGCGTTCGAGGGGTCGAACGGCGTTTCCACGCGTGGTGGGAGCGTGGGTGGCTGTCCCGGCTTTCGTACAAAGGGCAGCGCAGGTCGGAGGATGAACCACAGGACGAGCGCGACGGCCGCGATGCCGACGACGACAAGGATGACGAAGATGTAGCGTTTGTTCATATGGTCAGGTAGTAGGCGGTCCGCCTTGCGCGGCTTCAAACTCCTTCTTTTGTTGCTCGATCTTGAGCAGTTGTTCCGGATTGGTCGTGACGATCTGGTCTTCCGTGTACGACGCGACGATCTGGATGGCGGCATGCTTCGCGCCCGCGAAGAAAATCCCTTCGCCGACGCCCGATTCAAGCAGCAGATATTTTTCGGATTGCGTGAGCAAAAACGTGCGCGCGACGAGGTCGATCGAAGCCGGTGATTGCTTAAGCAAAAGCTGCATCGAACTGTTGGTTACAATGGCCTGACCGTACGGTGACGTCAAAAAATCGTTCACGTCCTGCGTAATCGTCGTAATGCCAAGGTAGTATTTTCGGCAGCGCTTCACGAGCGCAAAGATAAATTTTGCGGAATCCTCGTGTTGCATGAGCCACCACGCCTCGTCGATGACGAGAATGCGTTTTTTACGCTCGGAACGGACCACGTTCCAGATGTAATTCACGATGGTGTAGATGGCCATCGGACGTAATTCGTCTTCCAGATCGCGCACGGAGAACGTCACGAGCTGGTTGTTCATCTGCACCGTTGTCGGTGAGTTCAAGAGACCGGCAAACGTGCCCTCGGTGAATTTCTTGAGCTTCACGACGAGATCGGTCGTGCCTTCCATCCCCTCGAGAATGTCCTGGAAGTCTTGCAGGATCGGCGGCTCGACGCCGGCAAGATCGACGCCCGGAACGATGTCTTTTTTCGCGTACGTTTCAAGCAAGGCGCGGTCCAAGATCGAGTCTTCTGCGGTCGTGATCTTGCCAAGCATGAGACGCAGCAGGCCCTTGATCGTGATCACGGCGCTTCGGATGATGTCTTCGACCGTGGTCGATTCGCCGGTCGGGCGCGGCAAGTCGAACGGGTTGATCTTGGAGCGTGACGCGAGGGAAATGTTGATGTACGTGCCGGCAACGGCGTCGGAAAGCGCCTTGTATTCCATTTCCGGGTCGATGACGATCACGTCCACGCCAAGCATCATCGAGCGAATGATCTCGAGCTTCACCGTGTAACTTTTTCCCGCGCCGGACGTTGCAAAGATGATGGCGTTTGCGTTTTGCAGCGAGAATCTATCAAAAATGATCAGCGAGTTGTTGTGGCGATTTACCCCGTACAAAATGCCGTTGTCACTCGTGAGTTCCGCGGACGTGAACGGGAAAGACGACGCGATCGGCGACGTGCTCATGTTAAACGTGATTTGCAACTCGTCGTTTCCAAGCGGAAGCGTCGAGTTGAAACCCTGCTCCGCCTGGAAATACGCGCGACGCGTGTAAATCAGCATCGAGGCGAACGTGCTTTCCACCTGACTCGTGACGCGCTCCAGCTCGTCCTTGTCGGTTGAATAAAACGTGCAATAAAACGCGAATTGGAAGAAGTGCTCGATGCCCTGCGTGAGGTCGTCGCGCAGCTGCTCGATGTCGCGCAAGGCGGTTTCGGAAATCGGATCGCGCGGCTTGCCGGACTCGGCGTCGGACGAAATCTGCGCTTCCAACACGCCGACTTTCTTTTTCAACTGTTTCAGGATGATGTCCGCCTTGATCGGATAAAAGAACATCGCGACGTCGAGCTGCGTGGACAGGTTGATGATCGGTGAGGCCCAGCCGACCGTGACGTAACGCGGATACGTGACGACGAACAGCGTACGGCAAAACACGTCGCCGAGACGCACGAACGAAGGCTCGATGTTCAACGCGGCCGGCGCGATCAAATCCTTGATCGACGCCACGCCGCGTCGATAAATCCGCTCCTCCTCAAGCGCGACTTTCTGCTCCTCTTGTTGGCGCATCTGTTCATCCTTGGACGGACCCTTTTTCAACTTCACGCCGTCCTTGGCGATCTGTTCGGCATCAATGCCCTGTTTTTGTGTCGTTTGAAAAGCCATAGCGTCATTTTACATTAAAGATTGGAGATTGAGGATGGCTTCTCCGGATCCAGAGCCTTAAGGTGTCGAACCAGCCTTCCTCAAGCGCAAAATCTAGAAGAAATTCTGATTCCTTTGCGGAACCGTATGCAATTTGAAAGAAATTTCTGTAACTTTTACCAGGACCTCTTGAGTACCCCTCTACGATATTCAGCGGGATGGAAAGCGCAGCTCGTCTGATTTGTGAGATAGATCCGTGCATCTCCGATTTTGGAAAATCGCGTGACACTCGATAAATGTCGTGGGCAAATCTTTTTGACAGCCCGACGAGTCGCTCGCGATATTCTGTTTGCATATGACTTTCCCAAATCCTCTATCCCTCAATCTGCAATCTGTCTACGTCCGTCATGCGTTGCGTTTCGAATAATTGCGGGTTGTACACCGTGTAATACAGCTCGATCAGGCTTTGCGTATCGAGTTGGATCGCATTCAGTGACATGGAGGAAAGCCCGCCCACGATTTGGTTGATGCGCAGCCCGATATCAAACTTCATCTTTTGAAACTTGTCTTCCGAGAGTTTGCCCGCGATGGTCGGCGACAACACATCGCCCAATCGCTGGAAAAACCCGCGCTGCGTCCCGCCCCCGCTCTTGTCCAGCGGGCTGTACGGGACGATCACGTAAAACCGTTTCTGCATGATGTCGCCGAGCTTTACGAGTTGCAACACGAAGTCGCGATAGTCCTTGATCTGGCGCTTCAAAAGATCGTTGTTCAGAGTCTTTTCGCTTTCCGTGATCTGGTTCATGTAGCTGTCGATATTCATGCGTCGTGACTGGATCAGTACCTGGATCGGAAACTCAAGCGCGTTCAGGAATTGCATGTACGCCTGTACGATGGCGTTTTGCTCGTCGATGGATTTCAGCGCAAAGTTGATGCTGGATACGAGCAGGACCGAACGGATCGTCCCGTCGCGCAAAATCACAAGATCATCACGGATTTCCGCGATATCGAGGTATTTCTGGGAAGCGACGCCGGGTCTGGCCCCGGCAAGTTTTTTGCTTTGCATTGGGTATGGAGTAGGCGGTAGGAGGTAGGGCGTAGGATGTAGGTAGTAGGGGGTAGGGATTCGCTACATCCTACAACCTACATCCTACCCGCTCTCGTTCTCATCCGGATTATACACCCCGCCCGTGTTCACCGTGAGGGCGAGGTCGCGCAGGCGCGTGGATTCCGGACGGGTTTTTGTCGGTGTCATGGGTTTTGGCGCTTCCGGCGGCTTCGCGATGAAGTACTTCAGTTGGGCGTTATCCATGTCCTTATTCCAGACGCGCTTCTTTGGCCGTGTTTGCGTCTGGAGAAAGTTCACGAAGAAAAGATGAAACGGCTGGCCGTTGATTTTGAGAAAAGCGAACGTGCCCGCGAATGCGGCGATCATGACCGTGGAAAAGATGAAATACGGGAGCGTGAACAGCCGATAGGCGATGAATATGAATAGGGTTGCGCCAAGGCAGATCAAAAACTGGCGGACCGTGATCGGGCCGAGAATCTTGTCTTCGTTATCGATAAATTGCGGGACGACAAATTTCTCGGGCATGAGGATAGTATAGCAGAGAACAGAGAACAAAGAAGGCAAAGAGCAGAGAGCAAAGAGCAGTTCCTGATAGAGGCTGCTCTTTGCTCTCTGCTCTTTGTTCTCTAAAATTGGATTCTCCCGTTCAACGCGATGATCGCTCCCAGTTCCTCGGCGCTTGGAAGCCTCGGGTCGATTTTCCGCTTCTCTTCCACCAGCTGTGCAACGGGTTTTCCCGATGAAAAGCTTTCGGTGATAAGTTTCAAATACTGTTGCTGAAGCGGGCTTCGCCGCCACGCCTCGACGCCGTCGGTCCATCGGTCAAAGGACTCTCGCTTCAGGGTATCGAGCTTTTCGATGACCTTTTCGGCCGCCTGTTGCGGATCACGGGACAAACGCCGGAATGCCTCGATATCCATTCCGCGCAACTCGTCCGCCAGACCCGTAAGCCTGGTCCCCGGTCCGGTGATCCCATCCACGCCGCTTGGCGCCATTAACGTAGGCGCTCCGGCGACGATGGGCCGCTCATTGCCCCCCGTGACAATGTTACGCAACGCGTCCTCGTCTTTGGAGCCCATAACCTTCTCCCTATACCACTCGGCATGTTCCTCACTCTCGCGTTTTTTGCGTTCCTCGACTTTTGATTTTTGTTCCTCTTGAATTTTCAGAATTTTGCCTTTTGCTTCTTCGTCCACCGCCGCGCGTTTTTCGTTATACGTGTTTTCGATGACTTGCGCGATCCGTTCCGCTTCCGCCGGGTCAAATCCCATCCCGCCCACCTTTTCCTCGCGTTGGAGCATGGTCTGGATTTGTTGGCGGTTGCGCACGTCACGCATACGCGACGAGATGAGATTTCGCAATCGCGTCATCAGATGTTCGTCCGGCGTCGCTTGTAAAGCGATGTTGGTGACGGTTTGATCGACCGCGTCTTCGAGGATCGGGTCGAACTTCCGCTCCCGCTTTTCCCCGATCATGCCTTCGGTTTTCTTATCCCCCGTTTTCGCCGCGCTCGACGCGATCGTCGCCTGATCCGCTTCCGATTCACGTTCGTAATCCTGCAGCCATTGCGCGAACGTCGTTTCCGACATGACTTCCGTTATCCCTAAAAATTCCTGCATCTTTTCAATGAATGCCTCGGCTTGCTGTTTCGCAAAGCCGAGGCCTCCTTCGACTTGCTGGCGTTGGAGAATGTCGAGAACCTGCGCTTCCGTGCGGACGCCTTTGATGAACGAGATAAACACGTCACGTAGACGTTTCACCGCATCCTCGCCAAGCAGGCTGATCTTTGCCGCGCTCGCGATTCTGCGAACGGCCACGCCATACGAAACGGGACGCAACGAAATACGCTCGATCGACTGGATCTCGCTTTGCGGGACATTCAAATCCGTCAAACGACTCTCCACGTCCCAGACCACAAGATCCGCCAACGGCAGGACGACGAGTTGCAAAATCTTGCGCTCCACGTCTTCCGACTTTCTGTCGCCCGCCATCGAGCGGATGCGGTTTAAGAACTCGCCGCGCGATGTTTTCAGAAATAACAGGTCCCACACCACATCCATCACGCGATCCCATGCGTCGTTCTCGTACGCGAGCTCCGTCTGCGCGCGCATCTCGCGCTCGCCCGCCTCGGTGCTCAGCAAATACGCCTGGACGGATCCTGGCTGTTCGTCAAAGAATTTCAGCCACTGGTCGCGTTTCATACTGATAGGGGTTACGTCTCACGTTCCTCGACCACGACTTTCCACGCGCGCGGAAGCTCGTTTCTCGTTTGCTGGTTCGTGCTGTTGAGTTTTCCTCGTACTTCGCGGACAAGGTCTTGAACTCGCTGTTCTTCCGCGGACACGGCAGCTCCCGGCGGTCTTCGCTTCACGTCCGAGTCGATCGATGACGCCGTTTCGACGATCGTCATCATCGCCTTGTCCTGGCCTTTCGTCGTCCGGCCCTGAGAACGTGCGGTGATGTACTGCTGCAAGGCGTTCGAAACGGTCGCCTCGGCGATAAGCTCTGTCTGCTGGTTTCCCGAGAGTTTTTTGATGTCCTTGCCCAGGGAAGAAACGATCGTGAAGTTGCCGACCGCCACTTGTTGGCCGAGTCTTTGCCGAGCGGCGGCGTATGCGGACGCTCCTCCTTCGTCGACGGCATCTCTGAAGCCGAGTTGATTGATGGCTGATTCCGTCGCCGCCGCCAACGCCGCCTGGTTGGCCGGCGAGGGTGTTTGCTGCAACGCTTGGGCAGCCTGCTTCAGCTGCGTTTGCGCCTGTTTCGCGCTTGCACTCATGACGGGCGCAAGCTGCGCATTGGATAGGTCGGCCATCAAGGTGGCGCTCGTATACTTTTTTCCCGTCAGTTTCTCGCCTATGCCAGGCAACGCGGAAATCGCGCGTTCGACCTCCTGCGCAGCCGCTTCGCCCTTGCTCGCGTCTTTAACCGGCATTTTGAACATTTTGGCGGATCCTTTTTCATTCTTGCCGATCATCATTCCGTTCAATTCCTGAACATTAACGTTCTGTCCGGCGGCCTGTTGACCACCGACAAATCTCTCGACCATCTCCAGGTTTTCCAAGGTGCCCTTGTCCGTGATTTTGTCTTTGAGCGCATCCATCCTCGCCCGGTCGATGTTGCCGAGATTCCCTTGCGCGTCCACTTGCGCGGCCCCGGATTGCACGAGGAGCGCAGCGTGCACACCAACATCTCCCTTGGCTTGTGCGGACATGCCGTTGAGCGCGGTTTTGTCCGCAAGGAGCTCCTTCGCGACGTCTTGTTTGTGTTTCGCGATATGGGGGTTCTTCTTCAGCTGTTCTTCGATCGCACGAACCTGATCCTCGTCTCCGGCTCGCCTCGCGCCGTGCAGGGCCTTATCGAGGAAATAGGATTGACGTGACGCGACCTCACGATCCGCGTACTGCTGCGCCATGTTCTTGATTTCTGACTGGGACTTGCCAAGCTCTCCGTTGACCCATGCCTTGGCGGCATCACCGGTTAAACCCTGTGCTGTCGCTTTGGCTTGGAGTTCTTTCTTTTTCATCTCCGTCATTTGACCGATAAACGACGGCATCACTTCGTCCTTAATCGCCTGCGCGTTCTTAGGCGCGGCACGCTCCATCATCTGTTGTGCATACGCCATCTTTTGGCCTTTGGTGGCGAGCAATCCGGCCGGTGTCCCGCCAGCCATGATAGCGCGCTGTGCCGGCGTCATGCCCTCAAGACCTCCTTGGAGCTCCTTCGCCTCTTCGAGATCCAGACGACGGTTCTTTGTCATCGCAGCCGCGAGAGGCTTGCGCAAAATCGAACGCAAGACCGGGATTTGACCGACGGTCGCGGCCGCGCCCGTTGCCGCTCGGCCCGAAATGTCGAGGCGACGGTCCGCGTAGCGTCCGACGCCTCGCGCACCGTAGTACGCGCCGACAAACGGCGCCGTGGCCGCGAGCTTGCCGAGCGCCTTTGAGGCGGACGCCGTCTTCTTCGCGAACGATCCGAGCGTCTCGCTAATCGCCTGCGCCGAGCTCACGGCCGCATCCAGACCCATGAGCAGGAGCGTAATGCCTACGATGAACGAGGCGATGTCCTGGCTGTTGCCTACCGTCGTTAAAAAACTGACCGTCGGGTTCGACACATCAAAATGAAGCGCCTTCGACAGCCCGCCGCCGCTTCCGGTAGATTGTTGCGTGACGGCAAACGTCAACCACAAGAAAAACGCCATGATCGGCCCGCCGGTAAGCAATGCGCTCAAGCGCGACCAGTATTTGCCGGTGAAGTTATCCATGCCCTTCTGTAGGCGCGCCGGCAACGCCGTCGCAAACAGAGCGATCGGTGAGAGGATAAGCGCGATCCACAATCCGACGATGCGAAAAATCAGATAGCCGACCATGATCACCACGACGCCGAGCGAAACCGACAGCATGAAAATCGCGAGCATGATCGACAAAATGAGGTTCATCTGGTCTACGGTTCCGACGGCCGCCTGCGCCGTGGCCGACGCATCCGTCCCCGCTCCGGCCGTCGGTGGAGCCATCTTCAACACCGAATCGAGTTTGAGCGCGGCGGCAAGGTTTCCCGGACCGGCGGATTGAAACGCATTCACGAACGTCAGCATTATCACCTGTGAAAAATCGACGAGTAGCAAAATGAGTGTTTTTGAAAAATTGATAAGAACGGCCATCAGCAACAACTTTGGCAGGACGCGCTTGTAGTGAAAACTTCCTTCGTCGTATCCGATAATAGTCGCAAAAGCGGAAACCAACAAAATAACGATAAAGAACATGTTCACCAAGTCGCGTACAACGACCCAGCCCCTTTCGACGACAATGGTATTGCCGAAATCGTTGTAACTTGCGAACGAGATCAGAATATCAACGAGAAAAACCAGCAATTTTCCCAACAGACTTGCGATGATCAGAAGGGTCTCGGCAATAATCTGAAAAAAGACACACTTTATCTGATCAAAACTATTGCCGGCTTCGGAACAAAGCGTGCCCGCGGGTTGAACGGCCGACGGGGTTTCGGGTGCTTCGGCTCCCGGCGCGGGCTGCGCGTACGCCACGGGAATCGCCAGGGGCGAAATGCCGGCAAAACCAATCCCAAGAAGGAACACGATCGCCACGAAGGGCCTGTATCGCCGCCACAAAAAACGGTGCGTATGCGCGGAGGGCATATTCTTGTGACATGATAACATGAAACATAGATCATAGAACATGGGAGCATCGGTAGGGGCACGGCATGCCGTGCCCCTACCGATCGACACACGGTTATTCAATGTTTGATGTTCAATGTTCTATATTCTATGTTTGATGTTCAATGATCAATGTGTTACATTCGCTTACGATTTTTGAAGCGACATGACGACCCTATCCGTCAATTTTTTAGGCCCGAACCACGACCGGAATGCCCATCGTAAAACCTGGCTCCTGGTCGCGGTTTTTTCGATCGCGGTAACGCTCGTTTCGGCTGCGGGCGCGGCGGCGTCGTATCGATCCGTCCAATCGGGCCAAGGCGTGATGGACGAGTTTGTGCGCCTGCCGGTGATCGGCGATATCCGCAGCTTCGTGTTCGGCGAAAATTCCGGAGAGATCACCGTCGCGGGCGTAAAACGCGACGAGAATCGGATGAACATTTTGCTGCTCGGCATCGGCGGCGCGGGGCATGACGGTTCCCTGTTGACGGACACCATCATCTTTATCTCGATTGATTTAAAGGAAAAACGCGTCGGGATGATTTCGATTCCGCGAGATACGGCCTGGCGACGTCCCGACGGGATCTATGAAAAGATCAATGCGGTTCATGCATGGGAAGAGCAGGCGAACCCCGGGAAAGGGGCCGTCGGAACGGCGGAAAAGTTTTCCGAAGCGTTTGACGTCCATATCGACCATGTGATTCGCATCGACTTCCGCGGATTCACCGCGTTCGTGGACGCGCTCGGCGGCATCGATATCAATGTGGAACGATCGTTCACGGACGCCGAATATCCGACGCCTGATGATTTGTGGCAAACCGTGTCGTTCAAAAAGGGCGAGCAGCGCATGGACGGTTCCCGGACGCTGATCTATGTCCGCTCGCGCCACGGAAACAACGGTGAAGGCGGCGACTTTGCGCGCGCGAAGCGTCAGCAGCTTGTGCTCATGGCGATCCGAGAACGCCTGCTCTCGCTCGATACGCTCACCGATCCCTCAAAACTCGCCAACCTGTATTCCGCCGTGACGCGCCATGTGCAATCGGACCTGTCTCCGTGGGACGCCTTTCGCCTCGCGCCGATGCTTGAGGATTTTAGCCGCGACAAAATCGTCAACCGCGTGCTCATGGACGCGCCGGATGGAGAGCTTGTCGCCACAAATCTAAACGGGAACTTCCTCCTGTTCCCAAAAGGCGGAGACTGGTCTCGCATCAAGGCGCTGATTGCGGATCCGTTGAAAACAGACGCGGATCTGGCGGCCTCGGTCCCCGATCTGGCGAACGTCGAGATCAAAAACGGCACCCTGCGTAACGGTTTGGCATTTGAAGTGGCGAACGCCCTTTCCCTGCAGGGCTTTACCGCGGAAAACATGGGCAATGCCGCCCGACGCCAATATAAGCGCACGATGATCTTTGACTTGACCGGAGGCAAGAAATCTGCCGAACTAGAGACCTTACGCCTCGCGTTGGATGCGGACGTATCGTTAACGAACGCCGAAACGCTCCAAGACGACTCATCGCGCTTCGTGTACGCGGAAGACTTGAGCAAGGAGCAGATCGGGAACGCGCAGACGGATTTTCTCGTGATCCTGGGCGAATCGGCGTATCCGTTCGTCGATCAGATCTATGCCACCAATACGCAATCGTGACCTTCCTCTCGTCGCCATCGTCGGACGCACCAATGTCGGAAAATCCACCTTGTGGAACCGATTGACGGAAAGCGGCCGCGCCGTGGTGAGCGCGGATGAACATACGACACGCGACCGAAACTATGGTCGCGTGCTTTGGCGCGGCGCGTCATTCGCATTGGTGGACACGGGCGGCATGGACACCCAAGCGGATGAAATCGGCGAAGGGATCAAGCGGCAGGCCGATCTCGCGATCAAGGATGCGGATCTCGTCATCTTCGTCATCGACGCCCGTGCCGGCATCATGCCGCAAGATAAGACGCTTGCGCTTGAAGTGTTGAAGACAAAGAAGCCCGTTTGGCTCGTGGCAAACAAGGTCGATACGTTGAAATACATGCCGCAGGCGACGGAAGCGACGATGTACGCGCTTGCGATGGGCGCGCCGCATCCCGTAAGCGCCGCGACCGGTCTCGGCGCCGGCGATTTGTTGGATGAGATCTACATCGAGCTTGATCGTCTCGGCAAGCCGCCGATCCCGTCGGAAGACGAACGCGGCCTCAAGCTTGTTCTCGTCGGTCGTCCCAACGTCGGCAAGTCTTCGCTCGTGAACTCGATTCTCGGCGAGGAACGCGTCATCGTATCCGCCATCGCGCATACGACGCGTGAGCCGCAAAACACGGAATTCGAATTCGACGGCAAACCCATCACGATCATCGACACCGCCGGTATGCGCACGCGCTCGAAAATCGAGAAAGGCGTGGAAAAGGCAGGGGTCGACCGCAATATGGGTGCGGTGCAGCAGGCGGATGTCGCGCTGCTTGTCTTCGACGCGACACAAGATCCTACGTCCCAAGACCGGCATCTCGCCGGCATGCTCGAAGAGTCGAGCAAGGGACTGATTCTGGTCGCAAACAAGTGGGATCTCGTGCCGAGCAAGGAAACGGGTACGCCAAAGCATTACGAAGCGTTGATTCGACAGCTATTCCCCTTCTTAAGCTGGGCGCCGATGGTGTTTGTCAGCGCGAAATCCGGTCAACGAACCATGGGTCTGGTCAAAACCGCGCTCGATATACAGGAGGAGCGCTATCGTCATATTGACTACAACGCCGTGAATCGTTTGCTGAAAACGTGTATCAAAAAGATGAAACCGCTTGCGAGTTACGGCCCCCAATCGCCTCGCATTTATGACGCGGCACAAGTCGGACATGCGCCGCCGACGTTTCTCATCACCGTCCACGGCGACAAGGAAAACCTGCATCCGAACTGGTTGAAATTCTTCCAGAAGCATTTGCGCGAGAAATTCGGTTTTTTCGGCACGCCGATTGTCGTGAAGGTTCGTCATTTGCCGATCGCAAAGACGTCCAAGGCGCGCAACGTCCAGGGTCCGGGCATGGAAGCGGTGGCAGGCAAGATCCGCGAGAAGAAAAAAATGGTCAACCTGACCATGCGCCGTCAGAAACATGGAGGGCGGAGGTATTAAACAGTAAACAAAGAGCAGAGAGCAAAGAGCAGTTGGGGTCACCCTGTACTGCTCTTTGTTCTTTGTTTACTGTTCTCTGCATGAAACTCATCGTCGGCCTCGGGAATCCGGGCAAGGAATACGAAGGAACGCGGCATAATGTCGGATTTCGAATTTTGGATGCATTGGCCGATAACCCATTTAAACACGAGGCGAAATTCAAAGCCGAAGTGTCGGAATGGCGTCTTGGCTCCGAAAAAGTCCTCTTAGCCAAGCCAACGACGTTTATGAACCTTTCAGGCGACGCGGTTCAAGCGCTTAAATCGTTCTACAAGCTTGAAAATCAGGATATCCTCGTCATTCAGGATGAAATGGACCATCCGACCGGGATTTTTGCCTTTTCGATAAACGCGGGACCGGCCGGACATAAAGGCATTGATTCAATCCAGGAACGTCTTGGAACAAAGGAGTTCGCACGTTTGCGCATCGGTATCGGACGTCCGAGCGTCGGCACAAAGGAAGATTTTGTTTTGACGCGGTTTTCCAAAGAGGAAGAAGCGAATATCTCCTCACGCGAAGCGGATCTCGCACAAGCGATAAAAGACTGGATCAAGAAGGGCTTGACAAAGACGATGAATGTGTGGAACGGGGTATAGAGCGGGCCGCCGGCCTGACGGCTCATACGAACTTGGTAATTCGTGGTGAAGGGGTTTGATTCCCCTCGGCGGCTCCCGCATAAGAGTATTGACAAAACAAAAATGTGACTGTACTATGTATTCATTACCAAGTTCGTAGCCGCAGGCTCACAAACAAAACTCCCTTCACGGGGGTTTTGTTT
The DNA here is from genome assembly GCA_038061235.1 of Patescibacteria group bacterium. Classification (GTDB taxonomy): domain Bacteria; phylum Patescibacteriota; class Patescibacteriia; order 2-12-FULL-60-25; family 2-12-FULL-60-25; genus RHKK01. Next base: position 36,622 of record JBBTZS010000011.1, on the reverse strand, counting down.
TATTTACTCTTGACAAGTCGTCCGACACATGGAACGTGGTGAAGGGTGACGCATAACGAGATCGAATTCGTTTCGAAAGGAGACACCCGCTTCCCGCCGCTTTTGCGGGAGATTTCCGATCCGCCGAAGGGATTGTTCGTTCGAGGCGTTTTGGAAGAACGTCCGCTTATCTCCGTCGTGGGTACGCGACGCTTCACGTCATACGGCCGACGCGCGACATCGCATATCGTGCGCGATCTCGCGTCAGCCGGTTTCGGGATCGTCTCGGGACTCGCCCTCGGGATCGACGGCGAAGCGCATCAGGCCGCGCTGGACGTCGGCGGGTATACGATCGCGGTTCTCGCCACCGGCATCGACGAACCGTCGATCTACCCGCGCGAACATTTGCGTCTCGCACATCGCATCCTCGAATCCGGCGGCGCGCTTCTTTCGGAAAACCCTCCAAAATCACCATCGGTAAAATACGCATTCCCGAAACGGAATCGTCTCATCGCCGGCCTCTCTCCCGCCACGGTCGTGATCGAGGCGAGCGTGAACAGCGGCTCGCTCATCACCGCGCGACTCGCGCTGGAAGAGAATCGCGAAGTCCTCGCGGTTCCGGGTCCGATCTGGAACGCGACATCCGAGGGGTGTCATCATCTCCTCAAACTCGGCGCAAAACCCTGTACGTCGGCCGAGGACGTCATCCGCGCCCTCAATATCGATCGACCCGCTCTTGTTATGGAAACAAGAGCGGCGCTCCCTCTCACGGCGGACGAGAGCCGGCTCCTCTCACGCCTCGACCGTCCGCTTCACATCGACGAGATCTCGACCTTGGAAAGCGCTTCTCCCGCGGTTATCGGATCACGGCTTTCTTTGCTTGAATTAAAAGGATACGCGGAACACCTCGGCGGACAAATTTGGCTAAAGAAAGGGACTTTAGCCAAAACAAGCGTTAAATGATATATAAGTTAACCTATAGCCAAGTAACCTTTAACCATTATGTAGAGGTTATAGGTTAATGGTTACAGGTTATCCCCCCTATGCATCTAGTCATCGTCGAATCACCGACAAAAGCAAAAACAATCCGCAAATATCTCGGACCCGACTATCACGTCGTGGCTTCCATGGGCCACGTGCGCGATCTGCCCGCCTCGTCTGAAGAGATTCCGGAAAAGTTCCGCAAGGAGTCATGGTCGCATCTTGGCGTGAACGTCGATGCAAGCTTCGAGCCGCTTTACATCGTCTCCAAGGGGAAGACGAAGGTGATTACGGAGCTCAAAAAATTGATAAAAGACGCCGACGACATTTACCTGGCGACGGACGAAGATCGCGAAGGAGAAAGCATCAGTTGGCACTTGTTGCAGATTTTGAAGCCAAAGGTTCCGGTAAAGCGCATGGTGTTCCACGAAATCACCAAATCCGCGATCGAGAACGCGCTTGCGCATCCGCGCGACATCAACGAGAAACTCGTCCGCGCGCAGGAGACGCGTCGCATCCTCGACCGCCTCGTCGGTTATTCGATTTCGCCGGTGCTTTGGAAAAAGATCACCTACGGACTTTCCGCCGGCCGCGTCCAATCTCCCACGCTCAAGGCCCTCGTCGATCGCGAGCGATTACGCCTCACGTTCAAGAAGGGTTCGTATTGGGACGTCGTGGCGCAGCTGAAGCAGGAGCTGAAATTCGAGGCCAAGCTCGTGGCGGTGGACGGCGCGCGAATCGCAAGCGGAAAAGATTTTGATGAAAACACCGGTGCGCCAAAAGCGGGTTCCCAAGTCATACTCCTTGACGAAGCCGCATCCAAGGTTGTCGCCGACCGCGCGCGCGACGCCGCATGGTCCGTGCGCGAGGTAATCGAGAAAGACGCGCGACGCAAAGCGCCGGCGCCGTTTACGACCTCGACGCTCCAGCAGGAGGCAAACCGTAAACTCGGGCTTTCCTCGCGCGAAACGATGCGCGTGGCGCAGTCGCTTTACGAGCACGGGTTCATCACGTACATGCGTACCGATTCGGTGAATTTGTCGGGCGAGGCGATGAAAAACATCCGCCTCCTCGTCGCGAGCAAATACGGAGACGAGTATCTCGGGTCGGAGCGCGCGCATGCCGCTCAACCCGGCGCGCAGGAGGCGCATGAGGCGATCCGCCCGTCGCTCGCGTTTACCCCGCCGCAGGACGTGGAATTGTCGGGAGCGGAAAAAAATCTCTACGAGCTCATCTGGATGCGCGCCATCGCCTCGCAGATGAAGGACGCCGAGCAGCTGCAGGTGACCATCGTGTTGAATGCGGCAAACGCGACCTTTCACGCGACGGGGATGCGCATCGTCTTTCCCGGTTTTTTACGCGCCTACGTCGAGGGCGCGGACAATGCGGAACATGCGCTGGAGGAAAAAGAGCGACCGCTGCCGGCATTGAAAAAAGGCGATGCGCCGGAGTGCCTCTCGACCGAACCGCAAGGTCACGAAACCAAACCGCCTTCGCGCTTTACCGAAGCCGCGCTTATCCAATACATGGAAAAAGAAGGTATCGGTCGCCCGAGTACGTACGCTTCGACCATCAGCACGTTGCTTGATCGCGGATACATGCGAAAGGTCGGAAACGCGCTGATCCCTACGTTTACCGCCATGGCCGTCACGCAATTGCTCGAACGTCACTTTGGCGATCTCGTGGACGTGAAGTTCACCTCCAAAATGGAGCAATCGCTCGACAGGATCGCGGAAGGAAAGGAAGACTGGCTCCCCTATCTCCAATCATTCTTCCTGGGAAGAAGCGGTTTGCGTGAAAAGATCGAACAGGAACTGGAAAAGATTTCTCCGGAAGAAGCAAAAACGCTTTCCATGCCTACGTTGAAAGGATACCGCGTCAAAGTCGGAAAATTCGGCCCGTACGTCGAATCGTCGCTTCCAAACACCGGCGCCGAAATTAAAGCGTCCTTACCGGACTCGATCGCTCCCGGAGACATGAGCGAAGACGTGGTCAAAACCGTGCTTGAGGACGCGCAAAAAGGGCCGACATCTCTGGGAGAAGATCCTAAAACCGGAAAGACGATTTTCCTACGCACGGGTTCGTACGGTCCGTATCTGCAATTGGGTGAAGAGGAAGAGATTCCGCCGGCGCCGGGCAAGAAAAAATCCACCATCATCAAGCCAAAACGCGTCAGCATTCCTAAAAACGTTCCGCTTGAGACGCTTGACAGAACGCAGGCGCTGAAGATTCTCGAATTACCGAGACTGCTCGGCGTACACGCGGAGTCCGGCAAGGAAATTCGCGCCGGTCTCGGGCGCTTCGGACCCTATATCGTGCATGACGGCGACTTCCGGTCTCTGAAGAAGGAGGATGACGTTCTCGAAATCGATTTGGCGCGCGCGCTCGCGCTTTTCGCCATCCCTAAAGGAACGCGCGGCCGTCCGTCTTCGGGAAAAGAGCTTGGGAAGCACCCGGAGGATAGCAAACCAGTCACGTTACACAACGGCAAGTTTGGCCCCTATGTGAAGCACGGTACCGTCAATGCGACGCTACCGAAGGAGCTGCAGTCCGACGGCGTCACGTTTGAACAAGCGCTAGAGCTTCTCGCGAAAAAGCTGAGTACGAAAAAACCACGAAGAAAAAAGGCGGCAAAAGGCTAATGCGCACTTCTCCCTCCGTCCCCGCCTCCGCCAAGCGTCAGGTCTTTCCAATTCTTGTTCACGAATCGCTCGATAAAATTCGGCTTTCGCTTTTCCACCTTTTCGCCCGGCGTTTTATACGCTTCGATTTTCGTGAGCCCCGATCCCGGAGCGCCGCCACCGTCGTACATGCCGCCCCCTCTCGGCCCGCCGATCTCCGGCCCTTTGGGTTTGCCGCCAAACGGTGAAGCCTGCGCATCAAATCCTCCGCCGACGCTTCCGCCCGTTTCATCGCCGCCTCCCGCCGAAAGCGCCATGATCTCCGGCAGGTTCATGTAATTCTGCTGCATAGCCATCGCTCCTTTCTCTATGACGGTCGCGTCCGCCGCGAGCTTCTCCGCCTCTTGCATCAATGAGGCGCGCTGTGGATCGCCCTCCGGCAACGACACGGCTTCAAGCAGTTTTTGTGCATGTTTGTTGGACGCCTCTCCTGCGGCGTGTTTCCCCATGAGCGTCTGTACGTAAAAACGTTCGGCCTGGCTAAGCCTGGACACATCATTCACTTTCATCATCTTCATATCAATCGGCACGTTGTGTTCCTCACAAAATGAGGTCAGCGCCTCGGCGTTTTCCTTCATCACCTCCTCTGCGACTTTTAACTGCTCTTCCGCTTCAATCGTCTCTTCGCTTTTCTCGACCGCGAGCATTTCTTCCGACTCCCGACTCCCGACTCCAACTTTGATCGTAGGCATCACACGCACGACTTCCGGGCTCACATCGTTCGCCGGAACCGGTAATGCGCCGAGGAGCGACTCGATGCTTGCGAGAGCCGTTTTCTCGGCTGCATCGATTTTTTGAGTCGCCATCGTATTCGCCTCTTCAATATGCGCAGCGACCTCGGGCGCGGCCTCGGCTTCCTGCGGTTCCACCGCGCCGAGCCTCTTTAGCGCCGCCCGCTCTTCCTTTCCCCGTCCTTTAAAAATGCTCACGATTTTTTCCGGAGAACCGCCGTTCAAAGCTTGCTCGACGGGGCTTTCTACTCGCTCCGCCACCGGCTTTCGTTCAACCGACTCGGTAGCCTGAGGCTGTTCTTCCTGGAGTTGCCTTGCGACGCTTGAGGCTTGGGCCATAGGGATATGCCCATATGATAGCAGTATTTTTGACCTTTGCCATCATCCCTTCTATCCTACCCTTTATGTCCCCAAAGACCGTGAAACAGACGATCGACGCGCTGATCGAGCGCGTCCTTTCGTATGACACGAACGCGGACGCGGACACCATCCGCCGGGCGTATGCCTTCGCAAAAGAGGCCCATGAAAATCAAAAGCGCGCCACGGGAGAGCCGTATCTCATCCACCCGTTAGCGACGGCGATGTACCTCGCAGAAATGAGATTGCCGGCTCCGATCATCATCGCGGGCTTACTCCACGATGTCCCCGAAGATACGTCGCGTACGCTGGAAGAGATCCGAGAGGCATTCGGTGAAGACGTCGCCACGATGGTTTCCGGAATCACCAAGCTTGGAAAAATCAAATATCGCGGGATGGAGCGCTATATCGAAAACCTTCGCAAGATGTTTCTCGCCATGGCCGCCGACGTGCGCGTGGTCTTCATCAAATTCGCCGATCGGCTACACAACCTCGAAACGCTTGATTCGATCCCGCCAAAAAAACAATTCCGGATTGCGCTTGAGTCGCTCGAGATTTACGCCCCGATCGCCAACCGATTGGGGATGGGCGAGATGAAAGGCTTGCTGGAGGACGGCTCCTTCAAATACGTTTTGCCGAAGGAATACGTCTGGGTAAAAGAAATCGCGGCTTCGGGACTCGCGGAAAAAGAAACGTACCTGAAGCGGATCATAAACAAGACGGGGAATATCTTGCGCGACGCCGGGCTCAAGGATCTTGATATTCAGGGGCGCAACAAGCACCTCTACTCGCTGTACAAAAAATTGCTAAAAAACGAACGAAACATCGCCCGCATTTACGACCTCATCGCGGTACGCGTCGTCATGGATTCGCTGGCGGACTGTTACGCGGCGCTTGGGATCATCCACGCGGAGTGGACGCCGCTCAAAGGCCGCATCAAGGACTACATCGCGCAGCCAAAGCCGAATGGATATCGCTCGCTGCACACCACGGTTTTTTGCGAAGATGGCGAGATCGTCGAGTTCCAGATTCGCACCAAAGAGATGCACGCGATGAACGAGTATGGTATCGCGGCACATTGGTCGTACGATGAAAGCGGCAAAGTCAGCGTCGGGACGGGTTCAAAGGAACGGCGACCCGAATGGGTCAGGGAACTCGGAGAAATCCAGCGCGAGATGGAAGACCGCAAAACGTACATCAAATCTCTGGAAGAATTGAAAATCGACGTTTTCAAGGATCGTATTTTCGTTTTTACGCCGAAAGGAGACGTGATTGATCTGCCTGAAGACAGCACCTGCATCGATTTTGCGTATGCTATCCATACGGAAATCGGAAATACGACCGTCGGGGCGAAAATAAACGAAGAGGCAGCTACGGTCGACCGCATCCTAAAAAACGGCGACATGGTCGAGATCGTGGTCGACAAGTCACGCAAAGGACCCAACCCTGACTGGGCGAATTTCGTGAAAACGCGCCATGCCAAATTAAAAATCCGACAAACCTCCCAATCAACCCTCAGTGCCTGGATCAAAGGGATATTGCCGGGGAAGTGATCCGAAATTAAAAAACAGAGAGCAAAGAGCGGTTTCTGAGGGAGCTGCTCTTTGCTCTTTGCTCTTTTTTCACTTACAAATCGTTCTCCGTCAACCGTTTGATCAGGGCGCCCAGCTCTTCGTCCGAATCGAAATGGATTTTGATATCGCCGGTTCCACGCGCGGATCGGCTGACGGACACTCTCGTTTTCAGCGCCTCGCGCATGCGTGATTCCGCGTCGGCGATGTTTGGGTCTTTCGTTCCGGGAACGCGCTTGCGTACGGAGACTTGGGTTTCGGTTTGGCGCACGGTAAAATGACCGGCCAACATGGCCTGAAACAAGTCCATGCGTTCTTTGTCCGTCGGCAAGGACAGGAGCGTTCTCGCGTTGGATGAGGAGATCTTGCCTTCGACAAGGGCGTGTCGGACCTCCTCCGGCAATTGAAGCAAACGAATGATATTCGCGACCTGCGGCCGGCTCTTCCCGATCTTTCGACCGATGTCTTCCTGCGTCATGTTGAATTCGTCCATCAGGCGCTGATACGCGTTTGCCTCTTCGACCGGATTCAAATCAGAGCGTTGGACGTTTTCGATAATCGCCAATTCGAGCTTTTGCAGCTCCGTCGCTTCGCGGACAAGCGACGGGATCGTTTTCAATCCCGCGATCGTCGAGGCGCGCAAGCGTCGTTCGCCGGCGATGAGCTGGTACGTCCCGTCGGGCATCGGCGTCACGATGATCGGTTGGAGCACGCCGTGCTCGCGGATGCTCGAAATAAGATCCTCCAGCTCGCCGTGATCGAAATGCGCGCGCGGCTGATGCGGGTTGCGCTCGATCGACGAGATCGGGATATCGAGTACGCGCTGCCCCGCACCGTATGGTGCAGGGCGCTGACCCCGGATATCCGAATCTCGAATGCCGGATCTCTGATCGACCGATTCCCGATTCGTTATTTGCGGTTTCTGCGGAATAATCGCGCCGAGTCCGCGTCCCAATCCCGACTGTCTTTGAAGGATCATAGTCGCGTCTATTATACGCCACGGATCGCGTACCCGCCCGCTTCGCGTTCAAGAATTTCCTGCGCGAGATATTCGTACGCTCTCGCGCCTTTTGAATGCCTGTCGAAATGCACGATCGAACGACCAAATGAGGGCGCTTCGGCAAGTCGTACGTTACGTGGAATGATGGCCTTAAAAATGTTATTCGGAAAATATTTGTACAATTCCTGCACCACGTCATCGGATAGATTCGTATTCGGATTGTACATCGTGATCACGGCTCCAAGCACGTCGATCTCGGGACGGATATTCTCTTTCACGAGATTCACCGTCTCAAGCAGCTGGCCGAGTCCTTCCAATGCATAATACTCCGCCTGTACGGGAATCAGAATTTCATCCGCGGCGACGATCCCGTTGAGTGTGATCATGCCGAGCGTCGGCGGACAATCGATCAAAATGAAATCGTAGTCGTTACGGATTTCCATGAGCGCTTCACGGAGCTTGAATTCGCGACGCTCCATCTCCACCAGCTCGACGTTCAATCCCGCAAGCGCAGTCGTTGCCGGCACGATATGCAGTCCCTGATGCGCCGTCGGTTGCGCGACGGCCTTCATCGGGAGTTGCCCGAGGATCGCCTCGTACACGCCGCCGTCCAGCGTGTGGTGATCGATGCCGATGCCGGACGTCGCGTTCGCCTGCGGATCAAGGTCGACTATGAGGACGAATTTTCCCATCTCCGCCAAATACGCGCCGAGGTTAATCGTCGTGGTCGTTTTTCCCACTCCGCCTTTTTGGTTGACGATCGAAATGATACGGGCCATAGCTCGAGTCTTCGCCATCTTACGGTCATGACCTCTTAAAGTCAAAGCCCCAAGGCGCCGTATTTCGGCGCGAGATTCAGACGTTTTTCCAAGTGCGTTAAATGCTTCTCTTTTTCCCGCTCAAGCCGTGACGCGTCAAACCCGTATTTATCCAGGACCAAAGCCGCGTAGTTCCCGCCGAGGTAATGCGGTAACACGACGTAGTTTGCTCCGGCGCGATACAAGATCATCGCCTCATCCGGGGACTGGGCCATGGAAATAAACATCGCCTGCCTGTTCCGCTTTCGCAGTTTGCTCAACAAGGAGAGGTTCGTTTCAAGATCGGGTACCGTTGAGATCAGCATCGTGAGCGATTTCAAATCGAATTCGTCCAATAATTCATTATCAGCCGCGTCGCCGTACATCGCGGGGACGCCTCTCGCATGAAGCGACTCGATGACGGATGGATCAAAGTCGACGACAAGAAACGGCTTTCTTCCGCGTTCAAGCAACGGGAGAAAATCCTGTCCGAGGCGGTGAAAGCCAAAAAGAAGCGTCTCGGGTTTAAAACTTGGTCGCGTTTCCGCGATGGGGTTCCGTCTTTCAAAGAAGCTAAGCCCTCGCTTCAGGCGCTTGAAGTACCACTCAGACGAGTTCATGACGAGGCTTGAGCCCGTAAACGTCACGAGTCCGATCACCGTCACCAACGTGACGACGTTTGAGTCGACATGTCCAAGCGAGCGCGCAAGCAAGATCAGCACCAGAGAGAATTCGCTGATCTGCGCCACGGTCAACCCGACAAAAAACGACGTCTTTCTGCGATACCCCATCGCACCGAGAATCGTCATCACGATGAGCGGGTTTCCGATCAAGACGAAGAAAGAGAAGACGAGAATCGGCAACCAAAGCGCTCCCGTGTTTCCGAACGCAAGCTCCGCGCCGAGAATGACATAGAACAGGACCAGAAAGAAATCGCGCAGCAGTTTCATTTTTGCGCTGATCTCGTAATGATACGGTGACGCGGCAAGCGCGACGCCTGCAGCCAACGCGCCGATTTCGATGGAAAATCCGAGCAGGTGGAACGTGGAAGCGATCCCCATGCCCCACGCGACGGAAAAAAGCAGTAAAAACTCCTGAGATTTCGCGAACACGGGCGTAAGTTTGGGCAACACGAACGTGGTCGAGAACCATAACGCGGCCACCAGTGCCGTCAGCTTGATCGCCGCTTCCGCCAATGCGAGGAGGTTTCCGCCTGCCGCCGTCGTGGAAACGAACAGCAAGATCACCGTCGCCGCGAGGTCTTGGACAAGTAAGATGCCAATCGCGATCCTGCCATACAGCTTTCCAAGATCACGTTTGTCTTGGAGGATTTTCAGGACAATGATTGTACTGCTGAACGTCAAGGCGATGGCAATATATAGCGCCGGAATCCATGAGAATCCAAACCCGAGTGCGATCAAAAACCCGATCGCGGAGGTGAAAATGATTTGCCCAAGACCCGCGAGAACCGATACGCGTCCGACGTCCCTTAACGCGATCGGATTCAAACTCAAGCCGACGATAAAGAGAAGCGTCGTAATGCCGAGTTTAGAAAAAACGGTGATCGCATCCGGATGCGCGAGCCAGCCAAAGACCAACGGACCGACAAACAGACCGGTCAAAATGTGGCCAAGCAGCAACGGCAACTTCAGGCGTTGCATGATCCATGCCATGCCCGTCGCCGCCGCAAAGACGATTCCCAACTCAATGAACGTTTCCATGATGATCAAAAACAAGTATACCAAAATTGTCACGTAAAATCTCCGCAGCGACTCGGATCAAGTAACACGTAAAAACCCTCGCGTTGGCGAAGGCCTTTTACGTGGTTGCGGGGGCGGGATTTGAACCCGCGACCTCTGGGTTATGGGCCCAGCGAGCTGCCTGGCTGCTCCACCCCGCTATGAATTCGTGCGCTTGAGTGTAGGGCAATCTTGCCATTTCGTCAAGATTGCGCTAATCTTCCGTCGCTATCACGTGCCGCGATGGCGGAATTGGTAGACGCACAGGACTCAAAATCCTGCGATCGCAAGGTCATGAGAGTTCGATTCTCTCTCGCGGCACCACACAAAAACAAGGCCTTCCGCCTTGTTTTTACTTAGACGATCAGGTTCACGAGTGCGGCGAGGAACATGACCTGCATGGCGAATCCGGAAGCCAGCGTCATGTCTTTTTTCTCGCTCACCATATTATGGAAGAAGAAATGAAGCCGATGGAACCATCGTAAACCCTTTACGCGCCACACTTCATAGATCGCCACCAACAAATCGGGAAGAATGCCGCCCGCGATGCCAAGACTGACGGTCAAGCGATTTGTCGGGATATCCGCGTTAAAAAGAAACAGAATAAAATACACGGCGATGGCGGCATCGATCATCACGTACGCCACCGCCTTTTTCACCCTTCGTCCGGACATGTAGTCTTTGTACTGCTTGGTATCTCCGTGCGGAATGATATCACTCAAAAAATGCGATGCGATGCCAATCGTAAACGCGAGAAAATGTTGTCCCGGAATCTGCTGGGCGATTAACGCCCCGATGGCGGCATGAGTCGTGAGAAACATACGTCCGCTTGCTGCAAAAATGATAGCACGGGGTACAAAAAAGCGCACTCTTGATGCGCTTTTTTCATGGTAGCGGGGGGCGGAATCGAACCGCCGACCTCGGGCTTATGAGTCCCGCGCTCTAACCGGCTGAGCTACCCCGCCTTATGTTTTTCGCGAGCGAATACTAGCAAGATTCTTGAACCTTGGCAAGGATCGTTCGTGCCGTCCGTTCCCACGAAAACAACGTCGCTCGCACCCGCCCTCGCGCTCCGTCCGCACGCCCCAAAAACGCGGCGGATATCGTCCCGATCCAACCTTCGCGATCCTCCGGGTCAAGGAGGATTCCCGCGTCACCGACCACTTCCGAAAGTGCGCCTCGGTTGGAAGCGATCACCGGCACGCCTAGCGTCATCGCTTCAAGTGCCGACCGACCGAACCCTTCGTGCAACGACGGGAGCAATAGGACGCGCGCACCGGCGAGGAGTCGATCCCGATCCTCGTCCGTCGCGATTGGAACGCGGTCGAGCCAGTCACGCGACGGAATATCGACATTCCCCCATCCCGTTTTCCCGACGATCACCAATCGAACATCCCGTCCGATCGCCATTTGTACATCCTTCCAAAGCTCGACGATGAACGGGATGTTTTTTCGTGGTTCGACGGTGCCGATCATGATCGCATAATCTCCCGGCTCATTCCAAGGGGTCGAAACGCGAACGCCTTGATACGTCACCGTGATCTTCTCCGACTCGATTCCCGCCATCTCGACCAGCGTCCGCTTCGTATCCTCGCTCACCGCAAACACGTGGGGGGCGCGTCGCACACCGCGCAGAAAGAGACTCGTGGTCACAAAACGCCTCGACGGAGATTGCGGAAACCATTCGGGATGCGTAAAAATCGCGACGTCGTGCACCCATGGAAAGGCGGGAACGGGGAGAAGCGGCGGAACGGCTCCCGAGACGGCAAGGAACGCGTCGATCCGTTGATCTCGCATGCGACGCGATAATTCCCATGACCGCATTTTCCCACGAACCTCAAACGTTTCCGTGCCGTATTCGTGAGCGTACGCGCGCAACGTATCCGCCAATTCATTTGACGCATGCGCGACACCGGCGCCGACGAACCCGTCCGTCGACACATGTCTCAAGTCGATACCGAGCCGGATCATTGCCACTCGTACGCGTCAAACGCCCAATACGTAAGCGCCTTCACGTCCTGAAAGCGCGAGTAATGCGTTTCACCGCCGAGCAGGACGACGAGGAGGCGTTGGCCGTCTTTCCCTTCCGTCATCAAGGCGTAGCAATGTCCCGCCTCCGGCAGTGTTCCTGTTTTCGCTACGATCATTTTGTACGGCTCACTATTAAGTTCCGAAGAAAACAGTATATTCGTGGTTTTGATGAGATACGGTTTTTTTACGCCGATCAAAGTCACGGATCCGCGCGACATCGCCTCGGGAATCTCCGGATATGCGGAGGCCGCGCGCAGCGCGAGCGCGACATCCCGTGCCGTCGCCGTGTTGCGAGAACCCTCTCCGGACGCGTCGACGAAGGTCGCATGCTTCATTCCGATCTCCTTTGCCTTCTCGTTCATCTTCTTGACGAACGCGTCCGTCCCGAGACCGGTGCGCGCCAACGCCTTTGCGGCCTCGTTAACGGAGCCGACCAGCATCCCCTTAAACACGTCGGCGGCCGTAAAACGTTCGCCGGTCGGTAAGATCGTTCGTCCCACGCTGACACGATCCGTCGGTTCGATGTCGATCGGCGTTGCAAAGTCGGGTTTCGCATCGAGATATGTCATCGCGGACACGAGCTTGGTCAGGCTCGCGATCGACAAAACTTCGTCCGCGTTTTTTTCAAACAATACCGCGCCCGTATCCGCATCCATAACGATCGCGGCCGACGCGGCGATGTCGATGCCGAGCGACGATATTCTCCGTTTCACCGGCGTACGCGAAACCGCCGGTTGGGAGAGCGGCAGACGATTCCAGACATACGCATTCAACGTAGGTTCCTGGATCGTACGAAGCGTAAACGCGCTTAAAATCGCAAGCAAGGCGCTTGAATCCATGGCGGGATATTACGCGGAATGCTCATGAGAGGCAACCAACTCCTGCAGGGCCTGCTCGACGGCGGAATGTCCGCGCAGCTCCGAATAATCCGGTAGTTCCTCCGCTCCGGACAAACCGATATGTTTGAAAAACGCCACCGTCACGCCGTAGGTCGGCTGGCCGAGTCGTGCGTCTTCCTTGTGTTCGACGAGACCGCGCAACATCAGATTTCTTAAAATGAGTGAAGATTGTACGCCGCGAATTTGTTCCAGCTCCGGCCGCGTCATCGGTCCTCGATACGCGAGGATGGAGAGCGTCTCAAGCGACGGTTTGCTGAGTTCTCCATGCAGCTCCTGCTTCAGCGCCGCGCGGACGATTTCGGCCGCATCCGGATGCGTGACGAGTTCCGCCGTCTGTCCGCTGCGCACGAGTCGCGTTCCCGAACCGGAGGACGCGAGACGTTCCTGCAAAGCGTTCAACGCGTCCTCGACCTCCGGCGGTTTTTGTGAAACCGCTTCCGCGATCTTTCGCGCGGACATCGGTTGCGAGGTGGCGAAGAGCAAGGCTTCGATCAAGGCGTCTAAGGTCATACGGCGTTCGTTAAAGTGAGTGTAATATCGGAAAAATGTCCGTCCTGTTCCACGCGCACGATGCGTAGTTTGATCAATTCGAGCAAGGCCAAAAACGAGATGACCATTTCATGCTTGTTTTGCGACTCCGACAGAAACCGGTGGAATGACGAATGCATGAGGGTTGATACGCGATCGCGTAATTGGCCGATTTTCTCTTCAACCGTCATCGCGTGTTCCAGGGACGTTTTTGGCAATGCGATCAACGGCTCGAGACGCCGCGCCGCCCGGTGATACAGTTCGCGCAGCAGGTTTGGCGTCACGCCGTTCGGCGGCGTGAACACGGGCGCTTCCCGTTTTGGCGCGCGGTAGATGCGACCGTACGAGGAGCGGCCGGCATTGGCGAGTGCCGCGATTTTCGCTGCCGCCTGCGCGAACGCCTTGTACATGCGCAGTTGCGTTTCGAGATCCGGGCCTTCTTCGAGCTCCGGATCCGTGAGCGTCGGGAGAATCGCTTTTGATTTCAAGTACACCAGACGCGCGGCCACGATAAGAAAATCGGCCAGCTCTTCGGGCGGAATCTTTCCGTGATGCTCGCGTACATGTCGCACGAAAGGTTCCGTCACCTGCAAAAGGGATACGCTTGTGATCTCGAGCTTCTCCGATTCGACGAGCTGAAGCAGGAGGTCCAGCGGCCCCTCGAATTGCTCGATGCGTACGGAATAGGGCATGAGTAAACTTAGAACTTAGAGCTTAGAACCCAGAACTAGGGGATGGATCGCTTCATAGTTTTTGGTTATGAGTTATAAGTTATAAGTTATGAGTTTTTTCTGATCTGGATGTGCGCTTCTTCGAGACGCTCTTCCTCGATTTCGCTCGGGGCGCCCATCAGCAGGTCGCTGGCGTCTCCCGTCTTCGGGAATGGGATGACCTCGCGGATATTCGGCTCGTTCGCGAGGATCATCACGATGCGATCGATACCCGGAGCCATACCGCCATGCGGAGGCGCGCCGAATTCAAACGCTTCAAGCATGTGTCCGAAGCGCGCCTGAATAACATCATCGGGCAGTCCCAAGAGTTGAAAAATCTTGTTTTGCAATTCGCGTTTATGAATACGGATTGATCCTGATGACAGTTCGTAGCCGTTCAGCACCAAGTCATACGACGAGGCGCGCACCTTCATCGGATCGCCGTCGAGCAGCTTCACGTCTTCAGGATTCGGCATACAAAAGGGGTGATGTGCCGCTTGAATGCCTCCGTTGCCGTCATCTTCAAACATCGGAAAATCAACGATCCAGCAGAACGCGAGTTCGTTCGGATCATTCTTGTCTTTGCGCAGATCCGGCTTGTCGTTGCCGTATTTCTTGATGGCATCGGCGTAGGCGATGCGCGGAAACGGTGTCTCCGTAATATGTTTTTCCGGAGCAACGGCTTTCACCATTTCGATAAACATGCGCTCGTTAAGCGCAAGGACGTCTTCTTGGTCGACGAACGACATCTCAAGATCGAGTTGTGTAAATTCGGGTTGACGGTCGCCGCGCTGGTCTTCATCACGGAAGCAACGTGCGATCTGGAAATATCGCTCCAGTCCTCCAACCATCGCCAACTGCTTGAACTGCTGCGGAGATTGCGGTAACACGTAGAACTTGCCGGCATGCAAACGCGAGGGCACTAAATATTCTCGCGAGCCCTCCGGCGTGCCTTTGGTGAGGATGGGGGTCTCAATCTCCAAGAAGCCTTCATTATGAAGAAATTCTCGGAAGAAACGGATGACGTTGTCACGCAAGACCAAATTTTTCACCATGCGCACCGAGCGAAGATCAAGATATCGATACTTCAAACGCAGTTCTTCGTTGATGTTGGACGTGTCATCCAGTCCGAAGGGCGGCGTCTTTGCGGCGTTCAGGATTTCAATGTCCCTTGCGAGCACCTCGACGGTTCCCGTCGGACTGTTGGGATTCACCTGCTTTTCGCCGCGCTTTTGGACGATTCCCGAGATCGCGATACAAAACTCGGGTCGCAAATCCTTCATCGCCACTTTCCCCCGCTCGGAAAGTTCTCCCGGCACGAGGACGACTTGGGCCACGCCCGAACGATCGCGTATGTCGATAAACGCGAGTTTTCCCATGTCGCGACGGACATGAACCCACCCTCGGAGCTTCACTTCCTCACCGACCTTCGCGATCGTGTCGCGGATCATCGTCCTTTGCATAGGCCCTTATCTCACCAAATTCGCTAGCGCGCCGCAACCGGCAGAGCTAAAACGGCCAAATCCTTAGGATCCAGGCCATAGGCCCGGACTTCGATGCTTCCGACGAACCCCGGAGACAACACATGCTCCGCTTCCCACTCGTCTCCGTCTACCCGTGTGAATGGAGCGGCTTTTTCCGGGCGATTGATCTCTCCATCGACGACCGAAACCGTATACAAATCCGCGCTCGTGATGGTTCCGCGTATGATCGCCCGAAACGTAATCTTGGTCCCGGAGGTTGCGTAATATGTCCCGTTTGTGTTTGACATGCCCTTCGGCTCGACCTTTTCGATAAACGGCGAGTTCTCTGACGTGCGCACGACTCCGGACGGCGAAGATTGATCCAAGCCTTCATAGATCGTCCCCGCGAGAGATCCTCCGCTTTGTTGCCGGAAGATCACCGCCGCATCGACCAAGTTCCATACGATGGTGCGTTCGCAGTCTCCTCGGGATCCCGCAAGGCACTCGCGATAACGCGTGACATCCTCGGATGCCACGTAGGTGAGATACGGCGGCAACACGAGCGCCGCCACGGTCGCCGCCGCCCCGATCCCGATCCAAATTTTCAACCACGTCATGTTCATACGCGGATATGATAACACACTACTCGACGATCCGAGCCGCGACGAGTGGGGCGGGAAACGCGGACGAGATCGTCGCGCCGACCCCGTCGCGATACAGGAGCAATGTTACGCCTTTGGAGACGAGCAACTCTCCGGTTTCGAGCCAAAGGAGCGGTCGACCCTCGCCGGAAAACGCGCCATCGTCGCCCGGCGCGGCAAATCCCTCGTCATGCCAATAAGCGTGATTGTTTCCGTCCGAGACCACGCCGACGATGACGCGTTCCCGTTCCGATCCCACGACGGACGACGAGCCGTCGAAAGAGACGCGAATCAACTCGGACGGTCCCGAGAGCTCGGACTCGATCCCCTCACCTGCCGTAAACGTGGAAATCCACGCGGCGTGTCCGGAAAATCCGATCACCGTGCCGTTCTCGGGTACGTCCTTCAGAGTGACGATGCGACCGTCTCTGGAGACGTTCAGGATACGAAACCGATCGGTTCGCGCCAAAACGGCGGCATGCCGATCGTCAAACATTCCGAGCACGCGCGGTTCCGTGTATGCCTCGCCCGTCGGCGCGCGCAGGACGACGTTCCACTCGCCTCCGTCGGTCAACGTCACGCCGCGCTCTTCGTGAGGAACCGGTTTCAATGAAGTCGCTTCGTGTAACGATTCCACGCGCCAACCCTTTTCCACCTCGACGGGAACGGTTTCTTCCGTGGCAAGATCAATCGAGTAAAGCGTGTCCCGATCCGCTTTCGGCACACGCATCCCTACGTGAATCCGTACGGACGCTTCCGTCGCGAACTCCGTGGTGGACGTGGCAACGCCTTCATCCGACACCGGGAGGTCGCGTGAACTCGTATCGCTTACCGCAATCGCGACGCTTCCCATCACGACGCCGACGAAAATCGGTACGAACCAATTTGTTTTTCGCTCACGACTTTTTTTACGAGGCGACATGGGAGCAGTATAGAGAGCAGTGAACAAAGAGCAAAGAGCGCCAAGATCGTCCATGGCAAATCCTCTTACGTCAAAATGGCGGCGATGGTCGCCGGGCCGTGCGGGCGTTCTAAGAGCGGTGTCTGCTCGAGCGCGGCTTCAACGGCGGCCGCCGCCTCGCGAAACACGAGACCCGGCGCCGTGACGGAAAGCGTGAACGATAATGGCGTGCTCGATAATACCTGCAACAATTTTCTTGCTTCGATGCCGATTTCCGCGTGTGTAAAAGACGGCGCATATCCGAGACGGTCCATAAGCCGGAGAGACGCGGCCGCATACAGGAGACGCGCACGCTCCGGACTCGGTTCGCGTATCGCGCGTCGCCAGGTCGCCGCAAGCTCTTCGAGCAAATCGAACACGTCGCGGTCGGCGACGCCCGGTCGCGTAAGACGATCGACGAGATTCGCGAACGAGCCGAACATCGCCATCGCGCCAAGATGCGAACGCAAATCGGTTTGCGCGGAAACGGCATGCGCGACCGCGAGCTTGTCGAACGAGGCGCCGACGGCGATCATCACGTCCGCCTTCGTAAGCGGCTCAAGATGTCCGTGCTGCTTTGCCTTCCAGTTGCGCACGCCGCGCGCCACCGCCTCGAGCTTGCCGTGTTCGCGTCCGTATAACGTAATCCACGCATCGTGTTCACGATACGGTTCCGATTTCAGCACGTACGCAATATCGCGAAGATAGGGCATGCCTCGCTTTTCGTTATTCGCTATTCGTTATTCGATCGAGATACGCTTGCAGGATCGCCGCAGCCGCCAAATCGTCACGCTTCCCCCTCTGTTCCATTTCCTTCACCTGATCCGACGCGATTTTCGACGTCAGCGTTTCGTTTTGTTCCACGACGTCGAATCCGTCGAGGCGAAGACGATCGATAAAACGGCGGATCTCCTTCGCTTGTTCGGTTTCACGACTCTGATCCGCAAGCGGCCGCGGAATGCCGACGACGATCTTCTCGGCCCCCTCACGCGCCAGAAGCTCATGCAATTGCAAAAAAACGTCTTCCGGATCGATATTGGCCATCACCTGCCACGGCGTTGCCACCTTGGTGACATCATCACCCATGGCCACGCCGATACGCGCGGATCCGTAATCCAAGCCGAGTAGTCTCATGGGAACAAGTATCACGTATCACGTAGCACGTAGCAAGGCCCTATGAAAAAAAACCGAGCATGGCTCGGTCAGGTCTTCGAGACGTCGTCCGCGAACATCGCGTTCTCGACGCGCTCGGTGTCGTGCAGCGTGCCGGGCGGACGCGTCTTGCGCGGCTCTCCGTCCGGATCCGGCGGCTTGATCCTGCGTGTCGGCGGACCGTCTTCCGAACCGTAGCCCGACGCGTATGTCTTCCCGTCCCAATCATCGTACAAATGTCCCATCGAATCCTCCCGCAGTCCATCAAGCATCACACGCAACCCAGCCTTTATCAACCCCCCCTTGCTACGTGCTACGTGCTACGTGATACTCAACCCATGGTCGTCTACCCCTCTTTCAAACACGAGCGTAATTTGATCTCGCAAGGGTTGACGTTGCTCGCGGGCGTGGACGAAGCGGGATGCGGATGCTGGGCCGGTCCCGTTTACGCGGCTGCCGTGATTCTGCCGCTTGACTCGCGTATCGGCATGATTCGCGACTCAAAAACGCTGAACGAAAAACAGCGCGTTCTCATCGTCGAAAAGATCAAACTCAAGGCGACCGCTTGGTCGATCGGTATCGCTTCCGCACAAGAGATCGACGAACTCAACATTCGACAAGCGACGTTCCTTGCCATGCGTCGCGCGCTCGAATCTCTCACGATGCAGCCTCATGCCGTCCTGTGCGACGGTTTCATGATCCCAAAACTCGCCATCCCCTGTCGTCGAATCGTCAAAGGCGACAAGTATGTGAAATCGATCGCGGCCGCATCTATCGTCGCAAAAACCGCCCGTGACGAAGAGCTAAAACGCTTGGAAACGGTTTACCCGGGATACGGATTTGCGACACACAAAGGATACGGCACGAAACAGCATCGATTCGCATTAAAACAACTGGGTCCGTGCGCGATCCATCGAATGAGTTATCGACCTCTGAAACAACCGGTCACGTCTTGACATATAAGCTTTATTGCGTATAATCGACTTCAGTTCGCTGACAAAATAAGTGAAAAAGGAGGGCGCATGCCCGGACGAGACCACAGATCATCAATCACGCTGCCGATCGTCGAGGCGGAAAGCGAAGCCAAGACACGACTACAGGCGGACGGCACGTTGTGCACGAAGCTGAAGGGCGTCGTGACCGATGAGATGCTTCGTTCGGTCCAAAAGGATCTCGATCACTACCTCGACGGATCGGCTCCGATGGACTGGATCCTCGACTTCATGGGGATCAACGGGGTCGACGGGCAGTCAAACGAGGCGCTCCGCACCGTCTTCGGCGCGTTCAAGACGCACGCCAACGGTCGTCACGTCGTGGTGATCGTCAATGACGCGACCCGACTCCTCGTCACGTCGAGCTGCTTCGGAGCGAACGTCGGCGCCGCGGTCGTCGAGACGCTCGAAAAAGCCGTCGGCGAGATGGCGCGCCGTCGAACGGAGACGGCATGACGACGAAGCGCGAGCCGACGTCATCCGGTCTCGTCACCTCGACCCAGCACGATCTCATCAAGCACGAGATCTTCAGCATAGTCTCGGGTGACGAGCTGACGCCGGAGGGAGTCGCGACGCTCGCGTCCCGGGCGCGGCTACGATTCAACGAGAACATGGTCTGGTCGATCGGAGCGGTGGGACTCAAGCGCGTCCTTCGAGAGACGCGCGCGCCGCTCGCCTCCTTGTTCAACGAATTCCGCATACGCGGCGGCATCCTGATCGTCGTAATCGGCGCGGCGGACGGTTACGTCGCCTCGGCGCTGCAGATCTGTGCATTCAACGCCGGCAACGTCCCGCTCAAGATCGTCAAAAACGCGAGCGCGGCAAGCGAGTTGATCAAGAAGTTCCGTGCGGAACAGACGAAGTCCTGACTCTCCCCCGGAGAGTCTTTTTTTGCACAAAAAAGGACTTCTCCTGATGAGAAGTCCTTTTTGGTAGCCCCTACGGGAATCGAACCCGTCTTTTCTCCGTGAGAGGGAGATGTCCTAGCCGATAGACGAAGAGGCCGTGGGTGAACTTATAACTTAGAACCAGGAATCGGGGGTCATTTATTCATAGTTCTGGGTTCTAAGTTATAAGTTACTTCCTTTGCCACGCAACTCCCTGCCGCACGAGCAGCTCGTCCGCGCGCATCGGTTCGGCCATCAATTCCTTGATGACGCGTTCCATGCGAACGCCTTTCGTTTCCGGCGTCCCTTGCGACGCTTTCGCGAGAATGATGTCACCGGGTTGAATCATCTCCTGGATGAACATTCCGGCTTCCGGCGTGTCTTCGATGACGTGTACGCGTTCGGGATTCATCCCGTTTGCGCGCGCGCCTTCTGCCATGGCGCGGCCGAATATACCACAGCAAATCAAAACGTCAATCCCGAGTTTCGCGGCGTCGGCGCCGATCCTGCGATGCATGTCTTCCGAGCGATCGCCGAGCTCGCGCATCTCGCCCAGGCAGACGATTTTGCGCTGACCCTGATCGACGGGAACCGACGCGAGGTCCTTGAGAGACTGGAGCACGGACGCCGGCGAGGCGTTGTACGAATCGTCGAAGAGCGTTGTCCGTTTGATGCCGGGAATGATGCGCGTACGTCCTTTCACCGGATGGAAATGCTTGGCAAACGCGTTCGTCTGCTCGATCGAAACGTCCAACGCCTCGGAAACGGCCGTCGCGGCTGCATAGGCGTATGCAATCGAGGTGCCGTACACGCCGGGCAAAAACGCCCGGTACACGCGTTGATAATTTTCCAACTTCACCTCCAAACCCGTCGGGACCTGACCGTGCGGAGTCGGCTCGGTGACGATGCGGACATGTGCGATCCGCACATCCGACCCGTCGGCCTCGCCGTACGTCAGTGAATGCTCGTTGGTGAGATGCCGCATGGCGAATACTTTCTTGTCGTCGGCGTTCAAAACCGCGTTCCCACCTGGCTTTAACGCTTTCACGAGTTTCGATTTTTCTTCCACCAACTCGTCGAGCGATCGGTAATTGCCGGAATGAACGGGCACAAGCGAATCGTCATTCGTTGTGATCGCGGTGACGACGGCGATATCCGGCGGCGCGATCTTGATCAGATATTCCAAATCACCGGGCTTATCCGCGCCCATCTCGAGGACGAACGTTTTGACGCCGGTATTCTTTAGGCCCGCAGACGTCGTCCAGGCGTCGGCAAGCAGAGCGAGCCACGCCAAAGGACTGCGTCCCGGAGCCGGATGTCCGAATACGGTGAGCGGCAATCCAAGCTCGTTATTGAAACTGCCCTCCGTGACGCGCACGCGGTTTTCCGGAAGATCGGCCTGAAGCATGGCGCTGATCGCCTGCTTGGTGGTGGATTTGCCAACCGAGCCGGTGACCGCGATGACAAACGCCCCTTCACGTTGAAGGGTTTTACGCGCCGCAAGGCCAAGCCACGTTTGGAGGGTCGAGAGCATGAACATAGGGACTTTTAATAAATCACGAGACGCGCGACTCGGCAAGCGGGCTTACGATGGCGTCGTCGTGGCCGAGGTCGGCGGTTCGGGCGGAAGCGCCGGCGGTTGCGGCGCGGGCGTATCCGTGATCGGCCGCTCCGGCTGTATCTGGAGATATTTTAAAAGGAACGCGGCCATGTCGCCCCAGACCGGAGCGGCGGACGCCTCCGCAAATTGCACCGTGCGCGGGCGGTCGATTTTCACCATCATCACGAAGGCCGGATGATCGCTGGGCGCGTATCCCACGAACGAGCCGATCGTCGCGTCCGCCAGATAGCCCGGACCGTCCGGGTTCGGGATCTGCGCCGTGCCCGTCTTGCCCGCAACGTAATATCCGGGAACCGACGCGCGTCGGCCGTGGCCATACTCGACCACGTTGACCATCATGCCCGACACGAGCCGCGCCGCTCTTGTCGAAACGACCCGTCGGATCTCCGACGGCGCGGTCACGATTTTCGTTCCGTCCGGCGCGATGATCTCCTGCACGAGATGCGGCCGCATGAACGTGCCGCCGTTCGCAAGCGCCTGAAACGCGGACGTCATCTGAAGCGGCGTCGTGGTGATTCCCTGCCCGTAAGACGCCGTCGCCGCGTAAATCTGTCCCGGATTATCCAGCGGACGGATGTCCCCCGTCGATTCCGGACCGATCTCGATCCCGGTCTTTGTTCCGATCCCGAACTTCTTCACATATTCACGGAATCGTTCTTTTCCAAGTAATCGCTGGACGAAAATTGCGCCCGTGTTGAGCGACTTTTGAAGTACGTCCGTCATGGTCTGCACACCATGCGCCTGCTTGTCCGAGTTTCGGATCGTAAAATCGTCGATCTTTTCTTCTCCCTTGTCTTCGTATGTCGTGTGCGGGTTGATCAACTCAGCGTCCAAAGCGGCCGAGAGCGTAATCGGCTTGAAGATCGATCCGGGCTCGAAATGGACAAAGACGGCCGGATTATTTAACACGCCGACCGATTCGATGTCCCCATAATGCGCGGGATCAAAATCGGGTGCCGAACACATCGCCCAAATCGCGCCGGTTTCCGGATCCATCACGATAATCGTACCGCCGTCGGCCTCGAAATCCTTCACGGCCTGGCTGATCTTGCGACATGCCTCGTATTGGATCGTACGATCGAGCGTCAGAACGACGTCCGACCCGTCTTGCGCCTGCCGAAGTTCCGTCGTGCCGATGGAAAGCCGCCGGCCTGCGGCGTCCGTCTCGACCTGGATGGATCCATACGTGCCGGCCAGTTCCGCGTTCATAGCCCCCTCAATACCGTAATGTCCCACGCGTTGCCCTTGATCGTTTTCACTCACGAACCCGAATATCTGCCCACCCAACCCCTGTTCCGGATAGAAACGGCTGGGCGCCTTGAAGATCCCGACGCCGGGAAGCCGCTTATCGCGGAGCGCCTCGGCTTGCTCCATCGGCACGTCACGGGCGACGACGCGGTACGTGCCGGTCGGCGAAGAAAATACGCCAAACAGATCGTCGAAGGGTTGGTTCGTGAACTCGGCCACGATCATCGCGGTTGAGCTCGCATCCGTGATCTCGCGCGGAATGACGAACACCTGCCACACGTCGCGGTCGCTCGCCACCGAATGCCAAGTGCCGTCATACCTGTCTTTCAGCAAGATGGATCCGCGCGTTGGCACGAGTTGCGCGGCCGCGCCGTGTTGGTCGGAGGCGAGGAGTTTGTAGGTTTCATGCTCCATGACCTGCAGTTGGAATAAGCGAGCCGCGACGGCGAAGAACCCAAGCATGAACAATCCACCGACCAACCACAAACGGAACCGGATATCGGGTTCGTTGGATCGTCGCGTGACGGGCCGATTTCGCACCATCGAGTCGATTATCGAATAACGAGTAGCAAGTAGCAAGTCGGGAGTCGGGAGTCGGGACTAACAAATCTCCGTTATTCGTTAAGGTTCATCTCAAAAACGGCGCGATAGACGGCCGTTCGAGTCACGATACCCACCAGTTTCCCGTCGGTCATCACCGGCATGCGATGAATACCACGGGCAAGCATGATCGCTCCGGCACGCATCAACGGCACATCCGGCTCGATATGCCAAACGCGAGTCGACATGAAGCGCTCGACGGGATGATCGGCAATATCCGAAGCCTTGGTTTCGCGCGCTTCTAAATCGCAATACATTTCCGGATTCTCGTAAAAACTACGGTAAAATGGATACAAAATGCGGAATAAATCTTTTTCCGATACAACCCCGACGACCGCCCCCTGTTCGTTCACCACGGGAGCGCCGCTGATGCCCTTTTCGCGCAAAACACGTTCGACGTCCCGATACACCGTTCCGATCGGGATCGTGATGACCTCCGTCTGCATGACGTCGCGTACACGCATATGTCTCAACTATCACATAGCACGTAGCACATAGCAAGCAGTAGCGGGACAAAGCGAAAGTCAGAGAACAAAGAGCAGTTTCCGACCGGAGCTGCTCTTTGCTCTTTGCTCTTTGTTCTCTGTCCCTGTCTTTGCTCTCTGCTCTTTGTTTTATTGTTCACTGCTCTCTATACTTACCCCATGTCTAAAACCATCAGACTCGCCTCATGGAACGTGAACGGGATCCGCGCTGCGGAAAAAAAGGGGTTTCTCGACTGGTTTCACGACCGAAAGTATCACGTCGTCGGCTTGCAGGAGACGAAAGCCGAGGTCGGCCAGCTGTCACCCAAGCTCGTTCATCCGGACGGATACGAATCATACTGGAACTCCGCGATCAAACGCGGATATAGCGGTACGGCGGTGTATACGCGTTTATCGCCGATCTTTGCCGAGACGACGTTCGGTGATCCGTTTCTTGACGGGGAGGGCCGCATCGTCTTGATCGAGCTCGAAGCATTCTATTTTTTCAACGTGTATTTCCCGAATGGGAAAATGAATGAAGAACGCTTAAAGTTCAAAATGGAATTCTATAAACGATTCCTCGATTTGATGGAATCCTTCCGCGAAAAGAAACCGATTGTCGTATGCGGCGACGTAAACACGGCACACACGGAGCTCGATCTTTCTCGCCCCAAGGAAAATGCGAATATCAGCGGCTTCCTCCCGTCCGAGCGCAAGTGGATGGATACGCTCGTCGACGCGGGCTATCACGACACGTTCCGTCTATTCGAAAAAGAAGGCGGTCATTACTCGTGGTGGGACATGAAGTCGCGAGCACGAGAACGGAACGTCGGTTGGAGAATCGATTATTTCTTCGTCAGCGACGAACTCAAAAAGAACGTCAAACGCGCTTGGATCGAAACCGACGTGTATGGATCCGATCACTGCCCGGTGGGAATCGAGCTAGCCTTTTGAAAGTCAAAGGTCAGAAGTCAGATGCCAAACAAACCATATCAGATGTTAGAAGTCAGATGCCAAATGTTTTGGGATAATTCCCACATCTGACATCTGACATCTGACTTCCCACATCCGGCATCTGACTTCTAACTTCTAACTTTTCCCGACGAACACCTCGTAAAAATGCATGTAGTTTTGCGCGATGGCCTCGCTCGCTTCTTCACGCGTCGCTTTCCCTTGGTGATAGTACTGCAGCGCGTCCCAGAAAATCGTGCGGCCGATCGCGAATCCGACGACGCCTTCTATGTGTTGCCCCGCGCGTAACCACGCTTCGACTTTGACGGCGTCTTCTGCGCGACCAAGGACGACGAGACTCACCTCGTCTCGCCCGTCGACTCGCGCTTGCTCGACGACGCGTCGATAATCGTCGGCGCGTTCCATGCCCTCGATTTTCCAGATATCCGGTTCGACGCCCGCCGCTTGGAACTGACGCACCATCTCGACCGTGAGCGCCGGCCGAATGTCGCGATCGAACGCGTCTTGCCCGATACTCGCTTTTTCGTCTTCAGTCGGCAGGACGAGCGGCTCCGCAAGAAATCCCCGCCTGTTCGCATGACACCATGCGCTTAAACGCTTCAATCGATCGAGCTGTAACGCATTCTCCCGCGCATCGCCATCCGGACGATATCGGACAAGGACTTTTGCGAAGACCGGTTCGATCGCCTCGATGTGCGCGGCGAAGTCGTCGCCGTATTGGAATTCAAACACCTCTTTCCCGCTCTTTTCCGTCGTGAGAATCGTGATCAGCCCCCGTTCGTGCGCATCGCGCAAAATATCCACGCCGTAATCCTCGTCAACAAGAATCGCAGCCGCGTCCTGCGGAACGCCAAGTTCGATGCCTCGTAAAAATCCCGCGTAAATAATCTTTTTAAAATCCACAATTACCTCTTGCTCTTCTTTTGTCAGCCCGTCCTTTTTCTTAAACAAATTTTTTGCAAAAAAAGAACGGTGGTCAAAGGCGAGAATGTACAATGGATGATTATATCCGGGCATATGCAACTAGTGTACTAGAAACCTACGCTCTCGTCTCGGAAAGATAGCTTCCTTATTTTGCGTACTCATACCGCCACAGGGTAACATGCAAAAATCGACTCCAGACACATGCGCCTCCCAAAACGCCGGTCACACATGATGCGCGATCACGGCCCCGAAAGCCGTGAGCTTACGCCGGAGGCGCTCGAACGACTCAAGCGGACGCTCGAACGTCTCCGAAAAGACGAGCGTCCAAAGATCGTCATCGACCTAAGCCACGCGCTCACGCTTGGCGATTTTTCCGAGAACGCGGAATATCAAGACGCAAAAGCGCGACTCGGCCGGATCGACGGCCGGATCTTCTCTTTGCAAGAACGTATCCGCAATGCCGTCGTCATCCGGGGCGGGACGACGGACGTGATCGGCATCGGCTCGACCGTCGAATTCCTGCTTGCGGGTAATGAAAAAACATACCGTATCGTCGGCTCGCAAGAAGCCGACCCTTCTCAAGGCCGCATCTCCTACCTATCCCCGCTTGGCGCCATCCTGATAGGAAAACGTCCGGGAGAACGCTTTGAATATCGGACACCGGGCGGGACGATCGAGCTCGTCAAAATCACGGCTATTCGCGATTCTTAGCCTAAAAATGAGAAGGTCTATTGACTTTCTTAAGTTTATCCGCTACTTTGATACGACAAATTCTACTCTTTCGTGAAACGTCGTCGAGCTTCTGAAGCGTTGCAATTTGCCACTTATTCGTAAACAGAACAACTCTGTGAACGGTATCATCAAGAAACTCACCGACCGCGGCTTCGGCTTCATCGGTGCAGAAGGCCAGGAGAAGGATCTCTTCTTCCACGGCAAGTCCTTGGTTGGTGTTCAATACGATGACCTTCGCGAAGGCGATGCGGTCACGTTCGAAATTGAACAGTCCGACAAGGGACCGAACGCTGTCAACGTACAGCGCGCCGCGTAATCGCGACGAAGAAAAATACCCGGCATACGTCGGGTATTTTTTTATCTCGCGCAAAAAAACATTAGCCTAGCTAATCTGGATCGAATACAGCGCGATGGCTAACGCGTTGCCTACGTTCAACGATTCAAGCGCCGACGCATGCTCGATATGTACCGACGTTCCCGTGAGATCAAGTCTGATCCCCTTCCCTTCCGATCCCGCAATGAGCAGAAGCGGCGCGTTGAACCGAGCGCTCGAAATCGGCGTGCTTCCTTTTCGTTTTTCCAAACGATAGATCGGACGGTCCATCCCTTTTAAAACATTCTCGACGGTGTCTCTCGCCACACTCATTGTTGGGACTTGGAACATCGCGCCTGCGGACGAACGTACGACTTTCGGATTCGTCACGTCCGCCGACTCGATCAGGATCAATCCCGCATCAAACCCGAGACACAGTCTCAAAATCGCTCCGACGTTCCCCGGATCCTGCACGCCGTCGAGCACGACGATCACGCGCTTTGCAAGCAGACTCGACATCTCCCACGTCGGAATACATACCACGGCCGCCTCCGTTTGCGGCGTCTCCGTCGTGACGAGTTTGTTGAAGATTGGCGTATCGCTTTCGCGAAACGTAAACTCGACGAGATCACCCGCCATCTCGATGACCTTTTTACCCTCGGCGAGACACAAGCCGGATTCATCACGGCCTTTCTTCGTCTGCAGTAAACGAATAAGTTTTTCCTGGGCTTTAGTGAGCATGAATGCGAGTGTAGCAAATAGGCGAAAGGTTGACCTGCCAACCGAAACCCCGCCCTTTTGGGGCGGGGTGCAGGTTGGCTCGCCCTTCTCCAAGACTTTCGAACGTTTGACTGGGCGGAGGAATATAAATATCCTACCGTAATTTTGGATCAGATGAAAGGATTGCTGGCCAAGTACCCCGAAGTATAACCCCGAATCTCCCACCTGTTTGCCCTTGTGGCGAGCTTTGTGCCGAGGGTAAGAGTTTGCCCACCTTTTGAACCCGGTCCGAGCCGTAAGACGAAATTTGAGAGCTTGGAACGATTTGCTTAACTTAAGCAAATACTAAGCAAAATCCTGCACCCGACAAAAGCCGCTCGACGTGAGCGGCTTTTGTTCTTAACGTTGCGGCCAGTTATTTGCCTGCGGCCTGTAAGTGGCTCAATATATTTGCAGACTGTATATAACTGAATTTCGGCGGTAATGCATTTCCAATCAAAAGAGAAATAGAAGTTTTTGTGATACCTTCGGGGAACTTATAATCTTTCGGGAATGTCTGTAAAAGCGCGGCTTCCCGTGCCGTGATCGCGCGATTTGCCTTAGGATGCAGGAAGCGACCCTTCGAAGGGTTGAGGCATCCGCCAGTTATAGTCGGTGAGTAATCGTCCCATCGCAGCCGGCCGTACACATCATTAAAACCGACACCCTCTCCCTTGTGGCATGCAAGCTCAAATCTTTTCGGCAGATCGGTGCGACTCCCACCGTTTTTCGGCGTCGCTTTTATGCGCTCCATAACTTCCGGTGTATGCGATGCCACTATTCGGTGAATGGGGTCTTTGGTTTTTGATACCGATTCAATATGTCCGATCATATCCCGTACAGTAACTTTCTCTCCGGTAGCGGGCGCAATATCAATATCACCCAACAACGATCCGACAACGACCAGACGTTTGCGTCGCTGTGGCACCCCGTATTTCTGAATACTTACAGATTTGAATTTTGGATTATATCCCAGTTTATACAATTCCAGTACCACATATTTAAATAAAGTGTAATTAACCAGCCCGGGAACGTTTTCCATCATGATCGTAAGTGGCTTGAGTTCTTTGACAAAACGCAGATATTCTAAAACCAGATTGTTTCGGTCGTCTCTTTTGCTACGTTTTTTGTTTAGCCGGCGCATGGAAGAAAAGCCCTGGCATGGCGGACAACCAGCCAAAAGATGCAGAGGACTGCCGTTAAGAATTTTCTTTATTTCGGCAGTATCTACATTGCGAATATCCCCCTCGAATACTTTTGTGTTGAGATGATTGAGACGATAAGCCGCAACCGAATCCGCATCGTTATCAAAAGCGGCAACGACATTAAATCCCGCACTCCTTAGTCCTTCGGAAAGGCCACCGCACCCAGAAAATAAATCTATTGCAAAATATTTTTTCATACTGTTGTTTGTGTTGGCGACGCCGGTGCAGAAGCGACCACGCTGACTGCACTGAAATCATCAAGAACTTTTTTTAAAATATCCTTCATGTGTTCCGGGTAGTCGGGTACCCCGTTGCCACCCATAGTATTCAAAATGTGCTGTATGACGGGTGTGAGAAACGGTTCGGATATCGTGCACACCCTTTCTGCGCCCGACCAATAGGAATACTTCATCGGATCTTCTCTTTTCTGTTTTTCCGTGAAGCTACTCCATGCCGCCGGCAGTGTAATCCTCGTTGATACCAAATCCTTCGGGACAGCTATAAAATTTTTAATTGCTTCGTCGACTGGGATAAAAGGGAGTACAAAAGGTCCTTCCGATAATTCCCCGATCTTTCCAAGCAAGCTTGAAACTTTGGCGGAAATTTTATCTGGCTTCACGCAAAGAGTCAGCCAATCTTTCAGCGTTGAGTTGGATTGATCCAGTTCGTGTAATGCCACCGTATTTATTATACCAAGATTTTTCTTCCAGAAGTAGCCAAGATCGCAATCTGCCGATAATACAAGTGAATAAGTACTGCCTATCTTCACGATATCGCCGCGCCTTACCATGTCATCTCCGGTTTCCTGCTGGAAGTACAGACGGTATGACCACACTTTTGCGGCGAGTGCCTCATCGGGTGCGACTGATCCGGCCGCTGGCTCCGGTATCTGGTCAACCAAATCATAAACATCCTTTCCCGCCAGGGATGTCCGGAATCGTTCGGTGAGGAAATCGACAAAATCTTTTTTACCGCCGTCACCGACTACGACATGGTTTTTTACATCATTGAGAGAAGCTTTGCCCATGTCTGAGAGAATTTTGTCGGCACCTTGCACCGCCTTTTTTCGGAGGGTACTTGCGAATTTGAAAGAGAAATTATCCGCATACATCTGCTCGGCTTTCTGTAAAAGCGTGTTTGTCTGATCTACTCCTGCCACGCTTTTATCCAGGTATTCAAGACGTTCTTTGTATTGTTGAAATTCCGGTTTGGCTAAAATCGTTTCAATCTCGGATTTCCTATCAGCTTTGGAAAATATAAAGACAAGACAAAATGTTCTGTCCAAGATTTCTTTAAGTATACTTTCGGAATCCGTTCCGGAGCCGGCTGACGCACCCGGGTACTCCCAATCAAAAACCACAAGGTCGGAACGGAAGAATCCGTTATCAATAGTGTTGATATAAAACGAGGGATTGGTAAACCCATATACTTCCCATTTCTGGCTTATGCCGTCGGTATCTTTCTGATCCAATAATGTCTGCGTCAGATTTTTAATCACTTCATCCGTCCACGTTTCCTGATTTATTAGAAGCTGCAAATTGGACGCATTTAAAAGTTCGGAGTCTTTTATTCCCGAAGCTTGAGCCTGCGGTCCGGCCGCCGGAATATCGTTATCAATAATGCAAACGGAGTAACGCATATGTTTATTTTTTTTCACCAATAGGACGTTCGGATGCGACCTTGCCGAAATCAAGAGTAAATTGCGCTCCGTCCATGGCCGATATCCTTTCGCGTCCGGTTGTAAGATATATATCTCCTCTCATGCTTTGCATATAATGCCTGCAGATATAAAGCCCGAGACCGCTCGGCGGAACTTTAAGGCTGTAGCCGGGCTGGAACAGATACGGCATTATCACTTCATCGATTCCGGGTCCCGAATCGGCCACGGTTACCGTCCGATGCTTCGGATCGATATGAATTTTGATTTTGCGGTTTTTGCGCGAAGCCATTCCTAACCAATAGGAGCTGTTATCAAACAGGTTTGAGAAAATCTGAATAAGAGCGCCGTAGCGTCCGTATATCGGGAAACTTTCTTTGGCGTTCACCTCGACATCTATGCCTACTTTCTCAAGACGTGAACGGAATACATCAACCACATAGCCGATAGGTTTTGCTATTTCAAATTCTGCTCGTGCTTCGTTTTTTATTGCCCGAAGTGGGCTTAACCGTTTAAGTTCGGACTGCAGGGAAGCAGAGGCATCTTTAAGATTCCTTAACTTATCTATATCCGGTTTTTCGGATTTCAACATATGCGAAACCCCGGCATAAAAATTGGCGGCTATTTTGGCGATTTCGTGTACCGAAACCGCAACCGCCATTCCATATCCGGCCTGCTCGGTCAGCAAATCCTGCGCTTCTTGGATCAAATCAATACTTTTTTGCAGATTTTTAAGAGAATTGGAAAGATTAACCAGCTTTTCTCCACGCTCACTTTTCCTACCCATCGGCTCAAGAATTTTATAAGGGTCTTCTTCAAATGGGTATTTTTCTTTGATTTCTCCAACCAAGGCCGCTCCCTGCCTTGCATAGTCTTTCAAAACTTTAGGATCACGCACGATGTCTCCTGTGAGATCGTTATATTCATCGCGTTTGCCTATAAATTTCGTCTCGATAACGGTGGCCACTATGGCATGCACAAGCTGTGTCAGGTCTTTGAAAGCCCTGTTTTCTATAAGACCTTCTCGGTTTGTTTTATCTATAAGGTCAATATTTTTTGCCTGATCGACTTCTAAATTTCCAAGAATGTTGTAATAAGAGATTCTGAAACCTTGTTTGATGTGTCGTTTGCTCAATTCCAGCCAATCAGTTTCTGCGCCCCATTCCGCCGGAAAAATATTGATACCATCGCGGAATATGGAAATGCCGCCGAATTTTGTGAGATAGTCTATAAATTCTTTGCCTTCAGGACCCGTGCTGCTGATCCACGGATCTTTGCGATACCAGACATCGACATGCATGTAGAAAGGCCCGCATTCCGGTTGTCGTAATCCGTCTCCATCTTTCTTTGACCAATACTCGAGCTTGGCTTTGCGCAAGTCGTAATTTTTTTCTTCCAGATTTTCTTCCGACATCGGCACCGTTTTGGGCGGCTGGAATTTCAAGGAGTATTCCAAGATACCGTTTTCATCCACCAATCCATCAAATGAGAATGTGGATTGGAAAGCGTCCATGGGATTGTCGCTCGACAACGTACCTACTTGCGGACATTCAAGGTACGCATTGAAACCTTGTCCGGCTTTTGCGTTTTTGGGTGATGGATTGGGAGAATTCAAACTCCTGATAGAACGATGCAACTCTTCCACTGTTTCAGCATCCCATGAAAAACCATCGCGACTGCCATAAATTACAAGCTGGGTTCCCGACCCTTTCTTGCCATAATCACGCGACGGACTTTGACGCGTCAAACTCACGCCGACTGTTTCTAAATCTTTCGCTCCGTCTTCTCCCGCTTCAAATTTATCCCAATCAACTTCCAAGACATACTCGTAATCGAGGTCGCTTACTTTTGTTTTCAACAACAGGCGACGTCCGAGTCGGTGTGATGCGAATCGCCCGACACCTTTTTCTCCCAACGGAATACGTCCGCCGCGCTCTTTTTTTATTTCCGAAATCAGTTTATCGTACGAACCAAGTTTGCCCGCGGCGGCGGCTTTCTCCCTTTCCTGTCTTATGTTTTCTTTAATCGCCGTTTTAATCGTTGAGGCGGGACGAAGCCAACCGTTTTCGATTACATCTCGGGTCATACCAGTTCCGTCGTCCTCGATCACTATCACAGGTCCCGGCAAGTCAGGAAAAAGATATTCGGATTTGTCACCCTCCGGCAAAGATGGAATATTTTCAATCCAGACACGACAATAAGACGCACCGGCGTCGTAAGCATTTTTTATAAGCTCAAGAATACCAACTTTTTCGGATGCGATGAGCTGCTCTCCCAACACCTTGATCAAGTGCGCATCGGCTCGGAAATTAAGCCTAATTTTTCCATCAAGGCATATTTCATCAAGAAGCAAAGGTGGAATTTTACGTACCGCATTTTGAGCATTGTAATGAGGAGATTCGGACTCTCTTATCTTGCCAGCCGCATCTTTAAAGAATACCGGCTCGACAAAGGGTTTGTAATCAATGACTTCGACAAAGTAATGATCGACGTCTTTTTTATCCTTAGTGGGTTGAGCCAATATTTTGCCATAACCGAAATAAACACCCTCCCCGTCGTTTTTGGTGGGTTCATAATAAATAAATTCTATGGGCGTATCTTTAAATTGCCCGAGGTATTTATTGGGGAAATGATAAAACCGCCCGACAAAGTCGTTGTATTCACTGTTTTTTCTTGATTGTGTGAGTACCAGGCAGTTTTTTTGCATAATCATTTTTTGAGTGCGGCGACTATGTTATGAATCGCTTTGCCGCTTTCTTTCTTTAACCCATGCTCCCAAAGTCTTATTACTTTCCATCCCATTTTTTTATACTCACGATTGGTCTTCCGGTCTCTTTCTTTATTCATTGAAATTTTCTTAATCCAGAAGTCCTTATTGGAAGCTGGCATAGTGCCGTGCCATCTACATCCGTGCCAAAAACAGGAATCTACGAATACGACCGTCTTCTCGCCCATGAATGCTATGTCCGGCGTACCGGGCAATTTGGATACATGCTTTTTGTAACGAAACTTTTCCTTGTTCAATTCACGCATCAAGGATGTCTCGATTTTTGAACCCTTGCTTTTGACACGAGACATTATTTCGCTTCGTTTCTTTTTCGATACTGTATCCATAAATGTTTTATATCTGTATCTGCCAATCTGATGGCAACACGATTTTGTCATAACCCCGTTCTTCAACAAACGGTTTTATTCCTTTGCTCGACGGGAACTCCGCATCGAATTCTCTTTGTACGTCCCTAAGCAAATTCTTGCCGAGACTGTTCCTGTATTTTTTGCTCAGACAAAGCTTATACCATTCGTCCAAATCATTGATCGTGATTATTCCCTGAATCCTTTCGCCCCATCCAACCTGCAAGAGCAACGCTTCGATGGACTTTCTCTCCGTATCCAAACATACGATAACAATGCGATCCGCGGTTACGCTGTCGGCAATATCCTCCATAAGTTCCGGAGTGAGAGTGAGATGCTTGACCTGTATGGCCGGTCCGAAGTTCGCCCAAATATCCAGACCTCTGTCGGCGGCATTGGTCACGCCCACTCGATACAATGCGGCCGGCAAGATAAGCCGAGTCTGTTTTGAATCGATGCCAAGCACCATTTTAATGAATCGTTCAAAGTCTTTGAGAATTTCCGGATCTTTATTGCCGATTTCCAAAGTGACTTCGGCTTTCAACGCTCGAACGAGCGTGGCAAACAACGCGTAGACCAAAATCTCGTACATCTTGTCGATACTTCGGCGCAATCCGGGAGTCGTCTGAAAAAACGCCACCAATTCTTTCAAAGAGAAAGCATCAGGCGTCGAAGATTTTATGTATTTCTCCACGTCCCGAACAGACGAGAGTCGAGCTTCCAAAGCTTTGTAGATATAAGCTTCGATGAAGCCCTTGCCTTTCTTGTTCTCATTGCCCAATGCGACAAATAAGGCCGGCGGCATGGCGTTAGCCTCAAATATGTTGTCTTGGAATTTTTGACTGGAAGTACTGTGCCGGCCGACCAAAAGATTGGATACCTCGTCTCTCCATTTTTTTGAAATATTGCGATAAGACTCGAGATCGCTCAAGTCCCAACCCTTCTCTGTTCTGTGATGATAAAGAATCTCGGCGATCTGGATCGGCTTATACAGGTGGACTCGAGATTTTCGAATGACCGTGTCGAGAGCTTGTTTTTGAAGATTTGTTTTATTTGTGGGCATAAATTTTTTCTATTTTTTCCTCATTATTGAATAAATCGACTCGTACCGGCTTGCGAGCAAGAGGTCTTTTGCTCATCGCCTCCACCATTGCCTGCGCAACGGCTTGGATCTTCGGAACTACCACGCTGTTACCCGCTTGCTTTCTGGCTTGATTGTCCGGCACCACGATCTTGATCGTATCCGGAAACCCTTGCAGTCGAAACATTTCTCTGGGAGTAAGACGACGCTCTCCATTGACAGTTAAATAGTTATAAGAGCCATTTGCCCGCAAAGCGCACGAATAAGGATGGATGCCGAGATTGCTTCCTTTGTTTTCATGCAAGACCGCTGGCCGGTAATTCAAAGTCTTATTTTGTTCTTTAAGCCTTTTCTGTATTTTGTCTCTCATGTGCTGGCTAAGAAAATGTTTCCGGTCTATCTGATCATCTGGCTCTAAAACATCGGCGAGAGTTTTTGTTTCGAAACCTCTGGCAGGAAACTCAAAAGGATAATCTTCTTTAAAGCCCACAATCATGATTCGCTCCCTTCTTTGGGGAACGCCGAAATCAAGACCGTTGAGAACTTTGTAATGAACATAATATCCCAATCCTTCCAGCGTATTCAAAATTACTTTGAAAGTCTTTCCGCCATCGTGCGAAGTTAACTGTTTTACATTTTCGAGCAAAAACGCTTTTGGTTGCTTCGCTCTCAAAATACGCTCGACATCAAAAAATAAAGTGCCACGAGTATCGCTAAATCCTTTTCCGTGACCGATGATGCTGAAGGATTGGCAAGGAAATCCGCCAGTCAAAATATCATGATCCGGTATCTCGTCGGTGTGTATTTTTGTGATGTCGCCATGCGGCTTATGCTCGAAATTCGCCTCATACATCACTTGGCATGGCTCATCAAACTCGGAAGTGAAAACACACTCGCCTCCGTTGCGTTCAAATGCGATCCTGATGCCGCCGATACCGGCAAACAAATCTATAAAGGTGAATTTTTTATTATTTTTAGGCATAGGTTTATTTTTTGGGTCGGACGTTGCTCGTGTCTTCCAAAAAAGCATTCAGGTCTGACTGTTTAATCCGCCAGACTCCGAGCTTAGATGCCTTTAATCTGCCCGACTCAATGTATCGGGTTACGGTACGAGTATGCACTCGCAATATCTCGGCGATCTCCTCAATGGTGAAAAGTTTTTCGATTTCGTTCATAAAATAAAACTAACTTTATAGTCTTGATACCATTTTATCGCTTCTCAAGTTTATTGTCAAAATCGCCGTCTTTTGTCATAATGTCTTTATGGAGACTAAGTACACGAAAATGGAAATACTCAAGCGGCCGAAGCTGGTCAACCGGCCGAGATGCAAAACCTACAAGATCGATGGCGGTTGTTGGGATTGTGGAAACTCGACATTCAGATATTTTAATTCAGTACAAGGAAAAAAGTATTACCAATGCGAAAAATGCCGAGCGATTAACCATTGATTGAAAAAAGTAGTGAATAGGGGGTAGAAAACGGGTCCCGTTCACTAAAAAATGATTATGAAAATGAAAAAGGCCTCGCTGGCCACAAAATACAAATTCAATATTCGGAGGAATGTCGCAAAGGTTACGACCTTCCGGCTTTCTATCGTTACCACTGAAAAGATACTCCGATCCTCGATGAAAGCGGCCGGTATTACCGACGGCGACAAAATTATTCGAGATAATAAGCCAGCAGTTGCTGATCTTACAAAGGAAATTATCGAAACCAAGCTCGAGGTGAAAAGTATCAGGTCCCTATTGGAACGCCGAACTAGCAAGTTTGAGGGACTGACTGGCAAGGCCTGACTTTTTTAGACACTGTTCCCAAGGAGAGATGTTTGAATACG
>JBBTZS010000010.1:0-57520 GCA_038061235.1 Patescibacteria group bacterium | reverse complement strand
CCGCGTAATGCGTGGCGGGAATCTTCAACGCTTCCTCGACCAGATCTTCCGTTTCCGGTCGTGGAATCAGCACACGCTTGTCGACGACGAACTCGCGACCAAAGAACGGGGCGTGGCCGAGGAGATAGGCGAGAGGTTCGTCGCGGAGTCGGCGTCGAAGTAATCGATCGAGTTTCCAGCTTTGCATGATCGTCAGTGTCGAATCGCCATGCGTAACGAGCCAAACGTGGTCGTGGTTGAGCGCTTTTGCGGCGATCCAGCAGGTATCTTGATGGGCGATCTCTTTATCTTTAAGAACTTGTACCAAGCGCTTTTCTGCGTTGAGAAGCCAGGTCGCGAGCGTCATGTGTTATTTACGGAGAAGTCCACCCCATTCTACAAGCGTGAATCCGTTACGCGACGGCGTCGTGATTGTCGGTTCTGGCATGTCGATCGGGTCTGATAACGGGCTCCAATCCATGAAGATACGGATGTTTGTTATTGGGGCCGGTGTGACAGAGAGCGGCGCAGCTTTGCTCCAATCGTCCGTCAAGAAGGAGATGCGATAGTGAGGCGCGCCTTTGAATTGCGGAACCCAAAATTCCATAAATTCTTTAGTTTCCGTTGGGTTCAGACCATACTTCGGCAATGTCTTAGCGAGGAAGCCTGTGACATCGCCGTCTTTGACGAGGAAGCCTTCTTTTGGGGTCGTATAGCTTACGCCTGCGCCTTCCCAGAAGAGCGAGCCGTAGGTTTTACCGTCTTTGTATAAGAGGGAACCGTCTGGTTTGGCGAGGACATTCCAGCCGCCACGAGGATAGGTTGGTTCGCTGACAGTGACGTTGATTTTTGATGGCAAGCGGACGGAGACGTTTGTTTCTTTTTCCGGGTAGAGGTAGATGACGGGTTTGCCGCATTCCGCCATCGATCCGGATCTATCAGAGACGTACGTCACCCATGCTCCAAAAGCATTTTTTCTGACAAAGAATGGTACCGGATATTGTCGGAGGTATTCTTCAAATGATGGCTTATTGCTTTCATTTTCCTCATCATAATAGGGGAACCATTGGTCGTAGCGCTGTTTTACAAGGGCATTGTTCTCTTGGTCTGATGGGGCGTAGATCGTCTCACCGTTAGACAGGGTTCCAACGGTTTTTGTTGTACCGAGCTGCGCTGGTGTTACGGTTAATGGTCCGCCGCCGCATCCACTAGTCAAAATTGGTCCTTCGTAATATTGGGTAGTAGTGGAATTGGTTACGGACCATTGAATGTCTTGTAGTCCGTTTTCTGGAAGATTATCATAATACAAGACACCTCGACCGAATTTATCGAAAGCAAATGCACTTTCTCCCTTATCAGGAGCGCTGCTATAAAGCTTGATACCTTCTTTAGAAGTTACGAGCGGTTTGATGTTTGAAGATTCTCCAAGTGCGGCACATGTCAAGCAGCTGATCCCTTCATAAAGGGTGTCGCTATTTTCATAATAACCATACTTCACAATTTTTCCGTTTGGCAACGTCAGCTCTTTTGGAAAATCCGTTTCGCTTAATACCGGCAAGTCGCCGTCCCATGGCATAATGATCTGTTTGTCCGGAGATAGAGCAAACAGCTTGAAGACAGGATAGGATCCCATCCCCAATTCTTCGTATACATGTGCTCGTAAGACGCTCCAGTCTGGGTAGACGGTGCTCGTGCTGCTAAATTTTCCAATGACGAGTGTTTCGGTTTCTTCGATCTGCGCGTAGTTACTTTCGATCTGCACGTAGTTACTTGTGTCAGGCAGGGTGTTTTTGATATAGAAATCAACTCCGGCTGACTTCAAAAGCGTTGGCTTGTTGGCCCAGATGATGTCGTACGGTTCTTTCATCGACTCTGGCATCAGACCCTGTTCTTCGTTGTAAGTTGGAAGTTCTGGCCTGGGCGGTGTTACCGGCAAACCTTGGATTTTATACGGATCTACGGTTCGGTTGTAGAAAGCGGCGAACTCATCGTATTTACGTAGCGCTTCTTTTTTTTGTAGATCTGTTTTTGTCCAAACGGCATGTCCAACGACGCCGGAAATAGCGGCACCGAGTACGAACGCACCGCCGATCCATAGTAGGGTTTTTTTGTCGGGCATTTGCATATGAGGGGATTATAGCTGTTTTTCAAGTTCTTTGACGATGGCGTTCCAAGTTCCGTCTTGTTTCCATTTTTCTACGAGCTGCATGCGTTGTTCGCGAGGCATGATTTTTTGGTGGTTTCCATCGACAATAAGGGGAATAATGCCGATAGAACGGGTTCCATCGATGTTTATGATAACCGAGATGGCGACATTCGGGTATTTCAGGAGTGCCGATCGGATCTCGTCTTGACCGTAGTAGAGTCGATCTTCAAGAGATGGGATGCCTTGAGGTGCAAAAAGAATCGAGCGGCTTTGACGTTTTGTTCGAATGGGCCCAGGGGAGAATGTCGCAAGGATGTGGCTGGTGCCGATATCTTCGGTGAGGGTTTGGAGAATACGGAGGGAGTTGGTGTGGGCTTGGATGCGGACGTCGCCTAAGCCGAGACGACGTGCCAGATCGAGAATAACGAACATTGAGCCGGGGGAGTCGATTTCTGTCGATGTCGAACGCTCGGCGTCGAGCGTTTGGATGGTGTCGATGGTGTAGGCGTCATGAAGGTCGGCGAATTCTTCCGGGAGATAATGCGACATGTCGATGCTGGCGATGACGGCGGACTCCTTGTCGTCGAGTTCTGATTGCAGCGCGTCGACGAGTGAGAGAAGTTCTTCGTTTGTTGTATCGATGCGGATGGTGATCGGGATGATTTTTGTCCCGGGCATCGTCTGATCGATTAATGGGATCAAGCCGGAGATGCTGTGTTCGCGTTCGAGAATGCGGGGTTCGAGGGAGATTGACGGGACTTGTTTCAAAATCGAGTCGACGGAGAGCGCGTCATTCGTCACGCGTTTGTCCAAGTAGATAAAATCTTCTTTGAGAGAGGTGAAAGCTGTTTTTCCTTGGGAGAAATGGTCGGGGGCGATCAAAAAAATGCGTTTGGGTTTTGGTTCGGGCCACGAGGAAAGAAGCGAAACGATTTCGCGCATGGCGACTAAGTGGTGAGGAACGATTGCAAGGCGAGTTCCGACCGGGACATCGTAATGCTTTTTTGTTGCGAGTGCGGAGGGGAGATGGCTTAGGAGGAGGAGCTCTTCGGGGAGACGTTGGGTTACCGTGGGGATTGAAGGCCCCTCCTCCGGTGGGGGGAGGCAGCCGGAAGCGATGAGAGCAAGGCTTAATGCGGCCAAGACGAGCTTTTTCATAGGAGTAGTCTACCACTTGCCAAAAAGGTTGGTTTTTCGTATTCTTCCGCTACGTTTGCGGACGTTTAGCTCAGTTGGTTAGAGCGCACCGTTCACATCGGTGAGGTCGCAGGTTCGAATCCTGCAACGTCCACCATCATAAACCCCCGACGTACGTCGGGGGTTTTGCGTGCTACGATATTCGCGTATGAAAAATCGTCATTACGGTATTATTGCGGGCATTGTCCTGGCCTTGATTCTTGCGCTTATTATCATCGCTTAGCCGTATCGTGGATTTATCCCGATTTTGACCCAGCCGTCCGTTGATCTTTCAAAAACGATTCCGTCACAACCGACCTCATCGACGGGAGAAGGGGAGTTAGCTTTGGGAAAGAACGAGACGGGTTTGCCGTTGCTCTTGCCGCGCGGATTTTCCATCAACCTGTTCGCGAAAGATCTGGAAACTCCGCGTTCCATCCGTATTGCGCCGGACGGGACCGTCATGATCGCCGAGCCGAATGCCGGACGCATCTCGTCCTTGCCCGATCGCGATAACGATGGCGTATCGGACGGACGCGTGACGGTCGCGGACAGCTTGGAGCGTCCGCACGATTTTCTGTTCTATCCGAGCGAAAGCGGGTATGACCTTTTCGTGGCCGAGACAAGCGCGTTGAGTCGTATGCGTTTGAATACGGATTTCACGCGCGCGGAATCGTATCGCGTGCTGACGCCGCTACCGACCGGTGGACGCCATTGGACGAGGAGTCTCGAATTCGCGCCGACGGGAAAAGGCGAGGAGCGTTTGCTGATCAGCATCGGATCGTCCTGCGATGCGTGTCATGAAGAAGATGCGCGACGCGGGACCGTCCAGTCCGTGCGTTTGGACGGAAGCGACCTGAAGCCGTATTCCGTCGGGTTGCTGAACGCGGTCTTTCTCGAAGCGAGTCCGAACGGCGCGATCTGGGCGACGGAAATGGGCCGCGACTTCCTTGGCGACGATCTGCCGCCGGATGAAATCAACATCCTCGACGAAGGAAAGAATTACGGTTGGCCGACATGCTATGGCAAAAACGTCCATGATACCGTCTTCGACAAGAACACGTACATCCGCAATCCGTGCATGGAGCCGTTCGAGACGCCGAGTCACATCGACTTGCCGGCGCATAGCGCGCCGCTCGGACTCGCGTTTGTTCCGAAAGATGCGGGATGGCCGGAGGAGTATGTCGGCAATTTGCTCGTCGCGTATCACGGCTCGTGGAACCAGACGGTGCCGACGGGGTATGCGATCCGACGCTTTGTGCTGGATGAAAACGGGAATGCCACAAGTAACGAAGATTTTGTGTCCGGCTGGTTGACGGACCAAGGCGTGCTCGGTCGTCCGGCGGATCTTACCTTTGGTTCCGACGGGACGCTGTACATCACGGATGACAAAACGGGTCTGATCTACCGCATTACGCCGCCCAAGGCCGAATAGGCTTGATTTTTCACGAGTATTCTGCAAAGGTGCGCCCCGCAATCAGGAGGTGCCCTTTGAACAGGAATTTCAGAGAGATGCTCGAGGCCAAGTGGGCCGAGGGCAAGTTCGTGTGTGTTGGGCTCGACCCGGTGCTGGAGAAGATTCCGGAGTGCGTATCCGTCCCGCCGTTCCTGCGGTCAAGCGACGTGAGCGAGGTGACGGCCAAGATCGTCGGGTTCAACGCGGCGATCGTGGACGCGACCAAGGATCTCGTCTGCGCGTACAAGCCGAACCTCGCGTTCTACGCAGCGTACGGCGTTTCGGGTCTCGAGGCTCTGGCTTGGACGATGATGCGCATCCGCATCGAGGCGCCGAACGTCCCGGTCATCCTCGACGCCAAGTACGCCGACATCGGTCACACGAACGAGGGCTACGCGAAGTTCGCGTTCGACATGCTCGGTGCGGACGCGATCACGGCGCATCCGTACCTTGGTGCCGAAGCGATGAAGCCGTTCCTCGATCGCGCGGACAAGGGCGTGATCGTGCTCTGCCGCACCTCGAACAAGGGTGCGAGCGAGTTCCAGGACGTCGAGATCAACGTCACCGACCAGATGTTCGCGGACCTCTCGATGGCTCAGGCGGTCGACAACGAACGCTACGGGATGTCGTCGCGCGTGCCACTCTACCAGTACGTGGCACGTCTTGCCGCGTCGCGCCGTGCTTGGAACGTGAACGGCAACTGCGCCGTGGTCGTCGGCGCGACGTACCCGGCGGAGCTCGCGAGAGTTCGCAAGATCGTCGGCGACATGCCGATCCTCATCCCCGGCATCGGGGCGCAGGGCGGCGATCTCGAGGCGACGGTCAAGGCCGGACGCGACTCGCACGGACGCGGGATGATCATCAACTCGTCGCGCGACATCATCTATGCCTCGAAGGGCGAGGACTTCGCCGAGGCCGCGCGTCGCGAGACGCAAAAGCTGCACACGCAGATCACGGCGTGCCTGTCCACCGAAGCCTGAGGGCGCAGGTGGGCTTTTTATTTCGTCTTGGAGGAGGGAAGGCGCATCCCGTCGTATCTCTACTTGACAATCAATTATTTTTCTCTGTATCGTCAAAAGACATCTAACGTAACGTATGATTTGGGCTCTTGTGATCGCCATCGCGATTTTGATCGTGGCCGTGTTGATCCACACGTGGATTTTTGAAATTGCCGAAGCGGACGAGGTCTTTTTCGGCATCGTGGGCGGATTTTTCCTTTTGTTCGTCGCTTCCGCTTTTGCCCTGGCTTGGCTTCTCCCCGACCTCTCCGCGAGGTCGAATGTGGGCGGTTTGGTGGGCGCGTG
The DNA here is from genome assembly GCA_038061235.1 of Patescibacteria group bacterium. GTDB lineage: Bacteria > Patescibacteriota > Patescibacteriia > 2-12-FULL-60-25 > 2-12-FULL-60-25 > RHKK01. Next base: position 51,459 of record JBBTZS010000010.1, on the reverse strand, counting down.
GGTCAATAACGGAGCATCGGGGGCGACCGCCGAGGCGAACGGTTTACCGTTGTACGGGGAGTAGGGATAGGGGACAAAGAGCAGAGAGCAAAGAGCAGTTTTAGTTGTCTTTTGCTATAGATTGCTCGAGTCGTTGCATGAGGGTCCAGACCATTGCTCCGATTTCTTCCCCCTGACTTGAAACCCGTAGGCAATCGTCATTCGTAACCAAGCTCTCTTCCTTTAGAAAATCCAAAATATATTGTGATTCTTTTAGTGAACCGAACGATATCTCTAAAAAGTTCAGAAAAACTTGGCTTTCTTCGAGCGAACCCTTCGGTAAAGTTTAGCATGACAGACGTAGAAGCTCTTCGTAATTGTGACGCTAAACCAAACTTCTCGGTCGATGGAAGTTTTCTCACTATTCCGTAACATGAATGTGCGTAAGCGTTCATTTTTTTCTTGATTTTGTCGTTGAAGGTTTCTTTTTGTTGCATATACCTACCACGTTCCAAAATATAGCTCCTTTGTCAAGAGCTGCTCTTTGTTCTTTGCTCTCTGTTCTCTGTTCCCTACACAATCATCGGCAAATCGGCGATCGGCATCTTCTCGCCGGTGAGCACGCTTTCAATGCGATAGGTGCCGTGCGTGGGCGCTTCGATGTAGCCGTTCCACGCATACTTCGCGAGACCGCCGGAGTTGATCCAGTCAAAGAGCCACTCGCCGCAATAAGCGGGGTCGAGTTGCGAGGTGCCGGCGTTGACGGCCGATTCGAGCCAGAGCTTATTGAATGCTTCCTGCGAACCGATGGCCGGCGCCATGATGATGGGTAAGCCGATGCCGGAATAGAACGACATTTCGCTGGGCTTGGTCCAGAGAATATCGGTTTTACGCAGCGTGTCGTTCATCGCGCGAAAATACGTCTGGCGATCCGGATAAACGTGGATGTGGATATTTTTCCCGAGCAGTTTTCCCAAGCGCAACTTTCGAACCTCTCGTTCGAAAAAATCGGCGACCTCCGGCCGGATACCGGCTTCGAGATTGATCTGGATCTCGTTCTGCAGGAGCCGTTTTCGTAAGCCGTTCACGATGTCGATGCCGAGCTCGCGCTGCGCGCCCGCGCCGCCGACGGTGAATGTCAACGTCAACGGATGCTTTTTTTTGAACTCGCACAACTCGGCGCCGAGCTCATCCAGCAGGACTTTTTGGTACTTCTTTATAAAGATGGCGTTCGGATCGAGGTTGCAAATACGCGCGGACAGGTCTTTTTTCACGATGCCCGCTTCGGGTCCGCCGACGAGTTTTTTCGGTAACGGGAACCCGGTCAAAAAAATATTTTCCTCTTTCACCCCGTACAGCTTTAACCGTTCGACAACGCGGCCGTTGGAGGCGAAGTACTTGATGCGGCTTTTTTTCGGATCAAGCGGTACCCAAGCGCGGCTAATGTCGGCGTCCGTGGTGACGAGATAAATATCGCCCGGATAGTCGTGCTCCTCTGCGGCGAATCCCATATTGAAAAATGTGGATACGAGCGGAAGCGGTTTTTTTCCGAGTTTTTCGACGAGATGTTTCCCGAGATTTTTCTTGCGGATGAGATGATAGACGTATCGAAGCTGGAGCGTCGGCTTGCTCAAGTCGCGCCGGGGATAAAATTCGGGGATACGCTGCAGATAATCGAGAAAGCTGAACGCGATTTTTCCGATGACGGGCAACGGTTGTAGGCGCGAAATGAATTCGTACGAGTCCCTCGACTTACGCCAAAGTTCGCGGTCGCGGCTCGGGATGCCGGGATACTCGTTCGCCGTGACGATGCCGCCATGCGCAAGATCCTCCAAGCCATACGCGGCGCGCGCGTGGCCGTATCCCATGTTGACGGAAACAACCCACGCGTTTTGGTGACGGTGCGAGTCCATGGAAACAGTATAGCAAAAAAAACGCAGTCGGGAGTCGGGAGGGTGGAGTCGGGAGGTGTCAATCAGGATTGATCCCGACTCCCGACTATTATCTTATTTCTTCGCGCGCTTTTTCTCTTTTTTCTTTTTAGAGGTTCCCGTTGATTCCCGCATGTCGATTTCTCCGACGTACGCGTCAAACCGTTCGCGATAGCGGTTCTCGGTTTTCCGGTCCAACGCTTCCTGTGTGAGCCCCGTACGCTTGGAGCCGAGCTCCTTGAGGATCTCTTGTCTCGCGCGGAACCAGGCCCATTCGTCGGTGAACGCGTACCAGGCGTAATCCCAGAGCTCTTCTTCGGCTTGGTGATACAGCTCATGCGCCTCGTGATCCGTCAACGCCAAAGCGGACTCAAGCGCGGCCAGAACCTTCGGTTCATCGATTTCCTCAAGTCCCTCTTCGCGCCGAATCTCGTTCTCCACGAAGTGCCGGAGCAACAAGCCGCGGTAGAGTTCGGTCAAATCTTTTTTCGGGAGAGTAATGGAGGCGTAGTCGATGTTCATAACGTTATTTGGGAAACATTCTTGCGGTGATGGTGAAGCAGGTACGTTCCGGTCCGTGCTCCCAAAAGCGATTATCCGGAGGGGCGTACGGGTCGGTGAGGCGGGGGTCGGAAACCGTCGAGTCGGTCGTGAACGTGGCGCAGAGTTCGTACGTCGTGTCCGTCCTGATGCGGTATTCGTAGGGTTCGCCGGATTCGGGATCCGTGATCGAATCAACCCAATACGTTTCGCGCGCGCGCACGAGCGTGTCCAGGTCGTCGGGAAGGCGCGCGTTTGTGTTGTAGTATTGATCGATAGCGTTCGAGATCGATTGCAGGCTCTTGTCGCGCGCCGCGTCGATGCGTCGGGCGCGTTCTTGCGCGGGCGATCCGCCGAGCCAGAGACCGGCCAAGAGCACGCCGATCACCGATACAATGACGGCGCCCACGAACGCGCGGAATCCCCAAGCGTCGTATTTCGAGGATTCTTTCTTCTCGGAGTTTTTTTTCATAGGGTTTCTTTTTCTTCGGTGCGTAGATCCCACAGGTAATAGCCGAAAATACTTCCGGCGATCATGAGCACGACGAGGACCTTGAGGACAAAGCGCAGCGTAAGATCACCGTTCAACACGTAGGTGACTAAGGTAATCAAGTCACCGATGATGATGCCGGTCGCGATATATAATGTGATATAGGTGAGCCATTTGCGGATGAGGCTCGAGCGTTTGGACGGATCACGCTTGATGTTCCGAAGCAGGATGCGCGCCATGAACAGGAACACCGGGAAGGTGATGATGATGGCCGCAGTCGAGGAGCGAATGAGACTCGTCGAATAGTCGGACGCGTAGCCGTACGCAAGTTGCGCCGCTTCGGGCATCCAGAGGTTGATGAGTTGGAAGAGGATGGTGCCGACGCTGAACGCGGTGACGTATAGCGTAAGGAACATCACGAGGTACATAAAAGCTTCGCGGGCCGAGAGGTACGGCTTGCGCATCGGGACGGGAATCGGGAAATCCGCTTCCGCGTAGAGCGCGAGCGCGTTGCTTATCTCATCTTCCTGCCAACCGGCTCCGAGGAGGACGGTTTTCATGTTGTCGCGGCTCAGACCCTTGGAAAGGCCTTCTTTGACGAATGCTTGCAGTTCGTTGGTCATAGGTTCATGCTTCTACAACCACTGTAGAACCTTTTATGACAGATATCAAGCAAGAATCATTAGACCTCCATGCCAAGCTCCGCGGGAAGATCCGGATCGAAGCGACCTGCGAGATCGAATCCATGAAAGACTTGACGCTCGTGTATTCGCCCGGCGTCGGCGCGGTGTCCGAGGCGATCGCGCAAGACCCGTCAAAGACGGACGCGTTGACGTGGCGCAAGAACGTGGTGGCAATTTTTTCCGACGGATCGGCCGTGCTCGGTCTCGGCGATATCGGCCCGCTGGCCGCGCTTCCCGTGCTGGAGGGCAAATGCGCGATCTTCAAGCGATTTTCCGGCATCGACGCGATCCCGCTCATCCTGGATACGAAAGAGCCCGACGCGATCGTGGAAACCATCGTCCATCTCGCGCCGAGCTTTGGCGCGATCCAGCTCGAGGACATTTCCGCGCCGCGCTGTTTCGAAATCGAGCGCAGGCTCATGGAACGGCTCGACATGCCGGTCATGCATGACGACCAGCACGGTACGGCGATCGTGATTCTTGCGGGGTTGATGAACGCACTCAAAGTCGTCGAAAAAAAGATCGGCTCGATTCGCGTCGTGATGAACGGTGCGGGAGCGGCGGGCATCGCGACGGCGCGACTCCTTCATGTCGCCGGCGTCGCCGATCTCGTCATGTGCGATCGGCAAGGCGCGATTTACGAGGGGCGTGACGGGTTGAACGACCAGAAGCGCGAGGCCGCCGCGTTCACGAATCGCAAAAAGCGTTCCGGATCGCTTGCGGACGTCGCGACCGGCGCGGACGTGCTGATCGGCGTCTCCGCGGCCGGCGCTTTCACGATCGATATCGTGAAGTCGATGGCAAACGACCCGATCGTCTTTGCGCTGGCGAATCCCGTGCCGGAAATCCTGCCCGACGTCGCGGCGGAAGCCGGCGTCGCGGTGCTTGCGACCGGTCGTAGCGACTTTCCGAACCAGGTCAACAACGCCTTGTGCTATCCGGGATTGTTCCGCGGTATGTTGGATACGGGGATCAAGCGCGTCACCGACGAGATCAAATTACGCGCCGCGTATGCGATCGCCGCTGCCGTTCCTTTGCCGACTGCGGACAAAATTATCCCGTCGATTTTCGACGAGGGGCTGCACGAGTTGGTGGCGCAAAGCGTGCTATAATCCCCGCATGATCGTGCTAGAGCGGGTCTCCAAGACGTATTACCCCGATTCGGTCGGCTTGGACGATGTGTCTTTGCGCATTGAAGCGGGGGAGTTTGTGTCGATCGTGGGGCAAAGCGGCGCGGGAAAAACCACCCTTGCCAAGCTTCTCATGGCCGAAGAGCCGCCCTCGGCGGGACGGATCGAAATAGGCGGCTGGGACATCACGCGTATTCGGCCACGCGACATTCCGGAGTTACGTCGCCAAATCGGCGTGATCTTTCAGGATTACAAACTGCTGCCAAAAAAAACGGTGTTTGAGAACGTTTCCTTCGCGCTCGAAGTCGCGGGCGCAACGTCGAATCACATCCGCGACATCGTGCCGCAGGTACTCATGATCGTCGGGCTTGAAGACCGCGCCAAACGTTTTCCGCGTCAGCTGTCGGGAGGCGAGCAGCAGCGCGTCGTCATCGCGCGCTCGCTTGTCCATCGTCCCAAAGTGCTGCTCGCGGACGAGCCGACCGGCAACCTCGACACGATGAACACGCGAGACATCATGGATTTGCTCGTAAAAATCAACGCGTTTGGCACGACGGTCGTGCTCGTGACGCATAATCGCGAAGTCGTGAATGCGTTGAAGCGCCGCGTGATCATCTTGAAAGAAGGCCGTGTCGTTTCCGACGTGGCGCATGGCAAGTACATGCTAACCGTATGACGACGGCTTGGCGTATCTTTGCGGCATCGTGGAAGCACTTTGCCCGCAACCTCTGGATCGGTCTCGCGACCGTCTTCGTGTTCACGGTCGCGCTGCTCTCGGTCAACGTGCTGATCGCGACCAACGTCATGCTCGAGCAAACCGTCGCGTATTTCGAGGAGAAAATCGACGTGACGATCACGTTTCAGCCCGATACGCCGGAAGCGCTTTTAACGCAGGCGCGTTTTTACGTACAATCGTTTCCGCAAACCGAGTCCGTTCGTCTCGTCACGCCGCAGGAAGCGTATGACGCGTTCAAGGAGCGCTATAAATCCAACGCGAAAATACTGGAGGCAGTCACCGAGCTTTCCGTCAATCCGCTCGGCGCACAGCTTATTATCAAGGCCAAGGAGACAAAAGACTATCCGTTCCTGCTTTCCGCCGTTCGCAATCCGCAGTTCGAGCCGTTTATCCGTTCCTCGTCCTACGACGATCATCGCGACGCTATTTCCTCGATCCGGGACGCGGCGCGCTCGATGCGCCTGTTCGGCTCCGGTCTCGTCGCCGTGTTCGCGCTGTTCGGGTTGCTCGCGGCGTTCAACGCGATTCGCGTCGCGATTTACACGCAACGCGAGGAGATCGCGATCATGCGTCTCGTCGGCGCGTCTTCGGCGTATATCCGACTGCCGTTTGTGCTCGAAGGCGTCTGGCTTGCGACACTTGCGTGCGTCGTGACCGCGCTGTCCGTTTGGGCGGCGATTCAGGTCGGCGAACCCAGACTTCAGACGATGTTTGCTGGATCGGATCCGGGAATCATGGCGTTTTACGTCGCGAACCGGTCGTTCCTCGTCTTCACGCAATTTGGGATCATGGCCGCCTTGTCCGCCATGGTTTCCTGGATCGCCGTCGGACGATATATTAAAAGATAGATATGTCACGAGAACACGGCCCGGCCACACGCACGGAAGCACGGAACGTCCGCGCTTCGGAGCGTGATGCTCGCCAAACCGCGGAAGCGCGCGACGCCACGGAGCGCGCGCGATTACGCACGGAAATCCTCAAACGCGCAAGACGACTCCTAAAGGATTCCGCGATCGGGTTGGAAGACGACCGGGGTGAGATCACGCTCGCATTGGAAACGGAAGACGCGCGCGTTCCCGCCAAAACGATCGAAGGATTCGACCTCGAAGCGTTGATGGGTGATCCGGAATTCCGGACGGAAACGCGGCGCGTCGGCTCGCTCGAGTACGTCGTCACCGAGCGTATCGAGGGTCAATCCGTGGTGCGTCCCGACGGACACGGTCGTTATCCCGAAAAAGAGGACTTGCTCGCCGCGATGAGCCATAACGTTTTTGCCGGCATGCGTTGGGCGCAACAAGGCGTGCCGCCCGAAGACGCGGCGCTTATCACGCATCACCATCACCGCAAACCGAAGGAGTGGTTGTGGCGCGCTTCCGAGGCGTTGCTTGCCGCAGATGCCGCGCTCGAACCGCATGAGGCCGTGCGCCGTGCCGGGTTGGTGATCAACGATTTGATCGAGATGCACCGGACGCATCAGGAACGCCTATGATGTTCGTGTTTGATACGGAGCGGACGCTGCTCGCCGAGGTCGATCTCCAAGACGGTGCGCTTCGGCAAGTCGTGCTGACGGCGGCGGGGGAGAAGGCGCTTGGCGCGCATGTCAGCTTTTGGCAGACACGCGGCATCCCGGTCGCGCATTCGATCGAGACGACTTCGTCGGAAGGCGCGCATGACATCGCGACCTACTTCCAATACGTGCAGCCGCGCGACCGCGCCTTCCGCTCCGCGCTCGAGAAATGGTCCATGGAACGCGGCTACTGTCCCGTCGAAGTGCCGGACCGCCTCTTGTCGCTTTGGGAATCGCTTGCGCGCATGCCGTTGTCCCGATCGGAACGCTTCGCGATCCTGCTCGCCATCCGCCTGTCGCCGCCGGAAACGCTGGTTGAGTGGAAATCCTGCCTCGACGAGGCCGAGCATGCCTGGCATCGCGAACGGGAAAAATCCCTCGTCGCGATCGAGCGCATAAAAAAGGGGATGGGGCAGCAGTTAGCCAAGCCGTTTGCCGGAAAAGTTTGAGTCTTCCCCAAAACGCCCCGGCGGTATACCCTCGCAGCCGTGGAAAAAGTCTTCACTTGGCGCCAGCGCCGGATCGTCTATTCAACGAATCTCGCAGTGATCGGCGCCGCGGCGCTGGTCGGTATTGCGGTCGATGTCCTGATCATCGAGAACGAAAAATATATCGCCACCGCATTCGCCGCCGTCATTTCGTTGCCGATCGCAATGTGGCTCACCATCCGTCGCATTCGGAAATGCCTCTAAATCTATGGAAGTACACTTGGCTGCGCATACGCATTTCTCCATCGGTCCGATTCCGGTCACCGACGGCCTTTTGACGGCCTATGCCATCACGCTCGGCTGTGCCGTTTTTCTCCCGTTGCTTATGCGCGGCGCGGGCCTTGTGCCTACGCGCTTTCAAGCCGCGGCGGAGGCCCTGGTGGAACCCATGATGAAGCAGTTTGCCCGCGCCTTCGGGAGCGAAGAACGGGCGCGGGAGTTCGGGCCGTTCCTGCTCACGCTCATGCTGTTCATCGGCATCGCCAACCAGTTCTCGCTTGTGCCGCTGGTCAACCAGGTGGTGCTGGACGGCCATCCGCTCCTGCGGTTGTCCACGGCCGATTTGTCGGGAACCCTCGCGCTTGCCCTGCTCACGATCGGGTTCGCTCACGGATATGCGTTATGGATCTCGCCCTTGCGCCATGTGGGCGATTTCGTCAAGGTGGGGCACCTGCTACACGCGAAAACGGGATCCCAACGCCTGACGGCCGCCATCGAACTCTTCCTCGGTCCGATGGAGCTTATCAGCGAATTCGCGAAAATCCTGTCGTTGAGCTTCCGTCTTTTCGGCAACATTTTCGCAGGGGAACTGATGGTGGTCATCATCACGTCGTTGTCCGCGTATACGCAATTCTTCGTCATCTGGCCGATCAATATCCTCGGGATGTTGGTCGGGTTCATCCAGGCGTTCGTCTTCACGTTACTGTCGACCATGTTCATGGCGCAGACGCTTCGCCCGTATCTCGACCTTCGGGATGCCCGCCTTGGGAGAAAGACTGAAGGATTGATCCCGTTTTCGCGTGATCCATCCTTGACCCTTACTCCTTAGTCACGTTACACGTTTCACGTATGGATCCTGTGATCTTTAAGGTGATGGCCGCCGCGTTTTGCATGGCCATCGGTTCGATCGGCCCGGCCCTGTCCGAAGGGTTTATCGCCGCGAAAGCCATGGAAGCGATGGGACGCAATCCCGGCGCCACCGAAAAAATCGTACCGAACATGATTGTGGCCATGGCAATTTGCGAAACCACGGTCATCTTCGCTATGGTGATCGCGCTCATCATCCTGTTCGCCGTCTAGCCGCAAGACCGTCCGCGTATGGAAGTCTTGGAAGTATTCGGCATCGACGGGTGGGCGGTGCTCATGTACCTCGTTAACTTCGGGTTGCTTCTCGCGATCCTGACGCGTTTCCTGTACAAGCCGTTGCTGCGTTATCTGGACGAGCGCCGCGAAACCGTACGGAAAAGCATCGAGGAAGCCGAGACGTTGCGCCACGTTCTCGCGGACGAGCGCGAAAAACGCGAAGCCGAATTCAGGCTGCTCGCCGCCGAAGCCGCGCGCCAGCTCGCGGCCTCCAAATCCGAGGCGGAATCCAAGTCGCGGGCGATGCTCGCGGAAACGGAAGCGCGCCGCGAGAAGTTGCTCGCGCTCGCCGAAGCCGAAATCGCGGACCAGAAACGCAAGCTGGTCGGCCGGGTCGAAGCGGATCTGCTCAAGCGCGTCGAGGCCGTTGCCATGGCCGCGCTTCGCGACCTTCCGGCCGAAACGGTGCGCACGAGCGTGTCCAAGGCCTGGTACGAGGCATCCGCCGACCTATGATCGGGTCCGCGTACGCCGCGATGCTCCGCAAGGCCATCGCGAAGAAAACGCTGAAGCCGGAAGACGTTTCCGAAGCGCTCACCGTCTTGCGCGGCGGCGCCGTGCGCATACCGGGCCCGCTTCTTTCGGCATTTCGCCTACAGCTCGCGAACGAACCCTATTCTTCGGCAACGCAGGCGTTCCTCGCACGCACCGGAGGCGTTTCCGTCGTGACGATTCAGGCGGCCGTCGAGCCGGACGCGAAGACGCTCGCCTCCATCCGACAAACCTTTATAAAAGACGGTCGCACGCTCGTGCGCTTGCGCATCGAACCGTCGCTTGCCGGCGGACTCCGCTTGTTCCACGACGGGCATCTGCTGGACGCAAGTTTTCGCGGCCGTGTCCGCCGCCTTATCGAATATGTCTCGTGATTCTCTCCAACCATTCCTCCATGCCCTTGATGAAGCGCTGAAGTCAGTGCCGGCCGAAGCGGAGCGTTCGCGCGCCGGCTTGGTCGAGACCTGCCGCGACGGCGTGGTGCGCGTGTCCGGCATGCCGGGATTGCGCATGGGCGAAGTCATACGCATCGAAGACGCGGATGCCGACGCGTTGGTGATGGAGGTCGACCGAGACGGCGGGCTGGCCGTCGTGTTGCAGCCCTCCGAGCGCGTGCGCGAAGGCCTGGCGGCCATGTCTGACGGCCGCTTCCTCACGATCGGCGTCGGCGATGCGCTTATCGGTCGCGTCGTGAATCCGCTTGGCGCGCCGGTGGACGGTTTGAACGCGCTCGAAAAGACGATCGACGTGCCGATCGAGTCGGTCGCGCCGGATGTGATGGCGCGCGCGCCCGTCTCCGAGCCTTTACAAACGGGTATCGTCGCGATCGACGCGCTTATTCCGATCGGTCGCGGACAGCGAGAGCTCATCATCGGCGACCGCCAGACGGGAAAAACGACCGTCGCGCTCGACACGATCCTGAACCAGAAGGGGAAAGACGTCATGTGCGTGTACGTCGCGATCGGGCAACGCGAGGCGCGTACGGCGCAGGTCGCGCAGACGCTTAAGGACCGAGGCGCGCTCGATTATACGGTCGTCGTGGACGCGCCGGCTTCGTCGCCGGCCGTCATGCAGTATCTCGCGCCGTATGCCGGCGCCGCGATCGGCGAGTATTTCATGAACAAGGGCAAGCATGCGCTTGTCGTGTACGATGACTTGTCCAAGCATGCCGTGGCGTATCGCGAAGTCTCGCTGCTTCTGCGCAAACCGCCGGGACGCGAAGCCTATCCGGGTGACGTATTTTATCTCCACTCCCGCTTGCTTGAGCGCGCGGCCAAACTCTCGCCGGAAAACGGCGGCGGATCGTTGACGGCGCTTCCCATCGTCGAAACGCAAGCCGGCGATATCTCGGCCTACATTCCGACGAACGTGGTTTCGATCACCGACGGGCAGATCTTCCTCGAGTCGGCGTTGTTCTATCGCGGGATCCGTCCGGCTATCAACGTCGGTATTTCCGTATCGCGCGTCGGCGGCGCCGCGCAGACGCATATCATGAAAAAGGCGTCCGGAACGGCCAAACTCGACCTTGCACAGTACTACGAGCTCGCGGCCTTCTCGCAATTCGCGTCCGAACTCGATGCGGCCACCAAGAAACAGCTCGTGCGCGGCGAACGCGTCGTGGAAGTCTTGAAACAAAAGGCGAATCACCCGCTTGCGCTGTGGCAGGAAGTCGCGGTGTTGTGGGCGGCGACCAAGGGCTATCTCGACGAGGTGCCGAAAGCCGACGCGGTGAAAGCCATCGAGGAGTATCTCGCGACGTTTGAGGCGCGTTTCCCGTCGCTTATCGAAACCATCGAGAAAGACAAGGAGCTGACGGACGAAGTGAAAAAGGATTTGGATGCCGCCTGCTCCACCCTCTTGTAACTTCTGACATCTGACTTCTCACATCTGGCTTCCTTTTCATGGCTTTTCTCATCGACATCAAGAAGAAGATCCAATCAGTCCAAGGCACGCGGAAAATCACGCAGGCCATGGAATTGGTGGCCGCGAGCCGCATGAAGTCTTTTCAGCGAAAGGCATTGGCTTCGCGCGGCTATGCGCGTTCTCTTGTCGGCGGGTTGCGTCAGGCCAGGGCGGAGTGGGGCGAGCTGTCGTTTGCCGAGACGCGGGAAGCGGGGAAAACGCTGTTCGTCATCGTGACGTCGGACAAGGGCTTGTGCGGATCATTGAACCAGCAACTCATTCGCGCGTTGTTGCGCGACGAGAAATGGAACGCGCTTACGTCCGATCGAAAACTGTTGTTCACGATCGGTCGCAAGAGTTATGACGCATTGCATGCGCGCGGCGTCCCGATTGAAAAGCGTTATGACGGTTTGAAGGAGGATTTGAAGTCGCTCGACGCGCTGGTCGTGGTAAACGAAATCGCGGAGCGATGGGAGCGCGGCGAGGTCAGGGAAGTCCGTTTCGTCGCGCCGGAATACGTGAACGCGTTCACGTCTCGCGCGCTCGTCAAGACGTATCTCCCGTTCGGCGACGAGATGGTCGCGGGGCATCTTGATGAGGAACCGGGAATCGTAGCCGATCGCGCGCCGACCGATATCATGGAGCCGGATCGCGACATGCTCGTCGAAAAACTCTCGAACCAACTGCTCGAAGCGCTGTTTTCCCACGCGTTCTTCGAACTCAAGGCGTCGGAGTATTCCAGCCGTATGGTGGCGATGAAGAATGCGACCGAGGCGGCCGGCGACATGATCAAGGCGCTGACGCGAGAATTCAACAAGGCGCGCCAGGCGGCCATCACGCAAGAGATCGCCGAGCTGGCAGGCGCCGGAGCCGCGATGGAGGCGTAAAAACATTTGGCATCTGACATCTAACATCTGACATTATGAATAAATTACCTCAAGGCAAAGTGCTTCGCGTGGTCGGCGTGGTCGTCGACGTGTATTTTCCGGATCACATTCCGGCCAAGTACAGCGCGCTTTCCGTGCCGGGCATGGAGCCGCCGCTCACGCTCGAAGTGCAGGCGCATGTCGGCGAAGGCGTGGTGCGTTGCGTCTCGATGTCGTCTACGGACGGACTCGCCGCCGGTCAACCGGTGTTCGACACGCTGTCACCGATCACGGTTCCCGTCGGCGAGGCCGTGCTTGGCCGCGTGTTCAACGTGATCGGCGATCCGATCGACGGCGGCAAGGAGATTCCGGCCAAGGTCGAGCGTCATCCGATCCATGCGCCGGCGCCGTCGTTTGAAGAGCAAAAAGGCTCGCTCGAAATTCTCGAAACCGGCATCAAGGTCGTGGACTTGCTCGTGCCGTTCATCAAGGGCGGAAAAATCGCTTTGTTTGGAGGCGCGGGCGTGGGCAAAACCGTCATCATGCAGGAGCTCATCCACAACGTGGCGATGGAGCACGGCGGGTATTCCGTATTCGCCGGCGTCGGAGAGCGTTCGCGCGAAGGAAACGATCTCATTCGCGAAATGAAAGAGTCGGGCGTCATCGACAAGCTCGCCATGGTGTTTGGCCAGATGAACGAACCGCCGGGCGCACGTTTGCGCGTGGCGTTTACCGGCCTTACGATCGCCGAGAAGTTTCGCGACGAAGGCCGCGACATTCTGATGTTCGTGGACAACATTTTCCGTTTCACGCAGGCCGGCGCCGAAGTGTCCGCGTTGCTCGGGCGTCTCCCGTCCGCCGTGGGGTATCAGCCGACGCTTGCCACCGAGATGGCGTCGTTGCAAGAACGTATTACGTCCACGAAGAAAGGATCGATCACGTCCGTGCAAGCGGTATACGTGCCGGCCGACGACTTAACCGACCCGGCTCCGGCCACGACCTTTTCGCACCTGGATGCGACGATCACGCTGTCGCGCAAGCTCGCGTCAAAGGGTCTCTATCCGGCCATGGATCCGCTCGATTCGTCGTCGCTCGCTTTGAAAGAGGATGTGGTCGGCGGCGATCACTACGAAGCCGCGACCGGCGTGCAACGCATTCTTCAGCGCTACAAGGAATTGCAGGACGTCATCGCCATTCTCGGCATGGACGAGTTGTCGGAAGAAGATAAGCTTTCCGTTCAGCGCGCGCGCAAGATCGAGAAATTTCTCACGCAAAACTTCCACGTCGCCGAAGCGTTTACCGGTACACCGGGACAATTTGTCCGCCGCGACGATACGGTCAAGGGGTTCAAGGCGATTCTCGCCGGCGAACTCGATCACGTCGCGGAACAGCATTTCTATCTCGCGGGAACCATTGACGAAGTGTTGGAGAGACATGGGAAGGGCGGGGAGTAGGGTGACGAACCTATGTCTTCCTTTCATCTTTTAATCCAAACGCCCGATCGCGAGATCTACAAAGGTCCCGCCGATTTGTTGACGTTGTTCACGGACACGGGTGAGATGCAGGTGTTGCCGGAGCATGTGTCGATGCTCGGGTCGATCACGTACAGCGCCGTACGCGTACAGAACGAGGCGAATCATCAGGATTTTGTGCTGCGACAGGGATTTCTGTTCGTCGAGCAGGAAACGAATGACGTGCGCGTGCTGGGCATGACCATAGAAAAAACCGAGGAGCTGGACTTGATATCGGCCAAGGAGTATCTGGAGTTCATCCTCTCCAAGCTCGACAAACCGGACGAGTTGAACAAGTATCAGCTGACCTTCCTCGAAGGGCAAAAGATGGCTTTGGAGAAGCAGTTGGGGGAATAGATCGGATTGTCGTTTGCCGTTTTTTTCCCTATACTCGACCCGCATTCGGGGATCGTCTAATGGTAGGACAGCGGCCTTTGAAGCCGTGAATCCAGGTTCGAGCCCTGGTCCCCGAGCCACGTAAAAACCACGCCAATCGCGTGGTTTTTACGTGTGCCACGTGCCCGCCACAACTTCGCAGATGTTGGCGGGTTTACGTGGCCAACGCGTTTCGGCGTGGTTCACGTGGCGCAGCCGTGGCCCTTGCCAAATATTTCATTCTCGTGTATGCTTCGCCGGATTCACCCATATGTTCAACAAACCCTTTGGAGGAAATAAGAAGAAGTCCGGCAGCTACGGTTCTCGAGGCGGGTCGTCTTTCGGCGATAAGCGAGGCGGCAAGAGCTTTGACGGCGGCCGCGACTGGAAGCCGATGCACGACGCGACCTGCGCGAGCTGTGGCACGGACTGCAAAGTTCCGTTTCGCCCAAACGGCCGCAAACCCGTGCTTTGCAGCAACTGTTTCACGAAAGATGGAGATTCCGCGCCCAAGCGTTTCGACCGCCCGCGAGGTGATCGCCCGTCCGGAGACTCGAGCGGTTTGAACGACCAGCTCAAGGAGATTAACGGCAAGCTGGATGCGATCATGCGTTCGCTGGACGTCTAAGCGAAATAAAAAAACATTGCATGTTACATGCGATGTTTTTTTGTTATCGATTCTCCATCTTCATATATTTCCCTACCAGCGCAGTTTCCGCGATCACATGATTCTTCATGGCGTGTTCGACTTCGATTCGCGAGGCGCCGGATCGAATATCGAGCATTTTGTCTAACGCGTAGAGGCGAAAATGATAGCGATGTTCGCCGGAACCCGGACAGGGGCCACCGTAGCCCGGTCTGCTCCACGAATTCAGCCCTTGTTTCCCGCTTCGACCCGAGATCGATCGCGCGTCACCCGGAATATCGTAGACAAGCCAGTGCAAGAAATGACCGGACGGGGAGTCGGGATCATCCATGATGAGCACGAAGCTTGCGGTATCTTTGGGCGGACTCGAGATCGTGAGTGGTGGGACCTTGTCCGCGCCGTCACAGGTATACTCGTTCGGAATGGAACCGCCGTCAGAAAAGGCGGAAGACGCAAGGTGCATGTCAGCGCAGATTTGTGTCAATATTGCTCACAGTCGCCGCTTCCACCGTCGGGTTGAAGGAGGACGCTGATGTGATATCCGCGCCGAAGGTGTAGTCGGTGAAAAAGGCGTCGCTCAGGTCGTCGATGCGCGTGTTCCAGGCGGAGCCGTAGAGCGCGGTCGCGGCGGCTTCGGAGGTGACCCAGCGGAGCGTGCCGTAGCGAGCGACGGCGTACACGCGGTTTACGGTGGTGAATTTCACCATGCGCATGCCGGGACGATAGTTGACGTTGCTTCCGAGGGTAATGGTCGCGAGTGTCCCACCGTCGAGTTCAATGATGCCGCCAAAGTTCGAGTACCACGTGAAATAGACGCGTTCGTTCGGGAAGGCGTGACGCTTGCCGTCCGAGCCGACGTAGTACACGGCCTTGCACGGGTGATTGACGTCAATGAATCCGGCGGGACAAGCGAGTTTGACGAGGCGATTGGTGTACGGCGTCGGAGAAGAGGAGCCGGTGACGCTGACGGTTGTGGTGCGAGTCCCCACGTTCCCTGCGGCGTCCTGACAGTCGATTCGAATCGTGTTGTTGCCGCTAACCGTGAAGCTGTGCAGGCGCTCCGCCGTCGAACCTGAAGGGATGCCCGCGACGCTCATCGCGCCTGCGAGCACGCCATTCACCGTCAGCGTGCAGGAGGAGACGCCGACGTTGTCCGTCACTTCCACCACAATATTGGTCGTCGCGTTCTGCGTGGCTGAAGAAGGAAGGACCGTACCGATCACCGGTGCCGTCGTGTCGGTGCCTGCCGGCGGATTCACCGTTACGGTGCGCGTTGCTCCGATCGTATCGTTTCCGGCTGCGTCAAAACACGCGACGTACACGTAATGCGTTCCGGACGGGTTGAAGGCGAAGCTTTTGGAGGCGGTGCCACTCAGTGATCCGCTTAGGTTCATCGTTCCCCAATCGAAATCGTTCACAAACAGCTTACATGAGGTTACGCCGACGTTGTCTGAGTATGTCGCGGAAATCGTGGTCGCGACGTTCTGTGTCGGGGTGATGCCGGCGATTTGTCCAACGGTCGGCGCGGTCGTGTCGGCACCTGAAGGTGGATTCACCGTTACGGTGCGCGTTGCTCCGATCGTATCGTTTCCGGCTGCGTCAAAACACGCGACGTACACGTAATGCGTTCCGGACGGGTTGAAGGCGAAGCTTTTGGAGGCGGTGCCACTCAGTGATCCGCTTAGGTTCATCGTTCCCCAATCGAAATCGTTCACAAACAGCTTACATGAGGTTACGCCGACGTTGTCTGAGTATGTCGCGGAAATCGTGGTCGCGACGTTCTGTGTCGGGGTGATGCCGGCGATTTGTCCAACGGTCGGCGCCGTCGTGTCCGGCGGCGTCGTGACGGATACGATTTGCGTACGCGTGCCGAGGTTTTCGGAACGGTCAGTGCAATTGACTTTCACCGAGTACGATCCGCCGGCGCTGAACGTATGGTCGCGGCTTGCGGTGCCGGCCGTGGAACCGGAGCCGCCGGACAGGTTCATGAGACTGATAAATGCGCCGTCGACGTAGAGCGAGCAGGTATCAAGACCCGACCCGAAATCCGTGTCGTCGTAGTACGTCTGGATGTTGACGGATAATCCGGCTACGGGTGCCGTCGGCGCCAGAGTGAAGACGCCGACGCTCGGTGCCGACGAGTCCGCAAACACGGTGACGGTCGTTTGAGCGTATCCGCTATTGCTTTCGCCCGCGTCGTAACACGTCACACGCATGATGCGACTTCCCGCAGTTGAGATGCTCGTCGCCAAATACGCGGATTTGCCTCCAGATCCCGTGTAGACGGTCATAGCCCCGTGCGAGATGCCGTCCACGGACAGGTTGCAGTGGTGGATCACGGCGGTGCCGTCCGTGAGGTCCGAATAGAATGTCTTTTCCTGGTTTACGAACGTCTGATTGGGCGTGGGCGGAGAGACACCGAACGGCGCGGCATGGGCCGGGGCCGTCAAAAGCGCGGCAGCGAAGAGGGGAGAGAATATCGCGGCGGCGCGGAGAAGAAGGGATTTCATATGGATGATCGTATCATATACTATGGCACAATGCATTTTGACCTCAAGCGCCGTCGCGATCAGCGATCGATTCGGCTGTGCGTACACGCCGACGGGCGCGTGAGCGTGAGCGCGGGTCTTTCGATGCCGGAACGCTTGATCGAGGCGTTTGTCCGCGAGAACGCTGCGTGGATCGAGCGCGCGAGGGCGCGGATGTCGAAATTGAAACCGGGATTGCTCGCACGCCGCGACCGGGCCGAGTATCTCGCGAAAAAAGAAGAGGCGAGAGCGTTCGCGCGTTTACGTCTCGATCACTTTAACGAAACATACGGATTCCGCTGGAGCCGCATCTCCATCAAAAACCAGCGCAGTCAGTGGGGGAGTTGTTCGCGCAAGCGCAATCTCAATTTCAATTATAAAATCGCGTTACTCCCTTCGGAGCTCGCGGATTACGTTATCGTGCACGAGTTGTGTCATCTCAAAGAAATGAATCATTCGGCGAGATATTGGGCGCTGGTATCAAAAACCGTTCCCGACTGGCGGAAACGGCGTTTGAAATTGCGGCGATACGGATCGGAAGATGAGGACCCCCTCTAGCTCCCCCTTAAGGACCCCCTCTAGCCCCCTTGAAAGGGGGTTGGGGGTTATGAGTGGATGCGCACCGTGCGACCGCCTTTTGGCATGTCCTTAGGTGGTTCGTTCCATCGACGATCGTCGGCGCGGCCTTTGCCGTAATCGTAGCCGCGCGATTTGGGCTGGAAGCGTTTCTTTGATTTGTCCTGCACGCGGCGTTCGTCAAAGCGTTTGGGGCCGCTTGCATGATACGAAGGCGTGGCATGAGGAGAGAAGCGCTCGGCCGGTTTGAACGTCGGACGCGGCAAATCTTTTGGCACCGAGACGGGAATCTGTCCGCGGATCAGGCGCTCGATCGCTTTCACCTCGGATTTTTGATCCGGCGTCGCAAAGGAGATCGCGTGTCCGGCCTTGCCCGCGCGACCCGTGCGGCCGATACGGTGTACGTAGTCGTCGGCGTTGTCCGGAAGATCGTAGTTCACGACGAGTTCGATGTCTTTGACATCGATGCCGCGCGCGGCAATGTCCGTCGCGACCAGGACGCGGAACTCGCCGGTTTTGAACCCGTCGAGCGCGCGGCGTCGTTGCGAGAGCGAGCGGTCGGAGTGGATTTCCGCGGTGGCGTGGTTGGAGCGCTTCACGATGCGCGTGAGCTTGCTCGCGCCGTGTTTTGTGCGGGTGAAGACCAGCACCGTGCCCGCGTACTTCTTGAGCAACTGTTCAAGCAAAAGAGGTTTTTCGTCGCGCGAAAGGAAATACACTTCCTGCGTAACTTTTTCCGCCGCCGTGCCGGAGCGGGCGATTTCCACGCGCGTCGGCTTTTTCATGTAGCGGTTCGCGATGTTCACGATTTCCGCCGGCATCGTGGCCGAGAAAAGCAGCGTCTGACGATCCTGCGGGACGGCCTGCAAAATGCGGCGGATTTGAGGCTCGAATCCCATGTCGAGCATGCGGTCGGCTTCGTCGAGGACGAGCACGCTCACACCTAAAAGGGTTACCGCCTTGCGTTCCAAGTGGTCGATGAGACGGCCCGGCGTGGCAATGATGACGTGCGGCTTTTTTGCCAAATCCATCTTTTGGCGATGCATGGACGCGCCGCCGATCAATACGGCGGTACGAAGGCCGACATAGCGGCCGATTTTTTGCAGCATTTCATCCACCTGAAGCGCGAGTTCGCGCGTCGGTAAAATGATCAAGCCGCGTCCTTTGACGGCGGCGAGACGTTGGATCATGGGAACACCGAAGGCGAGCGTTTTGCCCGTTCCGGTTTGCGCAATACCGATTACGTCCTCGCCCTGAAGGGCGACGGGAATCGCTTGATTCTGAATCGGCGTCGGCTCGGTGAATTTGTTCTTGTCGAGTGCCTCAAGAAGCTTGGGTGCGATTCCAAGACCGTAAAAACTCGAAGGTTGGTTGTTGGGTGGCATGCGGCTCACAAATTAGGTATCTAACGTATATTAAATTCGATGTTTTGTCAATCGTGTCTGTCGTGTCGCGTCGTGATACAATCGACGGTATGCGTACTCTCCGTCTTCAATACTCCTTCCTTCTGATCATGCTCGGACTCGCTTTGTTTGTGGCATTTGTGCTTTTCAGGCCGTTTCTCGCCGTTTTCGCGGTTGCGGCGATGGCGGCCGTGATCGTGCATCCGCTCAAGGATCGAATCAAGGCTTTGACCAGGCTTCCGCAAGGTATCGCCTCATTCCTGACCGTGCTCGTAGTTGCGACATTGGTGCTCACCCCGGTCGCGTTTCTCGGGTATCAGGTCTTTACGGAAGCCGCCGACTTGCTAACCGCGTTATCCGCCAACCGCGACGCGTATCTCGAAATGCTCGAGCGAATTTTTCTTGGTCCGATTCGGGAGATGTTGCCCGGCTTCAGCATCGATACGGAAGCATATGTGCGTCAAGGCTTGTCCGTTTTGACGTCGAATCTTGGAAGTATCTTTTCCGGCACGGCAGAGGTGCTGGCAGGGTTGTTTTTATTCCTGATCGCCTTCTATTATCTGTTGAAAGACGGTCCGCGTTTCATCCACTCGTTCGTCGCCTTAAGCCCGCTTTCCGATCGATACGACTTGGACGTGTTTGATCGCATGTCGCTGGCCATCAATTCCATGGTGCGCGGACAGCTGTTGGTTGCGCTCATTCAAGGGTTATTGGCCGGTTTGGGATTTTGGATGTTTGGCATCCCGAATCCCGCATTGTGGGGGAGCTTGGCGGCCGTGTGCGCGCTGATTCCCGGTATCGGAACAAGTCTCGTACTTGTTCCCGGTATCGTGTATCTATTCGCCACCAATCAGTTGTGGCAAGGCGCCGGATTATTGACGTGGGGCGCGCTGGCCGTGGGACTGATCGACAACCTGCTCGGACCTACGCTGATCGGGAAAGGCGCGAAAATCCATCCGCTGTTTGTCCTGTTTTCGGTGCTCGGCGGGTTGGCGTTATACGGCCCGCTCGGATTCCTCCTTGGTCCGTTGACGATCAGTTTGTTGTTTGCCTTGCTCGATATTTATCGCATCCTCGTCTTGAAAGAGCATCCGATTCTTACGGAGAAGACGAAGAACGGAAAAGCGCCGTGATCGGCGAGTCAGGAAGGAGCCAATCACTCACGGTGCGGTATGGGATGGTGACGATGTGTTGTCCGGCGGCATAGGGGGCCACGTCGTAGACGTTCCAGTACAAGACAAACCCTTGCGGCGTGAGATAGAAGTCTTCGTATATCGAGAATGCGAGACGCTCTTCTTCCGTGATGAGATTCGCGTCGGCCACGAATGTCGCAAACGCATCCGCGGCTTCCGGGAACAGTGCGTCGCTCCACTCGTCCAGGAGTTGACGGCGTGCCATTTGCATGAACGGTTTGAGTCGTTCCGGTTGAATGAAATCTCCCAGCAAGAGCCTGCGGCCTTCGGGGGGCGTTAACGTCACGCCATGGATCCAGGGAAGGCCATGCGCGCCGCCGCTGTAGGCATAGCTTTGGATGACGACGCTGGCCAGGCCGTCTTGCAGTAACTTGACGTCATATCCGATGGATTGAATGTATTGCATGTAACTCGTCTCATCGTTGCCCGGCGTGTCGGACAGCTCATCAAGTTCGGCGCGGCATGTTTCGATGTACGAGTCTGCGCCGCGCGCGAGGTCAAAGGCGCCGCTCGTAGAGGTAGGCACGAATCCGGTGAGCGCGGCGCGTTCGAGTTCGCGATTTGCCGCGTCCCAACGACGGTCTTCCTCGTCGCCGGTCGCGAATGGTGCCTGGAATTGCGGATAGACGATCTCAAACACGCATCGGTCGCTTCCGCCGTCGTTCCAGGAGCGAAAGATCGTCCGCATACCGAGTCCCGCCTGCGGACGTTCTTCGCCGCGGACGGCGGGCGTCGAGTCTTTCGGCGCGGCGTCATCCGTGCCGGGCACGTCGACGGGGGCGTTGGCGCAACCGGCGCCGAGAACGGCGAGAAGCGCGGCGGGGAGAAGAAGGCATTTCATACGGCAAAAGCATACGCCACGCGCGGCGGAAAAGAAAAACCCGCCATTGTCTCGCGGACATGGGCGGGCAGCTCGCTAGCGCTTCAGATAGATGATGACGGCGGGACCGACGTCCTGATAATCGGCCACCCGATGCACATGCTTTTTGATCCAGTCGTACGCGACTTCGCGCATCACGCCCTGACCCTGGCCGTGAATGATCTTCACCGTGCGTGCGCCGTTGGCGATCTGTTCGCGCATGAAGCTCTCGACGCGCGCCTCGCCGATGTGTTGCCGGAGCCCGTGAAGGTCGACTTCGGGGACGTCGAGGTGCCGGGTTCTGGTAGGCGCGAAGTTTCCGGTACGGATGGATTTTCCTCTGCCTTTCATAGGGCCTCCTTTCGTCCTTCAGGAATACATTTCATTATCGCATCTGTCAAGCAGTATCCCTCGTGCTACCATGCCGTCCATGTCGAGAAAGCGTTGGGAGCGGCTGATCGGCGGCTTGATCGCGCTGGTGTTTCTGTTGATTCTTTCGCAAGTAAACGCGGCGCCGGGAGAAGTCGGTCCCACCACCCCAACCCCTCTTGTCGAACAAACCTCCCCTGGCCCCTCCTTCGTAAGGAGGGGAAGTGAAGGGGGCACGAACGCGTTGGTGACGAAAGCGGTGGATGGAGACACGGTGCATGTAGAGTTGGATAACGGTGAGAAAGCGACGATTCGTTTGCTTGGCGTGAATACGCCGGAGACGGTCGATCCGCGTCGTCCCGTCGAGTGTTTCGGAAAAGAAGCGTCCGCCTTCACAAAAGCGTTGACCGACGGCAAGCGCGTGCGTCTTGAGGCGGATCCGCAAGCCGACGAAGTGGACAAATACGGCCGCTTGTTACGTAATGTTTATCTGGAAGATGGGACTGATGTGATTGCGTCATTGATTCGTGAAGGATATGGGTATGCTTACGTGGATTTTCCGCAGGACAAGGCGCGCAAAGCCGAGCTGAAACGACTGGAAGAAGACGCGCGCGATCAGAAACGGGGATTGTGGGCCGAAGGAATATGCGAGAACTGATCAAACCGCCACAGGCGAGAATTATCATGGCTGCCGCGGCGCTCGTCGGCGCGTTTGCGTCCGCGTATCTGCTCGACGTGTATGTCACCGGAGCGCCCATCGTCTGCGGTGTGAACGGACCCGGGGGATGCGATACCGTTCGCGCATCCGGATGGGCGTACGTGTTCGGCATACTCCCGCGTCCGTTGCTCGGGCTCGCATTCTTCGCGCCGTTTTTCGCGTTGCTGTGCATTCGTGCCGCCACACCCAATCATGCCGACCGTTTGCGCCAGCTCACCAAAGTGCTCGCCGCGATCGGCGCGTTCGAATCCGTTTACCTTATTCTGATTCAAGCCTTTGCGATCAAGGCCTACTGCGTTTGGTGTCTGACGATTTCGGCGGCTTCATTCGTCATCGCGGGCATGGCGATCTACGATCGCAAGGAAGATCCGCGAAGCATGTCGGCCTTTCGTGAATTGCGTTGGTATTTGTTGATGTTCATCGCGTACGCGCCGCTGGCGGCATTTTTGTTTCTTTTTTTGACCGGGCTTTCATAGGGGAGTGACGATCGGTTTCGGGTTGCGTAATAAAGGACATGTGGATAAGGTCGGGTTCTATGCAAGTACGCGTTTTACAGGGGAATCCTTTTGATCAGGCAACCGACCTGATTATTTTGCCTATCACCAAGGGAAAAAATGTTTTACGAGGCCAAGCCGCCGTTTTTCGAAAACTACTTGATGCGGGGATGGTCGCACATGTGGATAAGTCGGCGCTTGAAGGAAGCCTGGGCGAATGGCTTGTCCTGCCGACCTACGGCTCGGCAAAAGCCGGGTTCGTGGCGTTGCTCGGAGCGGGGGAGCGCGGCTCGATAACGGCGGACACGTATCGCCGGCTTGGAGCGCTGTCGACCAAGAAAGCGCGCGAATTGAGGGCGAAAAACGTCGCGACCGCGTGGACGGCGTTACCTTCGTCGTTCTTGACGGCGCGCGAAGCGGCGATGGCCTTTGCGGAAGGCGCGCATCTCGCCGCGTACGGATTCCACGCGTACCACAAACGCAACGCGGACCGTCACGCGAAGGCGAAGCTCAAGACGCTGACCGTCTACGAGTCTTCGGCCGTTTCGCTCGCCGCGATCGAGCGCGGATTCGCGGAAGCCGCCGTCATCGCCGAGGCGACCTGTCTCGCGCGCGACCTCGTGAATACGCCGTCGCAGGACATGACGCCGGCGCATATGGTGGAAGTCGCCAAGGACATCGCCGCTTCGTCGAAGCGCCTGTCGATCAAGACGTTTGATCGCGAGCGCATGGAGCGGATGAAGATGCATGCGACGCTCGCCGTGGCGCGCGGTTCGGAACATGAGCCTGTGGGGGTACATATGACGTACAGGCCGGATGTTAGAGGTCAGATGTCAGATGCCAGAGGTATGAAGGGGAAGGGGAGGGTGAAGCGGATCGTGGTTGTGGGGAAGGCGGTGACGTTTGATTCGGGGGGTCTCTCGCTGAAACTGGGAGACGGCATGACGACGATGAAAATCGATATGGCGGGCGCTGCGACCGTTCTCGGCTTATTCAAGGCGCTTCCCGAGCTTGCGCCGAACGTCGAAGTGCACGGAATTTTCCTCGCGGTGGAGAACATGCCGTCGGGCAAGGCGTATCGCCCCGGCGACGTGGTGCGCGCGATGAACGGGTCGACGATCGAAGTCCTGAATACCGACGCGGAGGGACGTGTAACACTCGCCGACGCGCTGTCGTATGCCGCAACGCTCAAGCCGGACGCGATCATCGATCTCGCCACGCTGACCGGCGCGTGCGTCGTCGCGCTCGGCGAAGAGATCGCGGGCGTCATGGGCACGGATCGCAAGCTGTTGGACCGTCTCAAGCTGTCCGCCGAAGCGTCGGGAGAATCGATTTGGGAGCTCCCCATGCCGGCGGCCTATGAGGATCATGTAAAATCCAAGATCGCGGACGTCAAAAATGTAGGCGCAAAAGGGCAGGCCGGCGCCATCTCGGCGGCGTTGTTTCTTAAGCACTTCGTTCCGAGCGAGATTCCGTGGGCGCATCTTGATATCGCGGGGCCTTCCTACACGGAACGCGAGATCAGACCGGATCAACCGCCGGGTGCATCGGGTTTTGGCGTACGTCTGCTCATGAGATATCTACAGGCACTTTGAGCCGAGTGTGGTAAACTTGTTTCCGTATGAATGTGAAAGTCTATTCCACGCCAACTTGTCCTTATTGTAAGCTCACAAAGGACTACCTCAAGGAGAAAGGCGTCTCCTTTGAAGACATCGACGTATCGGCCGATTCGCAGGCCGCGCAAGAGATGGTGAAGCTCTCCGGCCAGATGGGCGTACCGGTCATCGACGTGGACGGCCATGTGATCGTCGGCTGGAACAAAAATCTGTTGGAAGAGGCGCTCGCCGGATCCAAGAAAAAAGCGATGGCTTGATCAAGCGTCACGTCATTTTCGCAAAGGGTTTCATAGCCTTCAAGATCTCGGCGGTTTTGGGAAAACCGCGTCGCTCGTAGCGGATGATGCCGTCCGGAGAAATGCCTATGACGGTCCGGCGGATGAAGGAAGCTTTTAGCAGGGAGCGTATCGTGCCGTACGCGCGGCTGATGCGTTTCCCTTCGTCGACCAAGAGCGGAAAGGGAAAGCGATGCGCGGCGGCGAACGCGCGATGTGAATCCGCGGTGCCGTGATTGATGCCGAACACGGCCACGCCGGTTTTTTTGAACGCCTCGAAGTCGTCACGCACGGCGCATAATTGGACGGTACAACCCGGCGTGAGATCCCCCGGATAAAATATGAGCACGACCGGTCCTAAGGCGAGCGCGGCGGACAAACGGACGCTTGTACCTGACGCGTCCTTCAGCTCAAAATCCGGGGCTTGCTTGCCGACGGTCGGGGGTTTCTTCATGTGCGTCAGTATCAGGGAGTGTGCGACAAATATCAAGTGAGGATCTCCGCTTTGACGATTACGCCGGATTTTGGTGTCATGTCGACATGTCATCCATCGCTTCCCAGGTGCCGCCGACTCCGCTGCCGGATCGCGCCTGGAACGGCCGTTCCTGGTGGTTTTCTTGCTGCAGCGGTTGTTGCCTGGTGTTTTTGATCCTTCTCGGTCTCGTGTTTTTCATCGGCGGCTGGTCCACAAAAAACGGCGCGTCATGGCTGCAGAGTTTGAACCAGTACATACCCCGTTAAGCCCGCGTCCGTCCAAAGCCATGCAAGCGTCAGCCCCGCTTCCGCGAAGACTTTTTTCGTTTCCCCGTCGACGGCAAGGTCGGTCACGATGATCACGCGCCCGTCACCGATCGTCTTTTGGATCGCGGACGCCAATTCGCTCATCGCTTTTGCATCATCAAGCGGAAGGATGAGTCGATCGGCATAGACCTGCATGAAAAACTTTTCCGAACCGAGCTGCGCCGAGAGCAGGATCACGTCATTCCGCTTCGTGTAATTCATGTAGGACGTCCATTGCGTCACCTGCTCGTCGGTGAATGCGTTTTGCGGAAAGTCGTTTACGAATCCCGCCAACGCCCGGACGTGTATCGCCCACAGGATGACGAGCGGCGCGGCCAGGAGCGCCGCCGACCATTTCAACGCCCGCCACTTCGTGACCACGGCATACGTCGCGATCGCGATGAGCGTGCAGAGCGTGGGAGCGAGCTGTCGACCCTGGTAGCCAAAGGTTCCGACGACGGGCAATAGGAAGGGATACGTCATTCCGGCGGCGGCAAGAATCACGAGCAGCCACGCGCGAGTCTTATCTACGAGTTTCGTTCGCCAAATCGCGAAGACGAGCAGCGCGACGACGGGCAACGCAAAACGCGCGCGCATCCCGGCGAGGTAGCCGGTGAGCGAGAGCGAGGCGAACGCGTTTTTCACGAGCGGCGGAAGGCGACCAAGTACGGCGGGTGCTTCGGACGAACGGAACGCGAGCGCGCCGTAAAAGTCGCGCAGCATGTCGGCGACGCCGAGATACCACGTGTTTTGCGCCACCTGGACGACGAAGGCGAGAACGGGCGCGAGACCCCATCCGATGAAGCGTCCGATTCGGAGCCGGCGATGCTCGAGGATATCCAGGCCGCATAGCCAGATGAAAACGAAGAATGTCGAGTCGTACGAGCTGCTCGCCAGCAGGAAGTACAGGACCCACGTTACGGCGGTAAGGCGTTTCTTTTTCACGCCATCCGAAACGCTTGAGAATCGGTAGAAGCTGACAAACAGGACGGCATTCCGGAACAGGTCGTCGATCGACTGATTGGCGAGCGAGTCCGCGTATCCGAGGAACACGGTCGTGGTGGCGTAATATAGTGTTGCCGCACCGGCGATCCAATGATTGCGTTTTGAGAATAGGAACACGAATCCGTAAAAAAACGCGAGCCCCAGCATGGAAAAGAGAACGGCGACCACGCGCAGCCCCGATCGTTCCATCACGCCGAGTTTGGCGAGAAGCCCGTATGGAATGAGATATCCGGCGGGATAGTGGGTGTAGTACAAGCGGTTGCCGATGGTTTCTCCGGTTTTTGTCCCGTCCGCCAGAAAACGAAACTCGGGCCGGTCAAGAAATCCGATGTTCGGATGATATCCGGAAGGCAGGAACAGAAATTTGTGCGCGATCATGCCGTCGCGCGCCCAGTGGCGAACCGTGAGGACGGTTTGCGCCGAGCCAAAGCCCCATTGGTCCCATCCGCGCGGGTCCTGCGCTTTCACGGCGAGATAGGCGAACACCGGCAGAAGAATGACCGCGAGCACGAGGGCATGTTTTTTCCAGACGCGAAATACATCGGTCATACGCGTGTCTTTTTCCCTCCGATCAAGACGAGAAGGCTATCCATGGCGAGTAACAGCAGCATCGGTTCGATCGGCACGCGATAGCGATGCAGCCCCATCGGCGAGACGAGGAAACCGTAGGCGAGGAGAAGCGCGATCCACAGCAGGGCGACGGATGAACGATCGCCGACGAGCGCGCGGCGAACCACGTCGTTCGACAGCGCAAGCAGGGAAACGAGAAGCACGATGATCTGGAAGGCGAGCGCGAGCAGGGACGCCGGATGTTCGCGGATTTCGTCCATCGCTTGTGACCGGCGGAAAAAAACGATGTGCTTTGCGAGCGCCGTCGAGTCGCCGTTTCGCAGGCTCGGAAACCATCCGAAATCCTCATAGAGCGTGTCGATCGTCGTGTCGTGATAAAAGGTGCGCGGGACGCGCGTCGTATGGAACCACAGAAAAGGAAGCGGCGCGCTCATGATCCACTCGCGACCGATGCGCGCAAGGCGTTTTGCTTTGATCGGCTCGAACAGCTGCATCGAATTTTCCGCGCCGACCAGCGCGCTTCCCGCGATGATGTAATTCTCATTGAAATACGGATCTTTGCTTTTCGTCAGCCAATGTTGGAAGCGATAGCCTATGTCGAACAGGTTGGTTTCCGAGACCGATGAAAATTGCGGAACGCCCAATACGATAAAGTTATAGGAGAGCCACGGAAGCAAGAGCAGGCCGGCGAGGCCGAGCGAGGCGAGAACGGTTCGTGCGGACACGCGTTTTACATGGAAGACGGCGACATAGGAAAGGAGAAGAAAGAACACGAATTGCGGCTTCAGATTCGCCCCGAGTCCCAACGCAAGCGTGGAGATGAGGAGCTGTTTTCCGTCGGATCGTTTGACGAAAAGCGCGAGACTCCCGAATCCGATCAAGAGCAACGGGAGCGCGAACGCCTCCGTCATGAGCGCTTTGGAGACGGCGCGTGACGCGAGAATCGGATCGACGGCGAGGACGAGGCCGGCGATCAGGCCGACTCGTTCCGAAAACAACGAACGGCCGTACCAATAGGTCAGTCCGGCCGCCGCCGCGACCGCGAGCGCCTGCAGGACGAACAGGAGGGTGAAAGGCCATCCGAGTTTGATGAAGCCGATGAGGAGAAGCGGATAGATCGGCGCGCGAAAATTGTCCGGCAAAGGATTCGGAGCGGGATCCGAAGACCAGACGCCTTCTTCCAAGACGTTGCGCGCCGTTTCCATGTAGCTCGGGCCGTCGCCGACAAAGGAAAACGGCTCTTGTCCGGAAGCCTGAAGGAGCCACCCATATCCGATTTGGACGAAAAGAGCGATGCCTACGACGAGCGCGACGCGTCTCGTCGTACGTCCGGGAGTGGATGCCGCCATACCTTGGAGAATGCACTGACGATAGGCTCATGTTCCGCGTTTGTAAATGGGCGATGTCGCCTCGTTTGACTTTCACGAGGCGAGCCGTAAAGATAGCGCGACGTAACTATGTACACTTTTCGCATGCGTCGGTTCGCGGTCATCGGACTTGCCTTGGCTCTCGTGGGCGCCGGATGTGCTCGGCTTAAGAGTCTCGAGGTCGATCAGACCCCGATCGATAAAACGGCCGCCGTAGAAGCGGCGGAAGCGATCCAGTTTATTCCCGGAGACACGTTTGAGATCCGGCAAACCGTGCTTGGGTTTGGCGCCTTCATTCCGGATTTGCTTCACAGCAAGGACGGCGTGCGCACGGTCACCGTCAAACGCTTCGCTCCCACGCATGTCGCCGAGCTCGACTGGGAGCTCTTGACGACGCGCGAGACCGAATCTTCCAAAAAATTGCGCGCCGATTACGAGGCGGAATTGAAACGCTATCCGAACACGAACGCGCCGCTGCCGACGATGGCGACGGAGCGCGTGACGGTATCGGGCGCGCTGCTCGGGATCAACCTGCGTACGCCGCACACGGCTTTCCTTCCCACGTATTGGCCGGAGGGGACGCATGACATGCTTGGAGAAAAGACGGGGATCTGGTTGTCGGACGACGCGTATATGGAATTGTCCAGGACGAACCGCACGATCCTGAACCTCGGCGTCTTTGACGATGCGTTGAACCAGGCGGTCAAGAACGTCGTCGAACTCAAAGACGCTCTCGACACCCTGCGCCAACAGGCTTCGGAAGAGGAGGCATTTAAGGATTTGACCGAACTCACCGCCGAGGCGGAATTGATCGAATGGCCGTTGACGGTAAACGGCGAAGAAAAGAAGGTTTCCGCCATCCGCGGACGTAATTGGTTCGGCGAAGTCATCGTGCTGAACAGCCGCCAGAACCCCATGATCCTCAAGGTGACGCTGAATCCGCTGGCCGCCGGTATGGACGCGACTTCGGGGAACGGTGAATCCGTCATGAGTCGGTTGTTCGGGTACGAGGTGAACAACGTAGTAATGAAAAGGCCGTGAAGGGGCAGTGAATAAAGAGCAGAGAGCAAAGAGCAGCTCCGGACCGGAACTGTTCTTTGCTCTTTGTTCACTGCCCTCTGCTTTTTGCGTACATGCAGTGTTGAGGATAGAGTCGCCAGAAGTAGAGTTGGTCGCGGATGTGTCGGAGATTCACCAGGCGATCGTCCGCGCGACGGACGGGTTCCGATAATTTTGGCGGATCGACCGCGACCGGATAGCTCGTCGGCCAGTCGCTTTCGCGTTTTTTCTTATCCTTGAATTCGCCGATGAGGTCTTTCCACGCCTCGACGATTTTCTTTTCGACGAACCTCGTCGGTTTTTCCACGAGATCGCCCTTGCATGCTCCGTTTTTCCCGAGCGTATTCAGGACGCGCGTCCACTCGGCCGGATCGGCATGCGCAAAATCGAAGCCTTTTTGCGAGTCGATGTCGCGCTCGGCTTCGGATTGGGCTTTTCGAAGAAAATCGCTCGCGAGCGTCGCGGCCACGTCGTCGTCCGTGCGGCCGTGACTCGCCCAACTCATCGCGCGAATCGCGGAACGTAGCTGCTCGACGCGTGCCTCGTCTCGTTTCTTTTTTACGTCTTCCAGCTCGTCGATCGCGGCGGGTTCCACGATGTACAAGTCCGGCTTGAACGCCATCCCTTCGTAATCTTCCGGATAAAAGATGCGTGGGTCGAGTCGTTCAAGTTCGCCCGATTTCCGCCCGGGACGTGCAAGACTTCGCACGAAACGCATCATCAAATCATGCTGGTCGCCGATACGCTCGAATTCCGATCTTGGTCGTTCCGTGCTCGACGCGGGCATGCGCGCTTCGTATGAGGCTTTTATCATAGTGAGGCAAAACGTTGCGGCCACTTGGGGTCCGTCTTTACTTCAAGACCGAGATAGATCTTGTTGCCGGTGGCGGCTTCGATCTCCTTGCGTGCATCCATGCCGATTTGCTTGATCATCGCGCCTTTGGAGCCGATGATCATTTTTTTGTAGCGATCATCCGTGGTCCAGATGACGGCTTCGACGCGCCGCCGCTTGTCCTCGGTTTCCAAGTTCGTCACCTCGACCATGACGGAATACGGCAGCTCCTGTTCAAGGCGCAGAAAACATTTTTCGCGGATGATTTCGCCGAGCCATTCGCGATGAGAGACGTCGGTGAGTTGTTTGTCCGGATAGTATGAGTCGCCTTCGGGCAACAGCGTGAACATCGCATCGACGAGACGGTTCAGGTCCCGGCGATTCAAAGCGGACAATTCAAACGTCAGGCGCTGACCGACGTCCGCCGCGCGCATTTCTTCGAGGGCGGGTTTTTCTTCGTCCGACAAGTCGCTCTTGTTGATCACCGCGATGATCGGCACCGAAAGTTTTCTGAGAAGTCTTCTGATATTTTCTTCTTCATCGCCGACATGACGCGTCGGGTCCATGACATAGACGACCAGATCGATGCCTTCGAGTTGCTCGCGCACGAGCGCGTTTAATTTTTGGGAGAGAGCGTCTTTTTTGCCGAGAAAAATGCCGGGCGTGTCCACGAACACGATTTGGCCGCGATCGTCATGCAAAATACCGCGCACCGGTCGGCGCGTGGTTTGCGGCTTAGGCGTCACGATCGCGATCTTGGTCCCGATCAGGGAGTTCAGAAGCGAAGATTTGCCCACGTTTGAACGTCCCGCGAGAACGACAAAACCTGATTTCATGGGCTTAGTGTAGCACGAGTGACGTAATCACCTCGACATGCGGCGTATGCGGGAAGAGGTCAATCGCCTGCAATGATTCGACGCGGTATTTCTCTTTCAGCGTTTTGAGTTCTTCGACCAGGCGACGGTAATTGCACGAGACGTACACGATACGCGGCGGCGCGTTTTCGACCAACGCTTTGAGCGCCTTGGGATGCAGCCCCGCGCGCGGCGGGTCCACGATGACGGCGTCGGGATTCTCCGCGGACCAATCGAGCGCCTCGGTCGGACCTGCGCCAAAGCGGCAACGATCGCCCACGCCGTTTGCTTCCGCATTCGTTTTCGCGAGCTCGATGGCCGCCGCATCCAGTTCGTGGCCGTACACGTCCGCGCCTCGTTTCGCCGCCGCAATTCCTAAAAAGCCAAGGCCGCAGTACAGGTCGAGAACGCGCATATTTTGTAGGGGCACAGCATGCTGTGCCCCTACAGGGATAACCGCATCCAGAACAACATCTTGCAGCTTTGCCGCCATCGCCGTATTCGTCTGGAAGAACGAGTTGGGGTGAATCGCGTAGCGAATCCCGTTCACTTCTTCGGTGAGATACTCGTTGCCGTGAAGCAGTTCAAGCGTCTTGCCTTGTGAAACGTCGGTGATCTCGGGATTTTCGGCGAGATACAACGAGGTGCAAAGAGGGGAGAGGCGTTGAGAGATGTCAGATGTCAGATGTGAGATGCCAGAAATGGAGCGGACGACGAGCGTGATCATGCGTTCGCCGGTGTTTTTGCCGAGACGGATGACGCAATAGCGCAGATCGCCGACATATCCCTTCGCGTCCCACGGCTTGATGTTCAGTTCACGCATCAGATCGCGAACCGTTTGCAGGATTGCGGGCGTTTCCTCGTCGAGCAACAAGCAGGTTGAAAGATCGAGATAGCGGTTCCATGAGCCGTATTCCTTCAAGCCGATCTCGCCTTTCCAGCCGACGACATAATCCATTCGGTTGCGATAATAGAAGATTTCCTTTGACGGCATCACGTCGTCGACGCGTTCCTCGTGTCCCGCGCGTTCAAATGCACGGTTGATCATTTCTTTCTTGAAACGAAGCTGCGCATCGTACGCCATGTGCTGCCATAAGCAACCGCCACATACGCCGGCATGCGGGCAAGGCGCGTCGATGCGATCAGATGAAGGCGCTACGATCTTCGATAGCCGTCCGACTTTCATTCCTTTGTCGCGTTTTACGAATGTCGCCCCGACTTTGTCGCCCGGAGCGGTGAAGGGGATGACGTAAGGAGGGGAGAAGCCGCGGCCTTTGTCGTCGAAGTCCGTAATGGTCGTGTTGATCGGGTCGCCGAATTTCATAATCACGTAACACGTAACACGTAACACGTAGCGTCAGCAAATAATAAAAAGAGACCCATGAGGGTCTCAAGTGGGCGATCCGTGCGGATCAGTAGAGGTCGGCGTGGCGTGCGGCGATCTCGCGGTCGTATACGGCCTTGGCGTCGGCGCGCGGTACCGGCGGCGCGTGGCGCTTGTCCGAGAGCTCGTTCTTCTCGTCCGCGAGCGGCGGGTTGCGGATTTCGTCGACGATGAGGCTGAACTCGGAAACGCTCATCGGCGCCAGACTTGGACGGTCCTCCGCAGCCTCTTCGGGGAAGAGCTCCTCGGGCGCCGAGGGCCGGTCGCGCTTCTCATTCGCGTTCAGGCGCTCGCGTTCCGTCTCGCCGGACGTGAAGCCCAGCGTGTAGATCTCGTCGTCGGCGCACGCGTTGCGCCGGCCGTTCAGAGCCTCATGGTGACCGGCCCTCCACATCTGGACGGAGATTGTGTCGCCTTCGGGGCAACAGCGCTGGTGCCGCGGACTTTGGACACGGCAGTATTCACAGATCGAAACGTTCTCTCTCACGAATATTCCTCCAATCCTACGCCAACGCGACGTAAGGGTCTGGATCATATGCAAAAAATGGCCTAATGTCAAGCTCGATGGCAAAGAGCAAAGAACAGTGAACAAAGAGCAAAGAACAGTTTTTTATGAGAGAACTACATCTTATTGCGCATGATATCCGATCGCTAGAAAACGTCGGGGCTCTTTTTCGGACCTGTGATTCGCTTGGTGTAGCCAAATTGTGGCTTTCCGGGTACACGGCCGCGCCTCCGGATCCTCGCATCGATAAAGTCGCATTAGGCGCGCAGAAATCCGTATCGTTCGAGATTGTGAAAGATATAGAAGCCTTGCTGGATCGATTAACATCCGAAGGAATTCCCATTTATGCCTTGGAAATCACGCCTGATGCCCATGATTTGGCTACGTTTCGGGCTCCGAATCGCCTTGCGTTGCTGCTTGGAACGGAAACGACGGGTATTCCGCCTTCGCTTCTTGAACGCTGTGCCGGAGCGGTGAAAATCACGCAACAGGGCAAAAAAGAATCGCTCAACGTCGCGGTGGCGGCCGGAATCGCGTCTTGGGCGATTTTGAGTAGGGAGTAGGGAGTAGGGAGTCGGGAGTAGGCGCGGGTTACGGGTTGCGGGACGCTGGTGGACAGGAGGGCGTGTTTTAGGCTAGATTAAGGCTATGAAACTGTCGATCGTCGTTCCGGCAAAGAATGAGGAGGCGGTATTACCCGGCTTGTTCAAGACCATCGAGAACCAGATGTTTCGCGATTTCGAAGTGATCGTCGCCGATGCGCATTCGACCGACCGGACGCGCGAGACGGCGTCGGCGTTCGGCGCGAAGGTCGTGGACGGCGGGATGCCGGGTCCCGGACGCAATCGCGGCGCGACCGCGTCATCCGGTGATATTCTGTTATTTGTCGACGCCGACGTGCAGCTGCCGAACGAGCGTTATCTCGGCGACGTCGTGGCCGAGTTTGAGCAACGCGCGGCGGATGTCGCCACGTGTCGCCTCAAACCGATGTCGGATCGGATCGACGACAAGGTCGGGCATGCGGTGTTCAATCACTACACAAAGCTGTTTGAACGCATCCGTGCGCATGCCGCCGGTTCGTGTATCCTGTCGCGCCGTCCCGTGCATGACGCGATCGGCGGATTCGACGAGCGCGTCGTGTTTGCCGAGGATCAAGAGTACGTGCAACGCGCGCATCGAAACGGGTATCGGTTCCGCATGCTCGAGTCGCATCCGATGCACGTGTCCGTCCGTCGGTTG
The DNA here is from genome assembly GCA_038061235.1 of Patescibacteria group bacterium. Taxonomy (GTDB): domain Bacteria; phylum Patescibacteriota; class Patescibacteriia; order 2-12-FULL-60-25; family 2-12-FULL-60-25; genus RHKK01. Next base: position 17,135 of record JBBTZS010000010.1, on the reverse strand, counting down.
GAAAAAGACGGGCGACTCTCTATCGCGAGCAAATATCTCTATAGTGAAGCCTACATGCTTCTGAAGGGGCCGATGGTAGATCGTCTCCCGTTCGAATACCGTTTTGCGCATTTCGACGGAAAAGATAATTCATAAAAGGCAACTCATAACTTATAACTCATAACCAAAAACTATAAGCAGCCCGTCCCTAAGTTCTGGGTTCTAAGTTCTAAGTTCAACAACATGTCGTTCAGCATCGTCATTCCCGCATTGAACGAGGAGCGGTATCTCCCCCTTCTTTTGCAATCCATTATCGCGACGGGCATCGACGACCTCGACGTCATCGTCGTCGACGGCGCGTCGGACGATGCGACGCAAGACGTCGTTCGCGCGTTTGCCGAGACGCATCGGGATCGCGTGTCGATCCGCGTCTTCGAGTGCGAAACGCGCAACGTCTCGACGCAACGCAATCTCGGCGCGGCGAACGCCCTGCACGATCTCATTATGTTTCTCGACGCCGACGTGGAGATTCCCGACCGAGAAACGTTTGAGTCGCTCGTCGCCTCGTTCCGCATGGAGCATTGCGCCGCCGCCTCCTGCCGGTTCACGCCGACGGACGGGCATCCAATCGGTAGATTTTATTATTGGTTGGCCTATCGTTTTCACCGATTCCAAGAACGCCGCAAGCCGTACGCACTCGGGGCCTGCATTCTCACGCGCAAAAACGTGTTCGAGCGCGTCGGCGGCTTCGACGAGACGATTCGCGTCAACGAGGATGCGCATTACGTCGAGCGCGCCTCGCGCCACGGCCCGTTCCGCGTTTTCCCGCATGCGTTGCGCACGTCTACGCGCCGATTCGACAAGGACGGATACGTCCGCATGGGCGCGCGGTACGTTCGCATCTGGCTCGACCGCACGTTCCGCGGCGAGTTGCGCGACGATCGTATCAAATATGAATTCGGACACTATGACTCATAACTCTACCCTAAAAGCGTCCATCATTACTTCAATATTTTCCGTGGCAGCATTGATCGGTTTTCTATTCGGTCCCGCGCATCCTTACGATCCGACTCCGCAAGTGCATTTACTCGGTTTATATCTCCTTGTACTCGCGCATACGTTTTTGTCGGTACGGTGCTTCTCCGCCATTATCGATCCGACGGACCGCAGACAGTGGCTCATAGACGCGGGACTGGTCGTCTCGTATGTTGGCTTGGCTTGGAATATAAAAGATGCCACCTCGTTTTGGCTGTGGTGGTTTGGCTTGTTTTTTCTTGCGACAATCAAATATGTTCTGTTGATCGGTCGCCTGCATCACAAGACGCTCCTGCGCAGAAAAATCACCGCGGATCTTTTAGGTATGGTTTTCCCATTCGTCGTGACCTACCTTTCCATTCTGTCTATCAAGTACATTCCCTGGGTTGAGCAAAATCGATTTTTTTCGGGACCGGTTGAAATGGGATCACTTGCGGTTTTTGCCCTTGCGTCGGCGTATTACTTCTTCATCCGTCCTCTCTATGTTCCGGATAAAATGTCGGCGCTATGAGCCGTGTGCGGAAGAGCATGATATCCTGTTCGCGCTTTTCGAGTTTCCTGATTCTTGATTCATGATTCCTTTCTTTAAAAAATGGATGGCGCAGCAAACCGACGGATTGACCGCCGCGGCGTTTATCGTCGGGGCGTCGTCGCTTGCGTCGCGCTTGCTCGGTATCCTGCGCGACCGCGCGTTGGCCGGAACGTTTGGCGCGGGATCGCAGCTCGACGTGTATTACGCCGCGTTCCGCATGCCGGACATCGCGTACAATCTCGTCATTCTTGGCGCCGTGTCGGCGGGTTTTATTCCGGTATTTACGACATGGATGGAGAAAGACGGAAAAGACGCGGCGATGCGGCTCGCGTCCCGCGTCTTGTCCGCCGTCGGCGCGGTTTTGGCGCTGTGTAGCGTGGCGATCGTCGCGTTCGCGCCGCTCATCGTCCCGCTGTTTGCTCCCGGCTTTTCTGAAGCCGAACTCGCGCTCACCGTGAATCTCACGCGGGTCATGGCGCTTTCGCCGATCCTGCTCGGGCTTTCGGCCGTCATCGGCGGCGTCATGCAGGCCATGCGCCGTTTTGTCGGTTTCGCGCTCGCGCCGGTGTTTTACAACCTCGGCATCATCGGCGGCACGGTATTCTTGAGCCCGACCTTTGGCGTGTACGGCGCCGCGATCGGCGTGGTCGCGGGCGCCTTTTTGCATCTGATCGTTCAGCTTTCCGCCGCGCATGACATCCCGTTTTGGCCGTTCGTCAAACCGAATTTCGCCGATCCCGGCATGCGTCGTATCCTCATGTTGATGGGACCGCGCATCGCCGCGCTCGGCGTGTCGCAGGTGAGTTTTACGGCATTGATCGCCATCGCCACGATCACGGAAACCGGCGGCGTGGCCGTGTTCAATCTTGCCAACAACATTCAGAGTTTTCCGCTCGGACTTTTCGGTATTTCCTTCGCGATCGCCGCGTTTCCCATACTGTCTCGCGCGGCCGGAAACGGGGATGACGAGGGGTATCGCAAAACGCTTTCGGCCGCCGGACGGCGCATCCTATTTTTTGTGTTGCCCGCTACGGCGATCTTTTTTCTTTTGCGCGCGCAAATCGTTCGCGTGATTCTTGGCGGCGGCGTGTTTAGCTGGGACGACACGATTCGCGTGGCGGACATGCTCGGCATTATGGCGCTTTCGCTTGTCGCGCAATCGATCGTGCCGCTTCTCATGCGCGCGCTGTACGCGCGGCAGGATACGTGGACGCCGTTCAAGATCAGTCTTGTGTCGGAATCCGCCACAATCGCCGCCGCCTGGTTTTTGCACGGATCGTTTGGTTTGCGCGGCGTGGGTATCGCGTTTAGCCTCGGCGCCTTTACGCAAGCGACGCTTCTTCTTGCGGTGCTGCGAAAGCGTTTCGGCAGACTCGGCAAAGGCGAGACGCTGTATTCGTTTTATCGCACGACGATCGCGACCGTCGCGCTGTGCGTCGTCGGATTCCCGATGCGCGAGTGGCTCGGCACGATCTATCCGCTTGAAACGTTCTGGCAGGTCGCGCTGCAGGCGATTGGAACCGTCACGTTTGGCGGATTGGCGTTTCTCATCACGGCTTGGCTCATGCGCTCGTCGGAATTGGAGGAGATCGCAAACGGTATCCGTGCCAAATTCATCCGCCGCGCCAAGCTGGCCGAAGGCGCCGAGCAAGCGGGATAGGGACTAGGCAGGTAGGCGAGTAGCAAGTAGGCTGGTGGCAAATATCGTATGCAAAAGAAAACGTGGGCGATTTTGGGCGGAGGAGGTGTGTTGCTGATCCTGATCGGTGTCGGACTCGTGTTCGGTGTCGGATATTTCATCAGTAAGACGCTTTCCGAGCAGAGCCAGCGCACGGAAAGCGAGGCGGCGGTGGCGGTGCTGCGCGTCGAGCGCGGATCGGCGACGATCACGACGGCCGGGATCGAACAAACGGTCGCGAGCGACGGCGAAACCGAGGTGACGACCGGCGACGAGATCGTCGTGTCGGACGACGGCCGCGCCGCGATCGTGTGGGACAAGCACGGCCGCACGCTGCTCGATGCGGGCACGCGTTTGCGTGTCACGGAAGCCGAGCGCCCGTCCGGCGACTCGCTGCGTGCGCGGCTCCTCATCGACATCGGCCGCACGTGGACGCGTCTCGAGCGCTTACTCGACCTCGACTCCGAGGTCAGCGTCGGCGCGAGCAACGTGGTGGCGACGGTGCGCGGGACGTCGTTCGGCGTGGAGCGACAGGGAAATGAGACGAGTGTAAAGGTCACGGAGTCGAGCGTCGCTACGGCGCGTTCGAATCAACCGTTCTCCCAGGCTTCGTTTACGGCGGCGCTCGACTTGTTCGAGGTTCAGCAAATCGTCGAGGCGAAGCACAAAGTCACGGCCATCGCCGGATCGGTCGGCATTCTCGACGCGCCGGTTCCGATGACGGAAGACGAGCTCCGCGATCCGTTTCTCCTCGCGGGCGATCGGGAGCTTTCGCCTAACGAGTATGACTTGTCCGGTTGGATGAGCGGCGCGGAACGCTGGCTCGGCAGCGCGATCGAGTATCTCGCCTGGCGCCCGTGGCTTCTCGCGAGACTGGATTTTAACGCCGGATCGTTCCGCGAGTTCTATGCAAATATTCCGGCCAACGTCCGAGGCGACATCGAAGCACGGGTGGGCACTCCGAATTTCGAGGAGATGGAGCGATTGTTAAACTGGTAAGGGCAGAGAGTACGGGACAGAATAAGAAGGCACCCGCAAGGCGCTTTCTTCTTTACTTAGGACGACATCCCTTGTATATCGGTTTTGGTCCTTTCGATGAAGGAGATGGAGATGGGCGCTCACAATCAGAATCGAATGACGATCGTCGCCGTCGGGTTGCTCGTTTGTGTCTTGACGGGCGCGTCGATTGTCATGCTGCCCGCCCGCTGGGCCGGTGCCGTGAATTTCTTCCTGGCATTCACGGCGACGTGCGGGGCGGTCTGGCTGGGATGGCGGCGCGGCGTCGAGTCCGAAGGGATGATGTCTTACGGTGGCGGCTCGATGGTTTCCGTGATGATCGGATCGCTCGTTGCGACGATGTTCCTCTTTCGCCGTCAGATCCCGTTCACGGACGGTGAGATGCCTGCATGGATGTATCCGCCCTCGGCTATTGCGCCCATGCTCGCGCTGTTCGTTCCAATGGCGATCGCTCAATTCAACCAGAGCTACCCCGGACGGTTGCAGCGATGGCTGAAGCCGTCGGAGGAAGCGACGCGTAGCTACCTGCGTCAACTCATCAAGGAAGCGGAACACGAAGAGTCGCTCGCGAAGGATCGCTTGGAAGGCGCGTGTCAACGCCGCAAGAACCTTGAGAACAGGCTTGCAGAGCTCGAGGTGAGGCTTCGCGGTTCTCATGTCTACCGCTAGCGTCCGTACGGGCGCTTTTTCATATCTAGACCCTTTACGTTTTGCCTTTTTTACGCTAATCTCGGCGGACATGGAACCCGCCGACGCTTCGCTTTGGCGGGCAGGCAATCCAGTATGGATCAAAATAGAATTAGAAATTTCTGTATCATCGCGCATATCGATCACGGCAAGAGCACGCTGGCCGATCGGCTTTTGGAAATCACGGGAACGATCGAGAAGCGGAAGATGAAAGAACAGCTGTTGGACACGATGGAATTGGAACGCGAGCGCGGCATCACGATCAAACTTCAACCGGCGAGGATGCAGTACAAGGCGAAGAATGGAACCGAGTACATGCTGAACTTGATCGACACCCCGGGACACGTGGACTTTACGTACGAAGTTTCCCGTTCGCTCGCGGCCGTTGAGGGCGCGGTGTTGCTCGTCGATGCGACGCAGGGCGTGCAGGCGCAAACGATCGCCAACTTGTATCTTGCGATCGAGCAAAATCTCACCATCATTCCCATCTTGAACAAAATCGATTTGCCGAACGCCGATCCGGAACGGCGCGCGCAGGAGTTGATCCAGCTCATCGGTTGCACGCGCGACGAAATTCTCACGGCTTCCGGAAAGACGGGTGAGGGCGTTCCGGACATTTTGGAGCGCATCGTGAAAAACGTGCCGCCGCCGACCGGCGATCGTGCCAAGCCGTTTCGCGCGCTCATCTTCGATTCCAAGTACGACGATTACCAGGGCGTGGTCGCGTATGTGCGTTGCGTGGACGGTTCGATCGCCACGAACGAAAAGGTCGCGTTCAAGGCCACGGATGCGGAGGGAGCGGTGCTCGAGCTCGGATACATGAAGCCGGGGCATGTGTCCGCCGATCGTATGGAGGCCGGCGAGATCGGATATCTCGTGACGGGACTCAAGGATATCGGTGCGGTACGCGTCGGCGACTCGATCGTGTCGGCGGATCAAGCGGCGGAAACCGAGGCATTGCCGGGATACAAGGAGGTGCGTCCGATGGTGTACGCGGGCGTGTTTCCGCAAGAGGGAAACGAATACGAGAAATTGCGCGACGCGATTTTGAAACTCAAATTAAGCGACTCGTCTTTGACGTTTGAGCCGGAGCATTCAAAAGCGCTCGGATTCGGATTCCGCGTGGGATTGCTCGGCATGTTGCACCTCGAAATCGTACAGGAGCGCTTGTCGCGCGAGTTTGGCATGGACGTGGTGATCACGACGCCGTCGGTGGGATACGAGGTGAAATTCACGAACGGCGAAGAGAAGTTGATCAAATCGCCGGGCGAGTTTCCCGATCCGTCCAAGATCGAGAGCACGCGCGAGCCGTGGAGCCGCGTCGACATCCTGTGTCCGAAGGAATATCTCGGGAACGTGATGGCGCTCGTGCAAGACCGCCGTGGCCTCTACAAGAATACCGAATACCTCGACGTGACGCGCGCGCTATTGCATTACGAAATGCCGCTCGCATCCGTGATCGTCGATTTTTACGACAAACTGAAAGGCGTGACGGCCGGATATGCGTCGATGAACTACGATTTCATGGACTATCGCGAGTCCGACGTCGTGAAGCTCGTCATTCTCGTCGCCGAAGAGCCGGTCGAGGCGCTTGCCACGCTCCTGCATTCGAGCGAGTCGTATCGCCGCGGCAAGGAAATCGTGGAGACGTTGAAGGAGGAGTTGCCGCGCGCGCAATTCGCGATCAAGTTGCAGGCGTGTATCGGCGCCAAGATCATCGCGTCGGAGCGCATCGCGCCGTATCGTAAAGACGTGACGGGCGGACTGTATGGCGGTGACGTGACGCGGAAAATGAAGGTGCTCGAAAAACAGAAAAAAGGAAAGAAGCGCATGCTCGAACACGGCAAAGGCGCGGTGGAGATCCCGCCCGACGCGTTTATCAAAGTCCTGCGAAGAGGGTAGGGTGGGGGGGGGAGTGAGTAGAGAGTAGTGAGTAGTGAGTAGCCTGAAAAAAAGGGTAAGAATTTCAATATATGATCTCCAGAAAAGTCCAGACAAAAATCATGAAGGTCTTTGCGGTGTTTATCATCGTCGCGATGGTGTTGTTTCTTATCGGGCCGGCGATCAGCACGTTTTAGCCCCCGTCGTTCGACGGGGCGGGCCTTGACGGTCCCTTCCGATCCCGTGTCGCGCGGGCGATCATGGGGATCCATGCAAAAGCGCTGGAAGATCGCCGAACCGGCGCCGAGCGAATACGCGACGAAGATCGGTGCGCATCCGCTCATCGCGCAATTATTGTGGAAACGAGGGATCCGAACGCCGGAGGAGGCGGATGTTTTTTTGAATCCTTCGTGGGAGAAGCATATTCATCACGAATCGCAATTCGCACGGATGGATGGAGCGGTGACGCGCGTCTTGGCCGCGCTTGAAAACGGCGAACGGATCACCGTGCACGGCGACTACGACGCGGACGGCGTGACGGGTTCTACGGTGATTATCAATACGCTTCGCGAAATCGCGTTGAAAGGCGGCTTTGTGACGGATACGATTGACTACTACATTCCGCATCGCGATAAAGAGGGATACGGATTGCATCGGGACACAATCTCAAAACTCAAAAGTCAAAATTCAAAACTTATTATTACCGTCGATTGTGGTATCGCATGTGTAGATGAAATCGCTCTTGCGAAAGAACAGGGGATGGATACCGTTGTTGTTGATCATCACAATTTCGGCGAGACGGTTCCCGACGCGTTTTTGATCCATCCCGGATTACCCGACGAAACCTATCCGTTCAAAAGTCTCGCGGCCGTCGGTGTCGCGTATAAGTTTGCGTGCGCGCTTCTTTCCGCCGCGCGAGAGAAGGGTCTTGAGATTCCGGCCGGATGGGAAAAGTGGCTGCTCGATCTTGTCGCGATCGCGACGGTGACGGACATGGTGCCGCTCGTCGGCGAGAATCGCGTGCTTGAGACGTATGGTTTGAAAGTACTGAACAAGACAAAGCGTCCGGGGCTGCGCGCGATTCTCGAGATGGCGGGCGTCGCGCCGGGTGCGGTGACATCCGAAACCGTCGGATTTGCGATCGGGCCGCGTTTGAACGCCGCCGGGCGCATGGATCACGCGTCTCTCGCGCTTCGACTTTTGCTATCGGAATCCATGGACGAAGCGCAGCTGCTTGCGTCGGAACTTGAACAATTGAATACATTGAGACAGGACACGACGAGAAAGATGATGGGGGAAGCAGAAGAGATGTTAGATGTCAGAAGTCAGATGCCAGAAGGGAATGTGATCGTGATCTGGAAGGAGAATTGGTCGCCGTCGTTGGTGGGGCTTGTTGCTGGCAGATATGCCGACAAGTTTTCGCGGCCGGTGATCGCGGTCGGGTTTCATGAAAAGCATTGGATCGGATCGGGTCGGTCTATCCCATCTTATAATATTACCGATGCGGTGAAAGTCGCGGGTGAGGGGATTCTCACGCGTTCCGGCGGACACGGCGCGGCGTGCGGGTTTGCGCTCGAGGACGGTGAGCGGCTGCCCGAGTTTCGTGATCGTTTAATCGAGCACGCGTCGTCTATTCCCGACGACGAGCTCGTTCCGCTGCTCGAGATCGATGCCGAAGTCCCGCTCGCGGACGTCACGATGGAGAATGCCGAACGCGTGGCCGCGCTCGAGCCGTATGGCATGGGAAATCCGCGGCCGCTCTTTGTTTCGCGGCGGTGCCAAGTGTTGTCGTGCGACACGATGGGCGCGACCGGCGCGCATATCCGCCTCTCGCTCCTCGACGAGAACGGACGCAAGGTGAAGGCGGTGGGATTCAAGATGGGCGATCGGCTGCTCGACATCATGGGCAAGCCGGAACTCGATATCGCATACGAGATGTCGATCAACGAATGGAACGGACGGACGAGCGCGGAGTGTCGGCTCGTCGACGTGGCGGCGTCAAAGAGGTAGAATCAGCTTCATGCGTCGGTCGATAACCAGCCGTTTTCTTCGTGTCTGTTGGGAACATTCGATGCGTTACCCGATGTTATCGATCGGGATTGTTGTCGTCATTTTGGCTGCCCAAGTGACGGTTCTCTTCGTTCCGTTGTTTCTGCAAAGACTGGTGGATGCGTTTACGCAGCTATCGCCGGACGCGTTCAGCCTGACGGAGTTCGTGTGGATGTACGTACTTCCGATTCCCGGCTTGCGACTGTTGAGCTGGCTGTTGTGGCGTGTAAGCGGGTATACCGCAAGCGCGCTTCGACCGCGGATAGATCGGGACATGATGGAACGCGCATTCCGAGCCGTTCTCGATCAGTCGTATCGATTCTTTAGTGACAGCTTTACGGGTTCGCTCGTGCGGCGCGTAAACTCATTGCCGAACGCGTTTGCCGATTTGGCGGATATTTTTTGGTGGACGATTATACCGATGTTCGTGGCCGTATTCGGCGGCATGATCATGCTCGGTCTACGCAGCCCCGTATTCGCGGGTATCGTGTTTCTCTGGATCACGACGGCGCTGATCGGGCAGGTCATCGTCAGCCGCATCAAGCTTTCCGTTGATACCGCACGTGCCGCCGCACAGACAAGAATGACCGGCGCGGCCGCGGATGCGGTAACGAATTCCATTAACATCTCACTTTTCTCCGGGCGTCAGTACGAGGAAAAGTATTTTGATCAATTGGTGGAGACGCATACGAAGCTGCGCCAACGGAGTTGGCGCATTGGCGAAACGGGAGCTGTCCTCCAGAACATTATCGGGTTCCTTTGTGAATTGGCCGTTATGGCGCTCGTCGTCTCTTATTGGAGAGACGGCATCATGACGGTTGGCGAGATCGTATTCGTCCAAGGTATTTTGCTCGTCATGTTCAGCAATACGCACGACCTTGGACGCACGGTGAGACGCGTGTACGAAGCCGGAGCAGACACGTATGAGATGCTCGATATTCTCGAAATGGTTCCGGAAATACGCGATAAACGAGGCGCGAAGCCGTTGTCTATCAAGCGGGGAGTCATCGAATTCGACCGGGTCGCATTTGCCTATCGACCTAAGCATGGCATCCTGCAGGATTTTTCTCTGTCCATCCCTGCCAAACAAAAGGTGGCCTTGGTGGGAACGTCGGGTTCCGGAAAAACGACGGTCACCAAACTACTCTTCCGCTTTTTTGACATTCAGGGAGGCGCCATTAAGATCGATGGTCAGGATATCTCAAGAGTAACGCAGGAGAGTCTCCGCAAAGTCATATCGTATGTGCCGCAAGAGCCAATCCTGTTCCATCGTACCCTCATGGAAAATATTCGGTATGGTCGGCGCGATGCGACGGATAAGGAAGTGATCGAGGCGGCCAAGCTCGCTCACTGCCACGAATTCATCGAAGCTTCACCGGAAGAGTATGAGACTCTGGTCGGCGAACGCGGCATCAAATTATCCGGCGGCGAGCGTCAGCGAGTAGCGATTGCACGCGCCATTCTGAAAGACGCGCCGATTCTCGTCTTGGATGAGGCGACCTCCAGCTTGGACTCAGAATCTGAGTCGCTGATTCAAGACGCGTTGAAAAAGCTTATGCGAAACAAAACGGTGATCGTTATCGCGCATCGCCTATCAACGATCATGGAAATGGATCGCATCATCGTCATGCAAGAAGGGAAGATCGTGGACGAGGGGACGCATGAGTCGTTGCGTGCTAAGGTCGGCATCTATCAAAAATTATGGAATATTCAAGCGGGGGGATTTCAAGCCTAGTATGCACCTAACCATTCGCACAGACGGCGGCGCGCGCGGAAATCCGGGACCGGCGGGGATCGGCGTTGTGATTGAGGATGAGAAGGGAAAGGTGTTGGAGGAGCACGCGAAATTTCTCGGCGTAAAAACGAACAACCAGGCCGAATACGAAGCGGCGATCTTGGGGTTGGAACGCGCCAAGCATCTTAAGGCGGATTCGGTGAAGGTGTTTGCGGATAGCGAATTGCTCGTGAAGCAGGCAAGCGGCGTGTATAAAGTGAAACATGAAAATATGAAGCCGTTGTTCGCTCGACTGAAGTCATTGATGCTGCAAATCGGCCATGTGAAGTTCGAGCATGTCCGACGCGAACAGAATACGCATGCGGACGCGTTATCCAATCAGGCTATGGATGAGGGGGTTAGGGGCTAGAAGTTAGAAGCTAGAATTTAGAAGTTAGGGTGGGAGGTTTAGAAGATTTCTTTTCCTAAATTCTAACTTCTAACTTCTAGCTTCTGCGTGCTATACTCTTCCCAACATATGGGTTTATTTTCTTCCACACCGGCTACCACGAGCTATCTCGGCGTTGATATCGGATTCGGCGGCGTGAAGCTCGTCGAACTCAAGAACGAAAAGGGCCGCGCGCGACTCATGACCTACGCCTACGCCAACTTGCCGGCCGAGGCGCTTGACAAGTCGTTGATCAATGATGTGCCGGGAACGGCGGCTTTGATTAAAAAGATGATGGCTAAGTCCAAAACGACGGCTAAAAAAACCGTGTCCGCGTTGCCGATCTCGTCCGTGTTTTCTTCCATCCTGAATGTTCCGACCACCAACGAGAAGGAGCTGAAAGCGGCGGTTGAAGCCCAGGCGAAAAAACTGATCCCTATGCCGTTGGAAGAAGTGGCGCTTGATACCAAGATTATCGACAAGATCGATAAGAATAAGGGCGAAGGCGGGAAAGCTTCGACGCGCGTACTCGTTACGGCCGCGCCGAAAACGCTGGTGTCAAAGTACGTCGAGATTTTTAAGCAGGCCGGACTCGAGCTCGTGTCGCTCGAAACGGAGGCGTTTGCCGAGATTCGCGCGTTGATCGGGAAGGATCGTTCCACGATCATGCTGATCGATATCGGCGCGCTTCGCACGAACATCGTCGTGGTCGAATCGGGTATCCCGTTTATCACGCGCTCAATTGCGACCGGCGGCAACGCGATCACGCAAACGATCGCGCGTACGCTTGGAATCCCGCTCGAGCAGGCCGAGTCCATGAAGCGCGACATCAAGTCGATGCAGACATTCGCGCCGACGGGGGATCTAAGTCCGATTTTGCAGGTATTGGTGAAACCGATTCTTGACGAGGTCCGTTATTCGTTCAATTTATATCAAGGCCAGGACGGCGGCGGTCCGCCAAAGCGTATCGATAAAATCATCCTGACGGGCGGCTCTGCGCTTTTGCCGCGTCTTCCGGAATTCATCACGCAGCAAATGAACGTGAATACGTATCTCGGGAATCCGTGGGCCCGCGTCGTGTATCCGCCGGATTTGCGCGCGCTGCTCGAGGAGCTGGGTCCGCGCTTCGCGGTCACGATCGGATGCGCCATGCGTGACATCGAGTAAGAGAAGTGAGTAGTGAGTAGGAAGTAGTGAGTAGCAAAATATGGGAATGATCAAACCCGACGAACCGATTACTTCCGCCAGCCAACTCTGGTGGTTGGTTCGTTCGGAAGCCGACCGGCGCGGCGCGCATCATGTTCGTCTGATTCCTCTCGACACGGCGGTGGAAGTGCTGTTTGACACGGGAGGGGCGACGAGGGACTTCGCGTTTTCACCCGCAGGGTTACCGGCACTTGCGATGCGTCTTCGTCGCGTAAAACAGAAAAGCGGCTGGCATGTCGAGAGCTATCCGACCGGATTCGGGACGGCGCTTCATCTTCTTCGCGTACGCTCCGAGTCGCGTCCGACGCATCCGAACGATTGGACCGGCCTCGTTCGTTCCGTACGCGAGGGAACGAACGGACTTGTCGTCCTCATCAGACCGGACGCATACACGGCGCGCCATGCGTTGGTGAACGTGCCGGGCATCATGAATGCGGATGACTGGAAGGCGCAAAACGGCCCGGGACTCTTTGACGCCGACGAGTCCGAGGGACGCGAGCTTGCGCTGCATGCCGCGCTGCGAGGCGCGCCGGCCGTCGCGGTTTCGTCCCGGGACCAAGGCGATTGGTGGAACGCGCTCGAAGGCGTGATTCCCGTACGAGTTCTCAAGGCGTACCGTACAAGTCGCGGATATGCCTGGGAGGCGTATCCTTGCTGATATGGCCACGATTCTCTGTATCGAAGACGATAAGATCTTCGCCGATATTGTTTGCAAGGCCCTCATGCGGGGCGGTTTTGAAGTGATCCACACAACCGATGGCGAGGACGGATTGCGCAAAGCCAAGGAGCAAGCGCCGGACGCCATCCTGCTGGATATTGGATTGCCGAAGAAAGACGGATTCGAGGTGCTGGAAATCCTAAAGGCTTCCGACGAAACAAAATCGATTCCGGTTGTGATGCTCTCGCGGCTTTCTTCGAGAGAGGACGTCGATCAATGCTTTGCGCTTGGGTGCGAAGAATATCTTATTAAAACCGAGCATTCGCCGGAAGACATTGTCCTGCATATGCGTCGCGTCTTGAAGCAGATGCCCGGATTCACGATTCCGGAGGCGCTGATCGTTGTGTTCGTGATCTTGGCCTTGGCCGGATTGACTTGGTGGCAGCTGGGTCACCCGAGACTCGCGCCGTTTTCGGAGCAGGGAAGCGTGATTTTGGACAAAGTGGACAGAGAGTAGGGCGGTTCGGAAAGAGCAGAGAGCAAAGAGTAGTTTTTTTGGAGGCCGGATTCACTTACTGCTCTCTGTTCTTTGCTCTCTGCTCTCTGCTATACTAGCCCCATATGATTTTCCGTCGTGCGTTTACCATTTTGGAAGCCCTGATCGTTATCGCGGTGTTCGGCCTCTTGGCCGCGTTGGCCGTCCTGTCGCTCAATAGCGCGAGAGCGAGTTCACGGGACGCGCAACGCCTTTCCGACATCAGCACGATGCGCGCCGGCTTAAGCCAATATTGGCTTGAAAAGGCGACCTATCCCGAAGCCGAGGAAATTTTCATCGGTTCGCCGGACGCTAACAGATTTACGTCCGCGGGGTTCGTCGGCCGGGCCGACGCCTCCACGCCCGTGTATATCGAATTCCTGTCCAGCGGGCCGCGTTCGAACGAATTCTACCGGTATCGCGGAGGCGCGAGCGGGTATTCCGTCCGTTTCCAGACGGAGACGCGTACCGATCTTGGAGAGCCGAATGTCTATTACGCTCACGCCTCCGGCATCGATCAGGAAGACGCGTTGAAATGAGTGTCAGGATAACGGAAGCTCTTGTCCCGCTCTTATTCGTTTTTGTGTTTGGCACGATCATCGGATCGTTCTTGAATGCATTGGTTTTTCGGTTACGAAATAAGATCACGCTTTGGGGCAGGTCGCAGTGCCCGTCGTGTAAAGAAACGATTCATCCCGCGCATTTGGTCCCGATCGTTTCTTTTGTCGCGCTAAAAGGGAAGTGCGCATCTTGTCATGCGACTATTCATTGGTTGTATCCGGTCGTCGAGCTTGTCGGCGGACTGCTTTGGCTCGGGGCGTTTTTGCATCAATCGGATCCGGCTCTTTTTTTTCTTGAAGGACTGTTTCTGTCCTACCTCCTTTTTGTCGCCGCTTTCGATTGGCGATGGAAATTGCTCCCGATCGAACCGATGGCCGCTATGGCGCTGGCGGGTCTGCTCGTTCAAGCGTTTGACGGTGATTTGCTGTCCGCCGTGTTCGGGTTGATGATCGGCGGCGGATTTTTTGGCGCGCAATATCTTGTTTCCAAAGGGAAATGGATTGGATTAGGAGATATCTGGCTTGGCGCGAGTGTCGGCGCGTGGCTCGGGTGGCAGGGGATTTTGGTCGCGTTGTATCTTTGTTACATAGCGGGCGGATTAATCGCGCTTGTATTGTTCGCCATCGGCGTGTGGAAACGAGGGAATCGCGTGGCCTTCGCGCCGTTCTTTGCCCTCGGTTCCTTCGGGGCTGTTTGGTTCGGCGGGGTGATTGCCGGATGGTTTGCGAGGGCGATGGGGGTCGCGTAAACTTGGGCCAGACATGACTAAACAGGAAGCAAAGGAACGTGTCGCAAGACTGCGCGAACAGATTGCGAAGTATCGATACGAAATGCACGTACTCGACGCGCTTTCGATTTCCGAGGCCGTGCTCGATTCGCTCAAGCATGAGCTATATAAGATCGAGCAACAATTTCCGGACCTGATCACCAAGGACTCGCCGACGCAGCGCGTGGCGGGCAAAGCGTTGGCCGGATTCAAGAAGGTCACGCATTCGTCTCCGATGCTCTCGATCGAAGACGTATTTTCGCGCGAGGAGGCGGACGAGTGGTTTGCGCGTTTGCGAAAACTCGAGCCGCGAGGATCATTCGACTTTTTCGCCGAGATCAAGATGGACGGTCTTGCGGTTGCGCTTGTATACGAGGACGGGCAATTTACGCAGGGCGCGACGCGCGGCGACGGACGCGTCGGGGAAGACGTTACGCAGAATTTGCGAACGATCGAAGCGATTCCGCTCGTCTTGCGCAAGCGGATTCCCGGACGTGTGGAGATTCGCGGTGAGGTGTACATGACGAAATCACAACTCAAAAGTCAAAACGCAAAACTCAAAAGTAAGGGACTGCCTCTTTTGGCAAATCCGCGCAACGCCGCCGCTGGTTCGATCCGACAGCTTGATCCGAAGATCGCCGCCGAACGCGGGCTTTCGTTTTTCGGATATGCGCTCATCGCGGATCTCGGCACCAAGACGCACGCGGAGGCGCACAAGATGATCGAAGAACTTGGCGTGCCGCAAAACCCGCTCAATAGACCCTGTAAGAATTTGGACGATGTGGAGACGCTTCACGCGGAAATCTATAAAAAACGCGACAAGCTCGACTACTGGACCGACGGCGTCGTCGTGAACGTAAACGACGATCGTTTGTTCGAGCGACTCGGCGTAGTCGGCAAAACGCCGCGCGGCATGATCGCATGGAAATTCCCGGCCGAGCAGGCGACAACCGTCGTCCGAGACATCGAGGTCAACGTCGGGCGTACCGGCGCGCTGACGCCCGTCGCCGTGATGGCGCCGGTGCTCGTCCAAGGCACGACCGTCACGCATGCATCGCTGCACAACGAGGACGAGATCGAGCGATTGGGACTCAAAATCGGTGATACCGTCATCGTGGAAAAGGCGGGGGACATCATCCCGAAAATCATCAAAGTGTTGCCGAAATTCAGAACCGGAAAGGAAAAGGCCTTCCACATGCCGAAAACGTGTCCGATGTGCGGATCCCCCGTCGCGCGTCGTTCCGGCGAAGTCGCGACCGTCTGCACGAACAAAAAGTGTTTCGCGCAACAGCTCGCGCGGTTGCTGCATTTCGTGATCGCGTTCGACATGCGCGGGCTTGGCGAAAAGATCGCCGAGCAGCTTATCCAAAAAGGATTCGTGCATGAGCCGTCGGATATTTTTACGTTAGAACCGGGCGACTTTTTGCAGCTCGAGGGTTTTGCGGACGTTTCGTCGAAAAAGCTCCACAAAGAAATCCAAGACCACCGCGAGATCGATCTCGGGCGTTTCATCAACGGAATCGGCATCCGTCATGTCGGTGAAGAGACGGCGGCGGATCTGGCGAAGCATTTTGGGTCGATCGAGGCGTTTCGCAAGGCGACGAAGGAAGGCCTGCTTTCCGTCGGAGGGATCGGCGAGGTTGTGGCCGATTCGGTCGTCGAGTTTCTTTACGAAACGAAAGAGCAAAAGGAGTTGGATCGGTTGCTCGAGCTCGTGAAAGTGAAGCGTGCGGCAAAACGAGATACGTCGGGGCCGCTCAAAGACACGACGTGGGTGATCACAGGATCGCTCGACACCATGTCGCGCGACGAGGCGAAAGAGAAAATCCGCTCACTCGGAGGCGACGTGACGGAGTCCGTCTCGAAAACAACGTCGTTCGTCGTCGTGGGAGAAGAGCCGGGGTCGAAATATGAGAAAGCAAAAAAATTGGGCGTGACGATTTTGGACGAGGGGGAGTTTTTGAGGAAGATCAAGTAAAAAAACTGCCTTGATGGCAGCTCAGGATGCAGCGCTCGAGCTTTGATATTCCGCCACCATTGTGAGGATTCGATCGATCTCGGTCAGAGAGAGGCTGTCATATGAACGCGTTGGAGCGCGTCCGTAGTGCGCGACACGCGCCAGCTCACGCGCTTCGGGCGACTCGCACTCGATCAGCTTCTCGAACGGCTCGTCGGGCTCGATCTTGGTGTCGGCCGTGATTTCTTGGGTCATGCAACCTCCTTCGTCAGTTGATAGAGCTAGGGTCTTGCTACATTATTTTATGCATTTTGTCAAGCGCTTTCCCATACTCGTCCTCCTCCCATTTCGCTGGATTATCCCTGATATATTGCCGCACCGCGTCCAATTCGACATCCGAACGAATGACGCGCTCGTAATAATTGCGTTGCC
>JBBTZS010000009.1:0-21629 GCA_038061235.1 Patescibacteria group bacterium | reverse complement strand
ACCGCGTCCAATTCGACATCCGAACGAATGACGCGCTCGTAATAATTGCGTTGCCATACGGGGCCGAACAACGGATTCATTTCGTTCACGCGTTTTGTCACGGCGGATTTAAACCCGCGGACAATGGTCGGGATCGAACCGATGACGGGTTTCCCGAATCGTTCGGTCGTAGGGGCACGGCGTACGGTAGGGGCACCGCGTACGGTAGGGGCACGGCATGCCGTGCCCCTACCGTACGCGGCATCGGTTATCCGAATGATGCCGTGGATGTGATTCGGCATGGCGATAAATTCGTCCGTTATCGTATTTGGGAAATGTTCCGGAATTTGATTCCAACAATCCCAAACGATCCTCCCGATTTCATCCACGCGCATTTCCCCATTCACAGTCTCCCCAAATAAACATTCACGTTCATACGCGCATATCGTCACGAAATACGCGCCGGACGAGGCGTAATCATATCCGGGCAATCGAATGGAGTGGCGGGTATGTTCAAAATATACGGGCATGACATACCACGTTCCAAAAATCGAAATGGTTGTCAATACTGCCAAAATCGACAAATTCGACAACCATCGAATATTTTGATATACTGAATGTGCTAAATCATTTCATGCGCCATTTCGTGTTTTCGGCGCCCTATATTGTTATGTACGGGCACGGCGCGCCGTGCACCTACCCTCATTTTTATGTTAACCCAACGTCCGGACCAGCGCGTCGCCGTGTTTATCGATACGCAGAACATGTATCACTCGGCAAAGCATCTCTATAATCGCAAGGTCAGTTTCGCAAATCTCGTCGGGGCGGCGGTCGGCCCGCGTATTCTCGTGCGTGCCATCGCCTATGTCGCCAAGTCCAAAGATAACGTCGAGTCGGCGTTTTTCGAAGCGCTACAGCAGCAAGGCATCGAACTCAAAATCAAGGACGTACAGGAATTCGCAAGCGGCGCCAAAAAAGCCGACTGGGATGTCGGCATGGCCGTGGATGCGATTTCTCTCTCCCCCAAGGTGGACGTGGTCGTGCTCGCGACCGGCGACGGCGATTTCGTCCCGCTGGTCGAGTATCTCAAGGGTCACGGCGTTATTTGCGAGGTCGTCGCCTTCAAGGAATCCACGAACGCGCGCCTGCGCGAAGTCGCCGACTCCTTTCTCGACCTTTCCGCCGAATCCGATACGTTTCTGCTCCAGGACGGCCGCAAACCGGGTACCAAACGCAAAATAACGGGGAAAGAGAAAGAAACGCCAAGGAATATCAGGATTACGTATTAGCTAGAGAGCAAAGAACAAAGAACAGAGAACAGTAGGGTGCTTGTGGAAACAGGCGTTCTTTGGTAAGAAATGGAGCGGTGGTGAGGCGGAAGCATCCCTCTATGCAAGGGATTGATCTACTTCATCACTGTGAATTCAATAATGCTGCTAGCTGCTCTTTGCTAGCTGCTCTCTATGATCCAACAACCAAAAGAATTTTCGATCGACTGGGCCGGTAAAAAGCTCACGATCGGCGTCGGCCAACTCGCCCAGCAGGCCGGTGGCTCCTGCACCGTGCGCTTTGGCGACACCGTCGTCCTGTGTACGGCGACCATGGGCGATGTCCGCGAAGGACTCGACTTTTTCCCGTTGCAAGTCGATTTCGAAGAGCGCATGTACGCGTCGGGCCGCATCAAAGGCTCGCGCTTTATGAAGCGCGAAGGTCGTCCGACCGACGAGGCGATTCTCTCCGGCCGTCTGATCGACCGCGCGATCCGCCCGCTCTTCCCCGACGGCATGCGCAACGAGGTGGCGGTGATCGCCACCGTCTTTTCGCATGACCAAGAAAACGACGCGGACATCCCCGGCCTCATCGGCGCGTCGTGCGCGCTCGCCATGTCCAGTATCCCGTGGAACGGCCCGATCGCCGCGATCCGCGTCGGTCGCAAAGACGGCAAACTCGTCGCCATGCCGACGTATCAGGAAACCACCGAGGGCGGATTTGACCTCGTCGTCGCCGGCACGCCGGACAAAACCATCATGGTCGAGGCTGGCGTGAACATCGTCTCCGAGGCCGATATGCTTGAAGCGATGGAGTTTGGCGCGAAACAGCTCGGACCGGTCATCGATCTCGTGAACCAAGTCCGCGAAGCCGTCGGCAAAGAAAAGATCGAACGAAAGACGAGTCCGGAACTCGAGGCGATCCACGCAAAGGCTCTCACGTTTCTTGAGACCAAACGCGGCATCCTGTTCGCCGAATCGCTTCGCACCAAGGCCGATCGTAAAGCCGCGGTGAAGCGACTCAAAACCGAATTGAACGAGCATCTCGGCGAGATCGGCATCGTCAAGGAAGACGCGAAGAAAGCCGAATCGGTTCTCGACACGTTCGTCGACGGCGAGGTCACGAAAATGATTCTCGACGAAAAACGGCGCGCAGACGGACGCGGCATGGAAGACATCCGCGAACTCGGCGCGCTCGTGGCCGTCATCCCGCGCACACACGGCTCGGGCCTCTTCGAACGCGGCTCGACGCAGGTGCTTTCAAGCGTCACGCTCGGCTCGCCGGGCATGGAACAGACGCTCGACACCATGGAGTTCCAGATGACCAAGCGCTTTTTCCATCACTACAACTTTCCGAGCTACTCGGTGGGCGAAACCAAGCCGAACCGCGGTCCGGGGCGCCGCGAAATCGGCCACGGCGCGCTCGCCGAACGCGCGCTTATACCCGTGCTTCCGAACCGCGAGGAGTTCCCGTACACGATTCGCGTCGTGTCGGAAGTTCTCGGCTCGAACGGCTCGTCCTCGATGGGCGCGACGTGCGGATCGACGCTCGCCCTCATGGACGCGGGCGTACCGCTCGCCGCTCCGGTGGCCGGTATCGCGATGGGTCTCGCGTCGGATGAAAAGAACGGGCGCTATCAGGTCATCACCGACTTGCAGGACCTGGAAGACGGCGCGGGCGGCGCGGACTTTAAGATTGCCGGCACGCGCGAAGGCATCACCGCGATCCAGATGGACACAAAAACGTCCGGCCTGCCGTGGGACGTCGTGAAACAGACGATCACGCAAGCGCGTGACGCCCGTCTCAAGATTCTCGACGTGATGGCTCGGACGATTCCCGCCTCGCGTCCCGATCTTTCGCCGTATGCGCCGCGCATCGTCTCGTTCCGCATCAATCCGGACAAAATTCGCGACGTGATCGGTCCGGGCGGCAAAATGATCAACGAAATCATCGCCGTACACAAAGTTGAAATCGATATCGAGGATGACGGCTTGGTGATGGTGACCTCGGTGAACCAAGAGTCCATGCAAAAAGCCGTCGAGTGGATCAAGCAGCTCACGCGTGAAGTGCAGGCGGGTGAAGTGTTCGATGGCGAGGTCGTGCGCCTCATGGCCTTTGGTGCCTTCGTGCAAATCCTGCCGAATGTGGACGGGCTTGTGCATATTTCCGAAATGGCGCTCCACCGCGTGGAAAAAGTGGAAGATGTAGTCAAGGTCGGTGACAAGGTGAAAGTCGTCGTGACGGAGATCGACGGCCAAGGCCGCATCAACCTCTCGATGAAGCGACTCGACCCGAACTATGTCCCGAGCGAGCGCGACAACAACCCCCTGCGCAGAGGCCCGCCGCGGAGATAAAGAGCAGTAAACAAAGAGCAAAGAGCAGCTTTTCCGAAGCTGCTCTTTGCTAACTGCTCTTTGTTCTCTATTCTATGGCCGTGATGAATCGGGATATCGTGATGAACGGGGGCGGAAGCATCATCCTCGCGGAAGGATATTCCAGGGGGTTTTGGCGATCATGGAAAGCGATTGTCGTAGGCGTCTGTATCGGCATTCTTGTCCTCTTCGCGACGTTTATCTGGCTTTTGTCACGACCGCTCCCGATTCCGCATGGAACGCTTTTCTACGCCGTCGCGACATCCGAAGACGTACGCGCGCTCCCACAAGACATTCAGGATGCGCTGCCGCCGGATTGGCGCGCGTATCTCGGGCAAACATCGCGCCTGCCATTTGTGTTCGGGATTTACCGCCAAGGCGAAACGCTATTTTCTTTCGTGATCTCTCCGCGTTGGCATGCGCCGAGAACGGAAAAGATCCATCAGGTGACGCGGGGCCTCTCCCTCATTTCCGCCGACACGAATCTCCCGTCCGACTCGGGACGTTCGTATCTTTCCTATCTCTTTGAACATTGGCGCCACGGAGGGCCGACGCTCGGCGTGCGTCCGCTGGACGCGTTGGGATACGTAAACGGCGGGAGCCAAGAGTGGATCACGCTGCATGTTCGCGACGGATTACTCGTATCAAGCGTAGACGCGCCGGCCGCGCCCGCAGAGCCGCTCCGGGAAACCGACATCTCGCTGCACGTCCCTGTCGGCGGGTCCGTTTATCTTGCGGAACACTTTGAAGCATTACCCTATCTCCCCGATCCCGATCGGCTCACGCGCTTACCCGGACTCG
This sequence comes from Patescibacteria group bacterium, assembly GCA_038061235.1. Lineage (GTDB taxonomy): Bacteria > Patescibacteriota > Patescibacteriia > 2-12-FULL-60-25 > 2-12-FULL-60-25 > RHKK01. The sequence goes on along the minus strand of JBBTZS010000009.1, from coordinate 17,208 downwards.
CGCGCGTTGATTTCACGTTCGATGACTCCGGTGAACCCACATTCACCCGCCTGGAGTTCGAGCTCAGTCTAAGCGAGGCGGAAGCGGGCGTCCTGCTTGGCGCGTACGGATTCACGGTACGACGCGCCATCGTCCTGCCGGACGGCACGACGTCGTTTGAGCGAATCGAGCCGATGGCGGCGAGCGGAACCTCGTTATTCGGACCGAGAACGGATGATGCAGGCAGGTTGGCGGACATCACCGACGAAACGTTCACTCTCGTACGGGCAAGATCCTCGCAGGACGAACCTCGTTACGCAAAGGCCTGCGCAAACGCGCCCGTCTGGATGCGCCTGTCCGCTCGCACCGTGTCCATAATCGCAAATCGTTTCGGACTGCATCTCGAACCCTCACAAGCGCGCCCGCTTCAAATCGTTTCCGAGAATGGAAGGCTTGCCGCGTGTTTTGAGTGAGGGGAACTTAGAACTCATAACCTATAACCTAGAACTTATGAGCGAGCTGCTCCGGCGTATAGTTCTTGGTTCTAAGTTCTAAGTTCTAAGTTCTAAGTTTTTCAGGAAATAGATAAGGGCCGCTGTCCGCCCTGTTTGCATAAGCAATGTGGCGCGCGGCCCTTAGGCCGAGGTGCGCGGTCGTGATCGTCGAAGGCGAGCGTGAGCTCGAGCTCTAAGACAACGTAGACACGTCGTGAATCCCGGTCTATTGAGACTGCTTCCTCTACCTGGCCCTCGGCAGAGCCTCAGGAACTCGCGAGCGAATTCATCTGTGAGGTTGCCCAAGGTGAACTTTTTTGGTTTTATTTTTGGTTTCCATGCGCCGCTAAGCGGCAATGGGCCGAGTGGAGGAATGGATCGACCACCATCTCAAAAGATCCCGAGGGATAATGCGGCTTGAGCCGCGGATGGGAGTCGGTCTTACAGCAGTGGAAGGTGCGGGGGTGCCGACCGAAAAACCGGTAAGCTTATCAGACGCGTTTCGCGTCTCCAAGTGAAAAGAGTGGCTTTCGCCAAAAGGTGCAAGAAGGAACGATGAACCCCCTATGGGTTAAAGGGTTTGGTTCCCGGACGGAACCATTCCTATCATATCACGATTTGTACATTCAACTCAAAGACCCCTGTGTATAAATCGTTTTTTGCTCTCATCATAAATAATTTTATTTATTTCCACATGATGTGAATAACTAGTTCTTCCCTGTGTATAAAATAGCCTTGAGCCTATTCTCGTATGAATTGATACACTACGACATATGTCTCATCCCACACGATCCACGGAAGAACTCAAGCGCCATTACGAAATAGAGCGAGTTCTGGCGCATAAGCTCCGGCACGCTGATCGAAAAGAACGGCTCGAACTCTATCCAAAGCTCTATGACGAGTTGTATCGGGAAGTCCCTTTCCTCAAAACGAATCCCGTAACGATCGATCAAGGGCATCTCCGGGCTACGTTACGATTATTAAAACCATTTCTAGGCCAAGATAAAACGTTTTTAGAGATAGGCGCCGGGAATATGGCCGTAAGTCGGGAAGTTGTGGAGCATGTGAGTCATGTCTATGCGCTTGATGTATCAAAAGAGTTTGCAACGGCATTGGGCCCGATTCCTAACAAAATCGACTTGATCATCTCGGACGGTATCTCCGTACCGGTTCCCCCCGCGTCGATAGATACGGCCTATAGCAGCCAGCTCATGGAGCATCTCCATCCCGACGATGCAAGAGAACAGCTAAAAAATATCTTTGTTGCGCTAAAACCCGGCGGATCCTACCTATGTAATACGCCGCATCAATTTAACGGACCGCATGATATATCCATGTATTTTGACGAAACCGCCACCGGTTTCCATCTAAAAGAGTATACAAACGGTGCATTGGCTCGTTTATTGAGAGAAGCGGGATTCAGCCGGGTGTTTAGCCTGACCGGGGCAAGGGGGTACGTCCTGCCATGTCCCTTGATTGTTCTTGAAGCCTTGGAATTCCTGCTAAACCTCCTGCCGCAAAAGGCTCGCAAGACCTGCAGTCGCTGGCTCCCCATCAAAGTTCTGCTAGGTATCCGCCTTGTCGGAAAAAAATCCGTTAGTTGAACACACGGCGGAGATTTGCTATGCTTATAGAAAGTTATGCCGCTCACATCAGAACAAATCACCCACTTTCAGGAGCGTTTGCTGAAGGAAAAGGCTAGGTTGACTGAAGAATTAAGAGCTCTCGGCCATAAAGGCAAAGAGAGTCATTTTGAGGCGGATTATCCGGAAACGGGAGGCAATTCAGAAGATGATAACTCGTTGGAAGTGACCGAATTGGTTGATAACGAAGCGATTGTCGGTCGCCTGGAATCCGATCTCCACGACATAGAAAAAGCCCTGAAAGCCATAGAAAACGATACATACGGTATTTGTAAGTACACGGGAAAAGATATCGACCTCCGACGATTGGAAGCCCGTCCTACTTCGCTTTCATCCATTGAAGCGAAAAAAGCTCTTACGCAAGAATTGTAGCCATGTCGGGCAAGTCGGCACAAGCATTTGCAGCCGCCCTATGTACGGGGGCGGTCGGTTTGTTTTTGGATCTCTACACGAAAAAGATTTTTTTCGACGGGATGGACGGAGAAGGGGCCGCCTTTTCCTTTTTCGAAGGACTTGTCCGTTCCACGCTTCATCAGAACCAAGGGATCAGCTTTAATCTCCCCATCCCGCTTTGGCTCACGTTTGTGATTACGGGCGTCGCGCTCGGATGGGCCGTCGCGCTCCTCCTTGAACGCGCGCGGGCCGGATCCCTCCTCCCTTCTCTCATCCTTGGCGCATTCATGGGCGGCGTGCTCGGAAACGTCTTTGATCGGATCACGCTCGGTTTTGTTCGCGACTGGATCCTTCTTTTTGGCATGTCGGCGATCAATATCGCGGATCTCTTTATCGCGGGCGGTGTTTTGGCATGGCTTGCCTACGGCGCAAAACGCGGCGAACCGTCGGGAGTATTGACAAGCGCCTCGAAATAGGAAACGTAGTGAGACATGGCCTCGCATGTACTCACCGCCTCGGTTCTCGGATTGAATGCGCATCCCGTCGACGTCGAGACGGACATTTCCGCCGGTTTGGGCGCGTTCGTCATCGTGGGGTTGCCGGATACGGCCGTGCAAGAAGCGCGTGATCGCGTCAAAAGCGCCATGCGCCACGCGGACGCTGCGTTTCCGCGCACGCGCGTCACGGTGAACCTGGCTCCGGCGGATCTCAAGAAATGCGGCACGCCGTTTGACCTTCCCGTCGCGGTGGGAGTAATGCTCGCCGCGAACTTTTTACCCGAAGACTCCGTGCAGCAAACGATGGTGGCCGGAGAACTCGGGCTTGATGCGAGCTTGCGACCGATCCACGGGGCGCTTTCCTTTGCCATTCTCGCCAAGGAACGCGGCATACGCGCGCTCATCCTTCCGGCCGCAAACGCCGACGAAGCCGCGCTCGTTGAAGGCGTGGAGATTTTACCCGCGAGGCATCTGAAAGAAGTTATCCGGCACTTGAGAGGCGATTGTCCCATCAAGCCGTTCGGACCTCGTCGGATTTTGGACGATGCTCCGGCCGTTCACGCTTTGGATTTTTCCTCGATTCGCGGCCAGGCCCAAGCGAGGCGCGCGCTCGAAATCGCGGCGGCCGGCGGACACAATGTCCTTATGCAAGGACCACCCGGCTCGGGCAAAACCATGCTCGCGCGCGCCTTCCCGACGATTCTCCCCTCTCTGACCACGCCCGAGGCGCTCGAGTCCACGCGCATCCACTCGGTCGCGGGCCTTCTCCCGCCCGACGGCGTCATCCGGACGCGCCCGTTTCGCGCGCCGCATCACAGCGCGAGCGGCGTGTCTCTGATCGGCGGCGGCACGATCCCAAGGCCGGGCGAGATCTCGCTCGCGCATCGAGGCGTCCTCTTCCTCGACGAGTTTCTGGAGTTCCCGCGTGCCGTGCTCGAGAGCTTGCGCCAACCGCTTGAGGACGGAACGGTTACGGTCAGCCGCGCGCAAGGCACGATCACGTTTCCCGCGCGTTTTACATTGCTCGGCGCGATGAATCCGTGCCCCTGCGGATTCTATAGCGACCCGGACCAACCTTGCGTATGCACGCCGATCCAGGTCGCCAAATACCGCAAGCGCTTGAGCGGGCCGCTGCTCGACCGAATCGACTTGTTCATCGAAGTCCCGAAAGTGAAAACGCATGAGCTGACCGATGTGTCCGCCGGTGAAACGAGCGGCGCGATCGCGCGGCGGGTCCAGGCGGCGCGCGATCTGCAAACCGAGCGGCTTCGAGCATGCAACATCGCGACCAATGCCGAGCTTTCAAGCGAACGTCTCCGCAAACTCGTGCATTTGGAAGAAGAGGCGCGCATCCTGCTGCGCCATGCGGTCGATCGCTATCACCTATCCGCCCGAGCATACTTTCGGCTGCTAAAAGTCGCTCAAACCATCGCGGATCTGGCGGTCACAAGTACCGTCACGGCCGAGCACGTGGCGGAAGCCCTGCTCTATCGGTATGACCAAACCCATGCCTGACCTCGTGGGTCAGTGAACAAAGAGCAAAGAGCAGTTTTGTTAGAAACTGCTCTTTGTTCTTTGCTCTCTGTTCTCTGTTCTCTGTTCTCTAACGCTTGATTGACAAAACACCCCCTTTTATGATAAGTTTTCTCGGCTCCGGATGGATACGAAGCTTCATAAATTCAGCTAATACTACGTCCAAATTTCGTGTTTTCGGCAGCCGCGTGGCCTTGTCGGGCCTGCGCGTTCTCGCCGCTTCTAAGCGCTCCCTCGTACGGTTGGCGCACGTCGTAACACCTACGGTCTTGTTCGTGGGTCGTTTTATTTCCCGCGGATTGCTGCTTCCGGGTTACCGGATCTATCTGACGATCCGTTTGCGCCTCGGCCATCTCCTGCTTTCTACCCGCAGTCTATTCTTTTTGGTATTCGCTAATCGCTACGTGTTCCATGGCGTGGTCGCGGCCCTGTGTCTCGTCGTGATCGTGACCCAGCTCCAGACCCGCAACGCATCGGCGCTGGATGCGGGCCAGCGCAGCCTGCTGTACGCCCTGGTGACGGACGGCCGAGAGTCATTGGTCGAGGAGATCGTGCGTCCGGAACCCGTGCAAAAAGACGCGCATTACCTAAGCGCCGCGAGCCTTGATCCGATTCCAGACATTGACTTCGACTATGGATTGTACGATGAAGCTCCTGCCGACCTAACGGTACCGGGCACCATCGCACTCTTGCCGGGTGCCGAGGATCCCGGCGTTCCCGGCGTAACGCCTCGCACTCGTACGCCGCGCGCCGGCATCGAGAACTATACGGTCCAATCGGGCGATACGATCAGCACGATCGCGCAACGGTTTGGCGTGGATATCGGAACGGTCATTTGGGCCAACGGGCTCACCACGCGATCGGTGATCCGGCCCGGAACCGTATTGAAAATGTTACCCATCTCCGGCGTTCTGCATATCGTGAAGAAGGGTGATACGCTCGGCAAAATCGCTTCAATATATGACGCGAACGTCGAGAATATCGTTGAAACGAATCGCTTAGCTTCCGCCGAATCGCTGCAACCGGGCGAAGAGCTCATCGTTCCGGGAGGTACGCCTCCGGCCGCCGCGCCGATCGCGACCCGCTCCACCATCGCCACTCGTCCGGACGTGCCGATCAACCGCATCGCCGGTAAGGCGTTGGACATCTACCAGGAAATCACCGGAAAAGAAGATGGACGCGACGCGCCTGCGGATATCGAAGAGGGCGAAGAAAAACCGAAGACGAAACTCCTTTGGCCGGTTTCCGGGCGTATCATTACGCAATACTTTGGCTGGCGCCACACGGGCCTCGATATTGACGGCGACTACAAGGATGCCATTTATGCCTCGGAGGACGGCATTGTGGAAGTCGCGGGCTGGAACAGCGGCGGATACGGATTACAAGTGGTCGTGAGCCACGGCAGCGGCATGAAAACCCGTTACGCCCACGCCTCAAAGCTCTTCGTAAAACCGGGAGAGGCGGTAAAACGAGGCCAGGTCATGGCCATGGTCGGCACTACGGGCCGCTCCACGGGAACGCACTTGCACTTCGAAGTGCTCATCGGCGGGAAAGTCGTGAATCCGCTCGCGTATACCAAGTGACACATAGCACGCAACACGTAGCACGTAGCAAAAGCCTCCGTTCGGGGGCTTTTGGTTTTCGCATTGACGAATAACGCTAGGTTTGGCATATTTTGCGAGCCCTACAAACCAATGCTACGTGCTACGTGATACGTGTAGCGGAATAAGGGCTGTTAGCTCAGCTGGTAGAGCGCTTCCATGGCATGGAAGAGGTCAGCGGTTCGATCCCGCTACAGTCCACCACGCAAAACAATCCCCACAGAGGGGGTTGTTTTGTTTTATAGAATGTGGAACGTGGTATGTATGGCTTGGGTCTATATTCTGCGCTGCGACACGGGTCGCTGCTACATCGGAAGCACCGACGATATTGAACGTCGGATGCAAGGTTCTTTGGTGAATTTGAGTAAGATGATAAGTTGCTGTTGCTTGTGACCGAACAGGAGATAGACCGTCTGCGCGCAGGTCTCGAAAACGAGCAGGTCGAATTCAAAGAAGACCTGAAAGCAACCGATCAACAGGAAGCGAAGCTTCACGTGATGCGTACTGTATCCGCGTTCTACAACACCAAAGGTGGGGTGATTCTTTTTGGCATTCGCGACAAAACCGCCGAGGTCGCTGGTCTCGCTGATCCCCAGAGAGCTGAGCAAGGTTTCGCTCAACAATTGAAAGCTTGTATCGATGGCGCTGATCCAAAACGCGAGATCGTGGACTATCGAGGAGCAAAACTACTTATTGTAACTTGCCCAAAGGGACCGAAGCCGCCCTACGTAGTGAAGGGCCCTGACAAGCCATTCATCCGCGTCGGAAGTACGAATATTGCTGCGTCCGACGAAGAAATTGCGCGTATGTACCGTGAACGCAGTTCCGATCCCCAGGACAGACAGCCGGTCCTCACCGCTACGTTAGAGGACTTGAACATGGCTGCCGCGGAGTCGTATCTACGCGAGACCAGCTCCTCAGGAATTCCTACTGATCCAATCCGCGCCCTTACTATCGAAGGTCTACTCGTAGCCGATGGGATCGGTCGGCTATTACCGACCGTCGCGGGCATTTTGCTTTTCGGTAAGAACCCTCAGACCTTCCTCCCTCATACGGTCATCCGGGCAGACGTGAAACTCACAGACGAGCAGGAGGAATGGGACGATCTCCAAACAATCTCAGGCACCCTATTTGAGCAGATCAAAGGCGCAGAAGCTTTTATCAAGAGGCACGTGCCGGTCGCAGCCAGAATCGTAGGCTTTCGCCGAGTTGAAACTCCAGCCGTTCCACTCGAGGCTCTCCGCGAAGCTATTGTTAATGCAATTGTCCATCGCGACTATCAAGATAAGAGTGCTGATCTCCATATCCGTATTCGCGGAAAAGGAGTGACTATCATCAATCCCGGTGGCGTGCTGCCACCTTTGACGATAGAAATAGTTCTACAGGGCGATTTCGAACCGAGGACGCGTAACGCAACCGTGGCTGAAGCATTTATCCGTTTGAAGGTAATGGAGCGACGTGGCACTGGTGTGGAGCGAATGCGAAGCATGATGCGCAAGGCGCAACTTCCCGAGCCATCATTCACTGATCAGGGAAACTCGTTCCGTGTCGTCTTTAGCGCGCCGATTGCGCAACCCAAACAGTTGGTTGAGGAGAAAGCATTGATTGGCGAAGACGACATTGGGAAATTGGGATTGGATGAAGCCCATCTGCGCATTCTTGAGCTTATTCAGGAACGAGGCGAAGTTCGTACGACCGAGGTGATGACTGCTTTGAGCATCACCCGCCCGCCAGCATTGGAGAAGCTGAGCTACCTAACTGACCGTGGTGTTTTGGAAAGAACAACGGACAGCAGGACCGATCCCAAGACCGCATATCGGCTCCATCGCAGACTAAAGGTGGTGGATGATTCGGAAAAACTCGGTCAGGCCGGATTGGGTTTATAAGTGCTTAAGAGTAGCTATAGAGTAACTTAACAGTTAAGAAATAGGCCTAAAATCTCAGTTTGGGTGTGGACTCGTTGTGGATTGGACTCGAATAGCCAGCAACTTGATCCGCCAACAAAACAATCCCCACAGAAGTGGTTGTTTTGTTTTACGACTGTCCATTATTTATCTCTTTTTTAAACGATTGGACGTCTTTTACCTAGCTCTCCACCAGCACGCTGGACCATGAAAGCGACATTTTCATTTGCATTCGTTGCGATGAGTTTTATGTCCGGATGTCGATTATGCCAGACTCGAAATATTTCGTCCGCAAAACCTTGACCGACGGTTTGCACATTTGAAAAATCAAATTCGATTTCGTGGAAGTTTTCGAGATTCATCGTTACTCTTTTGGCTTCGGAACGCGAAGGAAGGTCTTTCCCATAGCGGAATAATTTGACCGTAACCTCCGTCTTATTGAAGAGAAATCCGTCCTCCGTTTCTCCGGTGAAAGCACCATATATATCGTTGATGTCACGCGTCGAGGAGAGATGGATACTGAAACTGACGCGAGTTCCCAGAAGCGGTTTTCGGTCGGAGATAAAGACATCTGTTAGTAGATTATTTACTGTCAGGCGCTTTTCAAAGCTATCAATAATGAAGACATCAGCCATCTTCGAGGTGAAAAACACGCCCTCACCTGTATGCTCTTTGCGAGCCGTTGTCGTTTTTCCTTTAAGGATCTCTTGAATGGCTGCGAGCGTTCCCGGTAGTCGAAACGTTTTTCGAACATTATTGAAGATTCCAATACCACGGTCACGAATGACGAACGTGATAGCCGTATCCGTTCTACGGCAATCGATTTCAACCAGCTTAGATCGTGAATGATCGATGGCATTGTTCAGCATTTCGGTGAACCCGTGACGAACAAGCTGCAAAACATTTTCATGAACACCCGCAAGAATCCCGGTTTCTTTTTCGATGCGTTGAAAAACGCTATCTTCGGATAGTCCGTCTGTCGGTAGCCGAAAGAGGACATGACGAATCTCGGCTCGAGCCTTACGAAGCGCTAAAGCGTCGTTCGCCATGAAGTAGCGAGCTCGGTTTGTTTGTCCGACAAGCACGATGAGACCTTCTTCCCTTAGTTGCTGAAGAAGTACGTGTGCGTAATTCCTGCTTATATCAAAAGCATCCGCGACGGCTCTGGTGGTAATGGAACGCTCTTTCTTGAGCATTGCCAGTACTTTTGTACTGATATCAGAACTCATAGTAACTATGTTACAAGTACAAAATAGCAGAAGTCTATATACTTGTCAACAACTCACACAATAGCCCTATGGTTTCCAAAGAACCTCATTTCAATCATGTATTTCTATGGACTAACTCCACGTCTCGAACGCCATGAGCCGATAGCGCCGGACGCCTTGCCGACGATCGGCGCGTTTTCTCTCTCCTTGCACGTCCCGGAATCCTTTGAGAAGTCTCACAAGCTGCACCGCATCCGTGTGTCCGGGATGGCATCCTGCGATGAGCCGGTCCCAGTACTCCCCGACCGCCGTCCAGTCGACCGTCGCGTCCGTTTCTTCATCGGCCTCGATGACCGTTTCGAACAGCGCGTCTTCCATCGACGTCTCCGGGACGATCTGCGCCACAGGCTCGGTTTCAATCTCGAGAGACGCGGTTTCCCGAGCGCGAGTCGCTCGAGATTCGGGAACGTCACAACCGCGTAATCGCAGCTCCGAAGCCAGCATCTCGAGACGTTCTTCGCGTAACAGATGGTCGATCCCCTCGGACACCTCCTCGTGCCGCGTCCAATCGTGCCATTCGTTTTTGAGCTTGAGCGTGGATTGCTCCGAAAGCGACAACCTCGCCAGCCCGCGGCGAACGGAACTTAACTCGTCACGAATCGTCCCAAGCTCCGACAACAAGACGTTGTCCGAATCCTTTTGCAACCGCTTCTCCAGCTTCTGCAAACGCTTTTTTAACGTGTCTTGATGTTTCGCAAGTTCCTTGGCCAACGTAGACGCTTCGGCGCGCATCAGCCGCCGCATCTTGAGCAGATGCGTTCTGACTTGAGAGGTCGGCGGCTGCGTCTTCACACGTCAGTTGGAGACCGGGTTATCGTCGGTCGCGTTTTGGATCGGTTCGACCACGGGTTCTGGCAATCCTACGTTTCCTCCCCCTCCCGCCTTTGCGGCGCGCAATCCGGCGAGCCGTTGTTGGACCGTCTGATTATCCGGAAAGCGGCCGGCCAAATCCTCGACCAGCGCGATCGCCTCGTCGATACGGCCGGCTTCTTCATACATCGCGGCCAGATACCAGATGGCGTTCACGTTGGACGTATCGCGTCGCACGACTTCTTCCATCAAGCCCAGGGCGAGTTCTTTTTGATTGTCGCGGTAGAGTAGGATGGAGAGCTCGAACGCCACACCGATATCATCCTGATTCAGCTGCAACACATTCGCCAACTCGCCGATTGCCTCCGTGAGCTTGCCTTGGCGTTCGTAGACGACTCCGAGGTAGTAACGGGCGGGGAGATAGTCCGGCTTCGCCTCTACGGCGCGCTTCAAGATCTCTTCGGCCGCCTGTAAATTGGCCTCGATTTGCTTGACGGCCTCCTGGCGCGCGGCCTGATCCGAATTAGGGTCGTCGAACACCGTCCGGTACGCATCGGCGCGCAAGAGATACAGTTTGCCGATTTCGCCGATGAACACGGGATTGTTTGGCTCGCGCTCCAGAGCCTCGCGATACGTCGCGATGGCAAATTCGTCCGCTCCGCGCGTGAACGACGCGATGCTTTGGTAGATCACCGCCAGGTTGGCGAAGTTGTCGACGTTCAGCGGGTTCGTCGTCGAAGCGGTCAGTCCCAAATCAAGCGCGCTCTTGATTTCCTGTTGCGCCGTCGCGGCTTCTTCTTGCGAGGGTTCTTGCCGAATGATTTGCGCGGCCTTGATCAGATGCGCTTGTGACAGATTACGCGTGTACATGTCGACGTGGGGGTTCAAACTCCGCGCACGCTCCAGCGACCGAATCACCTCCTCGAGCGGCCGGTTGGCGCGGAACGTTTCTACGCCCTTGGAGAAAGCGACGTCCGCCGCAAAGCGCTGGCCGGTGAGCCAGAGAAGCGATAGGCCGCCGATCAGCGCGAACACAAGCAGCGTGACCATGCCCTCAAACGCGAATTTGTGTTTCTTCGCATCCCAGTGCCAGGCAGATCCGCTCGCCATCGCGCCAAGCAGGGCAAGAAGCAGCCCCCAAAGCACCAAGTGGCTCACGTTGAAGTTGTAGAAAAAGGTGACAAACGTAAGCGTCGCCCATCCAGTAAACACACCGACGTAGGCGTACCAGGCGTCTTCGTTGCGCTCGCGCAATACGTGGGAAACCGATTTGACCACGACGGAGACAATAAGAACGAGCCACAGCGCCATGCCGATGATGCCCGTGGTCGCGATCAACGTCAGGAAGAGCGAGAAGCCGCGGTCAAAACGCACGTTCCAAAACGGCGAAGCGTTCACGAGCGGGTCGCGGTAGCGCGCATAATCGTAAATCCACGTTTCGGGACCGGAGCCGGTCAACGGCATGTCGCGCAGGGTCTGCTTGGCGATGTTCCACGAAGCGCCGGCCGAAGGCGCTACCTCGGACGGCAGATCGATTTTCAGCGGAGTTGGATAAACCAAAAGCAGTACGGCAACGATGACAAGAACCGCGGGAATCCCATGCTTGGCCGGATGTCCGACGTTCAAGCCGCGCAAAATACCGACAAAAACGAGAAGCGCCGTGCCAAAGAGCAATGCGGACCAGGCAACCCAGTAGTCGACAAATGCGAGCAATAGCAGCGAAACGGCCATGGTGGCCCACAACAAAACGCGCGCCGAGAGACCGAGTAAGCTTTGAGAACCGAGCAAACACGCGTTATTGCGACATCCGTGATAGGCGAGACCCGCGGACATGACCAACGGCACGACCATGTATACGGACAAACTAAAGACGCTGCCCACGGAGGTAAACGTGTTCGTTTGCGCGACGGCGGACGGCAGCACATACCATCCCATAAGCTGAAAGACGCCGTACAAACCGGCCAAGAATGAAGAGAGCAGGATCGTGAACAGCAGATCATACACCTGCGCGATCGTACGAATCCGGTTCACCGCAACCAAATACAGTCCGAGAATCGCGGCAAGGCTCATAAACGACCAGGGCATTTGCCCGACCGCGCCGACAAACGACAGGTATTTGTCTACGGAAAACAGGGAAAGCGCGCCGTATCCAAGCAGCGTAATCACCGTCACCACGTGCAGCCAGCTGCGGCGCAACTCGAACGACTGCAACGCGACGGCCTTTCCGATCCAAGCGATCAGCGCGACGACGGAAAACGCGACAAGAAGCGTTTGTTTCGGCAATTCGACCGAATCAATCGTGAGCGAGGTGAAAAAAAGCGGGATGACGAACGCGGCCCCGTGGAGACACACGTCCATGATCACCTCCATCGTTTTCGCCAGACGCGGATTGGGTTTCGTCTCGTCCGTGCGAAGGGGTTGAACGGGCATGATGGTAGACATAGATTTTTGCGTAGTATAACACGCGAGAAAATGTCAGATGTAAGAAGTCAGATGCCAGATGTTAGACCGCTGGTTCCGGCGCTGGCGTCGGTTCGGGAACGGGCTCGGGAACGGGCTCGGGAACGGGCTCGGGAGCGGGCTCGGGAGCGGGAACGGGAACGGGTTCCGGCGCAGGCTCGGGAACGGGCTCGGGAGCGGGAACGGGTTCCGGTGCCGGTTCCGTCGTCGTCTCTGCCGGAGTCAGGTCGATAAACGGTTCGGGTGCGGGCTCTTCCGCCGGAGCCTCCGAACCCATGGTCGGGCCGACGCCCGTGGTCGGATCGATCGTGCCGCTTGTGCCGTCGGAGTTGTAAAGCATGTCCCCCGTTTGGCTCGCTTCCGCGTGCCAAGAGAAGCGCGTATCGCGCGACACCGAATCGCGCATCACGATGTCGAAGCCCGTATCCGAGACGTTCTCGATCCACCAATCGCCCGCGTCCCCAAACGGCGAGGCCTGGATGTTCGGATACGCGCCGAGCGACGGGAACGTCACGCTCACCTTTTTCGATCCGGCCGCGATGTCGGCGAATCCGCGGATGCCGCCACTCGATCCGCCAGCCGGCGGAGCGGCCGGCGCGCCGAACGATCCGTCCCACGAGGGCGAGACGAAAACCTCGATGCGACCGATGTCCGCGCCGTCGAACGGCCGGAGCGCGATACCTACGATGTAGCCGTTTTCCGTCGCCTTCATGGCCACGCCCGGCGTATCGGAAACCGTGAGCAAGTCGCCGACGGCGATCGCTCCGCCCTGGCCCGTGACCTTGGTCGGCACGCGGCCGGAGAGCGCGATCGGATACGTGTCCGTGGCGTTGCGTCCGAGCAGGAAACCCGGCTTCGTGGACACGATCCCCATGAGCGGCGAGCCGCGCGTCGCCTTGCCCACGCCGTAGTCTCCAAACGCGCTCGGCGTCACCAAGTCGCCCGGTTCGAGCGCGTCTTGCGAATAATAACGTTCCGCCAGGTCGTAGCTCGTTTGCGCCTGCCAACCGTCGGCGTTCGTCGACATGTATTGGTTCGTCGAGGAGGAGTTGTCGACATAGATATAGTACTGGTCCTGCAAACTGCCGCGGGCCGACGGGTAGAGGCGACCGAGCATCTTAAGATCGCCGGTTACCGTAATCGTGCCGGACTGGTCGATGGTGAAGATGTTCGTGCCGGAGGTCGCGCGTATGGCGAGCAGCGACGTCGTGGCCGTCACCATGTCGTTCAGGATCGTGAAGTCGCGCGTCACGGCCGTGGACGATGCGGCGTTCCAGGCGCTGCCGCGGAACGTGAGGCCCCACGAATCGACGGTCGTCACCGTGGACGAGGCCGTGTCCGGCGTCGTGATCAGGAGATCGTCCGAAAGGATGGCGAGCGAGCCGTCCGTCTTGAGCGTCATGCCGGCGTTATATCCCACGTCCACGAATACCTCGATCGTGCTCGTCACGTCGGCGTCTTCGAGCGCATAGCCCACGATCATGCCCGGCTTGGTCGCCTTCATCGCATATCCCGGCACGTTGGACGAGGTCAGCGCGTCCCCGATGCGGATCGGGCCGTTGGACGGCACGACCTTGGCCGGCACGCGGCCGGTAAGCGCGACCTTGATGCCGCTATTCCAACCGAGAACGAATCCGGGACGCGTAGAGACGATACCGATCACGTTGGAATCGTACGGCGTACCGGTCGAGACCTTCACCGTGGTCGAGACGGTACGGTCGAGCACGAGGAGATCGCCCGGTGTCGAGGTGCCGTTCACCGCATAGACTTCCGCCAAGTCGAAGGCGTTGGCCGTCACGGCGTCGTCGGCTAAGATACTGTTTCCATCCCCAATGTCGGGACAATCTTGCGCGGTATTGCTGCCGTTCAGACAAAGGCCGCCTCCGGCAAAGCTGTTATATTTCACGACCATCGCGTACTCGTTTGAGCCGGTCGCGTTTGCGTAAGGAGTGACGTTATTGATGGCCAGACGGTTCGTAAACACGCCCCAGGCCGTGCCGGTGACGTTCGCATTGTTATTGATAAACCGCGCCGTCGATGAAGCGCTAAAGGAGGAGGCGTCGATGCCTCCGGCGCTATGAATGCCGTTGATGCCGACCGAAAGTCCGCCAAGGGCGTCGACTTCTTGCTGGAAGTACGAGCGGCGCAACACGTTAAGCGAACCGATTTCCGCGGTCGCGGCCGTAAGCGCATTCGTTTCCGTGCCGCCGAGATCAAAGGTGTACCACCGCCCGTTCGTACTATCCAAAAGGTACGCGTAACGCCCTTGAACATACACTTCGCTGAATTTCTCGGTGCCCGCCGACGTATTGAAGTTGTACTTCACCGGGCTCTTGGGATTACGAATGTCCACGACGATCAGGGATCCGGTGGTGGCCGTATACGCATAGCGGCCGCTCACGAAGATGTTGGTCGTCGTCGCGCCGATCGGCGTCGAGCCGACGAAAGCGGTTCCGGCCGGCTTGGCAACGTCATACACGTCGAGCGAGGCGCCGCTATACGCCGATCCCGCATTCCCGAACGCGTACAAGTAGCTTCCTTGTACCGCGATGGCGGTCGTAAAGATATTTGAAGGAATGAACGATTTTTCGAGAGGCTGCGTCGGATCCGAAACATCCACCACGCGAAGCGTATTGATGCCCCCTTGTATGTATACATAGCTTCCCTGGACATCCATAGAAGCGAGGGCGAGGCTGCCGACTTCGCCCGTGCCGACTTTGTTCAGGTTTCCCGCATCATCAATCTCGTAAATGGTCAGGTCCGGATCGCTCCCCTGTACGTACAAATACCTACCGACGGCCTTGAGGGTTTGCGCGCCGGGCTGCGCATAATTCGTGGAGACGAAGCTGCTCTTGTTACGCATGTCGATGCGCTGAACCTGCGCGGTGGAAGTGTTGGCGATGAAGGCGAAATCCCCCAGGATGTCGAAACGGGCCGAGCCCTCGGTGACGCTGACCTGCGCCGTACTCGAAGGCGCGGCCGGGTTTGTCACGTCGTAGATCGTAAGTTGATCCTGCGCGGCGGACGAGCCCGAGCTAAGAACATACGCGAGGTTGCCCCGCACGATGATCTGATACGGCGTACCGACGGCCGTGACGCTCGAGGCGGCCGTGATCATGCGATCGCCGGACACGATGTTATCGAACCGCCGCGTCGAGAGATTTGTCGTGGTCACGGACCCGTTCGCGATCAAGTTATTTGTCGTAATCGTTCCGCCGGCAAACATATTCGTTGATGTGACAAACCCCGTAAAATAGCCGTCAAGCCATCTTGCGGTTGCAGAGCCCAAACTTCTTGCACCGTCCGCATCGGGAGAGATGCTCGTCGAGATGTTGGGCGATCCCACGATGAACAGCACGCTCCCCCCGGCGGCAAACCCTATTCTATTCGCAGCATAAGAATAGAATCCCGTGTCCGGATCATTGGAGAATACAAACGAAGGGGAAGCACCAGAGCCATCCTCGGCCCTAAACCTCGTCGCAGCCATGTTCGTGCTTGTCACGTTCGTCGTCGTCACGTTTCCAAAATAGCCGTCAAAACGCGTACTCGCGTTTCCGAGAGAGACCGAGCGATCGGATGACGGAAGCAGGAAACCTCCGCTCACGTTCAACGTGAGATTGCCATCCGTCTTTGAGATCAATCCATCGGCATAATGCGTCGATCCCGCTCCCGCCACGAACGCCCCGTTCGTGTACACGGAAGACGCGGAGCCGATGTTGCCGGAGACGAAGAGATCGTTGCCGTTCATCGTGAAGAGCGCATTGAGTCCCGTCTGTGTGGTTGATGTCCCTCCGATCACGACGTTCGCGTTCGTGGCATGACCGAAGTAGAAGGCGGACGTGCCTGACGTGCCGCCGGAGAGGTCGAAATAGGCGGGAGCGCCGGTACTCGTCGCCGTGCTTCCGAGGATGATGTCCGTGGTTGCGGTGGCGTTTCTAACAAAGTTCGAGGTGAAATCGTAGGTCCAGTTCAAATCCGTGATGGTGTTTGCGTCGGCGGCGCAGTTCGTGCCGTTCGCCAAACACACGAGTCGTCCCGCGACGGTCAGTCGTGAGGTGGAGGCGTTTCCCGCAACCTCGATAGACCCTTCAAAGGTTGAAGTAACGGAACCGGTGGCGGCAATGCGGCTGCTTGTGACCGTTCCGCTGAAATCACCATTAACCGAGTTAGTCGAAGACCATCTCAAAGAGGGGAGTCCGAGAGGATAATAATTGTCCGCGGGTGGATACAACTGCCCGGCTGCTACTATCGTTCCAGCACTTCCCAACGTCAAACGAGCCGCTCCGTCTGTGGCAAAACCCAGATTACCAGCTCCGTCTTGATACATCCCTGTGTCCCGATCTCCGGCAAAATAGAAAGAAGGAGCGGCGGCGGTGCCACCATTCGAGGCGATAAATGCGCTGCTTGTAACCGTCCCGCTAAACAGCGCATTCTGAAAACGTTGACTTGAATTGCCAAGCGAGATCGTGCCGTCCGTTGCGGGCAATATCGAACCGCCTGAGACGGCAAACGTGAGATTCCCGTCCGTCTTGCTAATCAATCCGTCTCCGTAATACGTCGATCCTGCACCTGCCACGAAAGAACCGTTCGTGTACACGGAGGACGCGGCTCCGATGTTGCCCGAGA
>JBBTZS010000008.1:71948-84252 GCA_038061235.1 Patescibacteria group bacterium | reverse complement strand
CCCCCCATCTCCACCATCACCACGATGTCAGATGTTAGATGTTTGATGCCAGAAGGTTTGAACTTCAGGCATCTGACATCAGAGATCTGACATCATCTCTCATGCGCATCCACCATCGCCGCCGAGGCGGCCAATATAAGAAAGAGGAAAAAGTCGTTTTCCGTATCAACGATCAGATCCGCGCTCCTGAAGTGCGTGTGATCGACGAAAACGGAGAGATCCTCGGCGTTCTGTCCATCGACCGGGCGCTCGAGATTGCCCGCGTACGCGGCTTCGACCTGGTTGAAGTCTCGCCAAAAGCCGAGCCGCCCGTTTGCAAGCTCCTTGATTACGGCCAGTTTAAATATCAAAAGGAAAAGGAGTTGCGTGCCCAAAAGGCTCACTCAAAAAAAGTGGAAGTCAAAGGTATCCGTCTCTCCGTGAAAATGGGTGTGGGCGATTTCGACACGCGTCTTCAAAAAGGAAAAGACTTTTTTGAACAGGGCCATAAACTGAATATCGAGATTCGCCTGCGCGGACGCGAGAAAGCGCATACGGATATTGCCAAAACCAAGATTCAGGAATACCTTGACCGCCTCGCGGAGGAGTACCAACTCACCATCGAGCAACCGATCAACCGCTCCGGCGGAAACGTCACGGCGATTGTCGGACGCAAGGACTAAAGCGACGTGAGATGTCAGATGTTTGATGCCAGATGTTCCGGCGCCAAACATCTGGCATCTGACATCCAACCTCTACCATCTTTATGAAGCAAAAAACTTCCAAGACCATCGCCAAGCGGGTCAGGCTCACCAAGACCGGCAAGTTATTGAAGCGCAAAGCCGGCCAGGACCATTTCAACAGCCGCGAATCCGGCAATACCACGCGCAACAAGCGTCGCGACGTGAGCGTGTCCGCATCCTACGTACGCAATTTGAAGCAGTTCATGCCCCATAACTAACGATGTTAGAAGTCAGAAGTCTGATGCCAGAAGTGTTGGCAACCTCTGGCATCTGACATCTGACTTCACACATTCTCTCCTATGCCACGAGTCAAACGCGGAACCCATCGCATCAAGCGCCGCAAGAATATCCTTGCCCGAACCAAGGGCATGATGTGGGGACGCAAATCCAAAATCACGCTCGCCAAGACGGCGGCGACGAAGGCCGGTAAGAACGCCTACGTCGGTCGCAAGCTCAAGAAGCGCGATAACCGCGGATTGCAGCAAGTCCGCATCAACGCCGCCGCGCGTTTGAACGGAACGATTTACTCAAAGTTCATGTCGTCGCTCAAGAAGCGCAACATCGAGTTGGACCGCAAAGTCCTCGCGGAGATCGCGATCAAGCATCCGGACGTCTTTGCCAAGCTGGCCAAGGCCTGACGTCAAACGCACAAAAGGAGCCGAATGGCTCCTTTTGCGTTGCATGATCCCCACATCATGCGTCGAGTATGATACCATGGAGGCATATTTTTATGCCACGCAAGATGTATCGCAACCCGGAAGCCGAGCCTACGCCGGAGCGTCCGGGATCCGGATCGCCCGATGACTCGGGCGTGCGACGACGACCTCGAAAGGAAGAGAAAAGCGTCCTGATCGACCCCGAGTATCAACGTGCCGTCGAGCGCGTGAAGTCGAAGGAGTCGAGCGTGATCGTCGAGTCCTCGTACCAAGAAGAAATTGGACGATCGAAGCGCGCGCGGAAATCGGCAGAAAAGCCCAAAGAGGAAACGTTGCCGCTCGAAGAAGCGCGCGCGCGTTTTGAAGCAGTCGAACAGGAACTCAAAGAGGTAGGAGTAACGTCCGAAGCCGACAAAATGAATGATCCGGAGTGGTCGAATGCCTACATGGCGTTTCGTCATGCCGAGCGCGCGTCACGCGCCGAACGGAGCAAGCGTGGCGTCCGCGAGTACAAAGAGGCGCAGTCGCAACGCGAAGAACGCCACGCCGGGCATCAAGCCGCCGTGCGCGAGCTCGTTGAAGACGCCGAACGCGAAGAATCCGCAAAACACGAAGGCGTGAGGGAGAACGTCGACGAGCTGCTCGGCATGGAGCGTGAGCGCATGGCGGAGGAGGCAAAGCTCGCAAGACGCGAACGGCTCGCGGGCATGAAGAAGCAGGTGGACGAGATGCGTGCGTCTCTCTTGAAGCAGGAGCAGGCGGATCTTGCGGAGCGGATGGAAAAGATGGGCGGCGTGTGGGCAGGGGAGGAATATTTCAAGCTGAAAGATCGCTTGGAAGATGTCGATGCCGAGATCGAGAAACTCGAAGGGGCGGAACGCAAGCCGAGAGCGTCGAAACGGGAAGCGCCGGTTCGCGCGACGCAGGAAGAGATATTCGCCGGCGAACTCACGCCTGAAGACGAGATCGTCGATGCGCGCAAAACGTCGAAGTTTATCAACGATTCGGAAAAGGAAATCGCGGCGCGGCAAAAAAAACTCCAACGCGAGCTGGGAAGACACGGCATCGAATCGGCGGCGCACATCGATGCCGAGCTCGCCGAGATGGAGCCGGAGCTGCGCGCCGCCTCCACCGGGGCGAAGCCGGACGTATGGTATCGCTTAAAAAAAGTGGGCCGGCGCCTGGCCGGGCTGGAACGCCCGCCGGAAGTGCAGGCGTTGCTCAAGAGGTATGTGAATTTGGAAAACGAAATGAATGCGCATATCCATTCGCGCGCCGAGGCCGAGGCCGAGCTCGTTCTGGCGGAAAAAAAGGCCGGTCGCGAACGTTTTACCGCTCCTCGTATGCGGGGTTCTATACAGGGCCGGCAGACCATGTCGGGCCTTCGCGGAGGCGTGGCCGACGTTTCCGCCGGCGGAGACCTGTCAGGGTTCGGGAAAACGTTTCTTGAAGCGCCGGAGATGCGAAGAGGCTCCAAGGAGCTCCGAACGACGCTCGCATTGAAACAGATCGAGGAAGACATCCGGAATGCTCTCGGGGAAATGGAAGCGATGCAAGAACTGACGGAAACCGAATTGAGCGAGGAGATGTTCGAAGAGAAAAAATCGAATTTTGCAAAACGGATTCGGGCTCTTGAAGAACAGGGAAAGAGCGAGGCGTTTGATGAAGCGTTGGAAGAGGCCGAGGAAGCCTTGATGCGTTACGTCATGGCCGTCCATCAGCGACGTCGGACATTCTTTGAGCAAGCGCGCACGGCGGGAAAGGGCGAAGCGCGACCTGCGTCCGTGATTTCGATCCGTTCGGGTCGCGCGGGCGGCGCGTACGCTCCGGGGACTGCGGACCGCAGCGCCGTTTTGATGTCGCGCATGGAGACGGCGGATTCGCGCGAAGAGCGTGTTGCGGCCGAGAAGCGCGAAGCTGCGGAAGCGCCGGAACGCGTCAACAAAGAAGTAGAGATGTACCGTTCCGTGAAGTGGAGGAAGGATCTGATCGATATGATCAACACGGACGAAAACGCCCGCGCCGCGATGCACGGCGTATACGAGGCTTTCAAACACCGCATGCTTGAGAAGCTGGCGAACGAGGAAGACGTCGATTTTCGTACGAGCACTCCCGATCCCGCGTTGGATTACGCGCTGAATTTCTACAGAAAATATGCCCAAACCCCGGACGATAAAGGGTATGTGTACGATTTGAAGATCCGGCACGCGGCGCATGAAGAGCTGGAGGAAATCGAACGCATACTGGGCAAGAAGTGGAACAAGAGCGGATGGGCCGCGCAGGCGGTGCGCGCGATTTCGCGAGGCAAGGTCGAGCTGCTGGAGGGAGAAGGGGCGGACGTGATTCCGCTGCCGCATGTGAAGCGCGCGTTGTCGGAAGAAGAGTTGGAAGAAGTCGAAGAGCTGGACATTCCGATCACGGTTGAGGCGCCCGTTTCCGACAAGGAGCGTCCGGTCGTTTCCGCGGAAACCGCGGAACGCGAGGCGCTTGCCGAGTCAAGCGAGCGACAACGCGAAATCGACGAGGAGGCGGAACAATCATTCGAAGCGTCTCTCGGCGGATTCCGCCCGGCGGGAGAGGCGTTGAAGGCAGAGGCGGCGGAAGACGAGGAGCTCGGCGTCCCGACCGTGCAAGAGCTCGCCGCGATGCGAGAAGTCACGCAGCCGGAAGCGTCGCAAGCGGAGGGCTTGAGCGTCGAAGAAGCGCTGGCGCTTCCAAAAATCGAACCCGCGATCGAGGTTCCGCAAACCGAAACCGATTCGTCCGAACCGGAGGTCGTGCATGGAAAGAGGCGAGGGGATTATCGATGGGAACCGCCGCAGCGCGAGGGGGCTCGTCAGATTGAAAAAATAACGCCGCTTACGGAGCCGGAGCTTGCCTATCTGAAGGAGTCATTGAATCGAAGGGTCCTTGCGCTTGGGAATGAGTGGAAAACCGTCGCTCCGGAGGTCAAGGGCCTTCTTCGGGCAAAGCACGGATGGATTGAAGAGTACGCCATACTCTATCAACAGTATCGAGAAGGGAAGGCTTTCAAGTCGATACGAAGGACATTGGAACGCGTGAACGAGCTCTTGGGCATAGAGAAGCCGAGCGATTTGATCGTTCCGCCTTCGCCAGAGTTGCGCAACGCCGTTTCGCAGGAGGTGGAGGAGGCGGAGCGCGCCTTCGCGCGGGCCAAAGAGAAGTCGAAGAAGGCATCGGAAAAGGCCAAGGCGCAACCGACGACGAAAACTCCCGGACAGATTATTACGATGTCGCAAGTCATGGAAGGGATCGCGCGTAAGAAAGCGGCAGCCCCCGCGGCCGAAGAGCCGACCGAGGGGCAGGTTCTTGAAAGGGAAAAGGGGCGGAAGCGCCTGCGCGGAAGGAAGAAGGCGGGAACGTAAAATACGATCGCCGGTCGAAACACCCCGTTCTCCGAAAGGAGCGGGGTGTTTGAAACTTGACAATTCCAGAAAGACGTGGAACGAATAGGGAGAACCTCGTGCCGGAAAGGAATGATTTATGGCGGAGGGCATTTCAAAAAAAGAAAAGGAAACGGCATTCGCGCTCGCCTTTCTGGAAGCGGCGTCGCCTCTGGTGAGCGCCACGCTGCGTCGATATCAGTCGCGGCTTCGTGTCGAGCAGCGCTACCACGTGTTCGGCACGCTCCAGCAGCTCGTCCGTCACGCGCCCGATCGGGCCTGGAAGGAGCTGGATCTTCATCCGGATCGCTTCGGCAGATCGTACCGCGAAGACGAGAAGCTACTGCGAAGTCTCGCACGGCGAAAAGGTCTTCTGTGCGGGATGCGCTCTTCCAAAATCGTCTGCCTGGTCGAGTATCTCGATGAGGCCGTCGCCGACTGCGGTCCCCTCGAAGATCTTGAGGCCGAGGCGCTCGGGTTCTACCGTTCCCGCATCGTGGAGACGTCCGGCTATCTCATCCGCCACCGACGGCGGCATCTGACGGTCGTGTACTCCGCTTCCGCGTTGTCCGCATTGCGTGCGCCGCGTTCCCGCATCCGCCCCACGGGCGAAGGCGGGAAGCCCGTCCTCAGACTCATCAAGAGTCGTCGCTGAATCCGCGTTTCCCGCCTACCCCGCCAACATCTGCGAAGTTGTGGCGGGTTCGGCGGACAGGCCGCGGTTTTTTTTATTTCTCGCTATTTGTAACTCGTTATTCGCTATTCGATCTCCGTGTTACACTAAGAGTCGTCTATGGCACGCGAAAAGGATATCAACCGCTCCTTATGGTTATCCGTCGGTCTTGCCGGTCTGTGCGGCGTGCTCGGCGGGCTGGTTTCCGGTTGGGTCGTATTCGCGCAGGCCGTGCGTCCGGAGCTCGACCGTCTTGAACAGGCCATCGAATCATGGCCCGCGACGGGCACGCGACCCCTCGTGACGCCGACCGAGCCGGTTGCGCCTCCTGTGGAAGTGATTCCGGTTGAATCGCGGCCGATCACGCCCGCGTATCCCGCCGCGTTTGCCGAGCGACGCACGTCCGGCGTACTCACCTTGGTCCGGCGCCTGCGCACGGCGACGGAAGAACCCATATCGCCGGAACGCGAACTCGGATCCGCCGTCGCCGTCACGTCCGACGGCTGGCTCGTCACGACGGATGCCGCGTTAGAGGGCGTGCGTCTTGCCGACCTCGGCGTGATCGTGGACGGTCGCGTCCAGGCCGTCGAGAGCGGGATGCGTGATACGTCCACCGGCGTCGTCTATCTCAAAATCTCCGCCGACGGTTTGCCGACGACGGCGTTTGTCCGTCCTACGGATGTCGTTGCGGGTGCGCCGGTCTGGATCGAGTCGACGCCGCGACAACTCGTTCCCGAGATCGTGCTGACCGTCCGCGCGCGACCCTCGGTCGATCCCGTTTCCAGTGAAGAAGCGACGCGACGCTTTCTGGTTTCCGGTTCCCCGGAACGTCTAAAACCGGGCGCGGCCGTGTGGGACGGAGCGGCTCGATTGATTGGCCTGCTTGAATCCGACGAATTCGGTGATTGGCGCGTCATTCCCGCGGGTCCGATCGGATCGAGTCTGTCGCAGATGTTCTCGAACGGAGAAATCCGTCGCGCCACGCTTGGCGTTCGTTCGCTGGATTTGGTCACGTTGAGTTTTGATGCCGCGACGACGACGCTTCCCGCGCTTGGCGCGTGGCTTCGGCCAAATCGCACGCTCGGCTTGCCGGCGATCGTGGCGCGAGGGCCGGCCGTCGGGGTATTACAGGAAGGCGACGTGATCGAACGCGTCGAGCGTGATATCCTAGACGGAGCCGCCGATCTCGGCGAGCGCTTGCTCGACTATCGACCGGGCGCCACCGTGACCGTCTCGGGTCGACGTCGCGGCACGGCCTTCCAAGCACAGATCACGCTTGGCTCGGAAATCACGTCGGAAGCGCTTCGATAATATGTTATTGAAAGAACACCCTCTCGCGCTGTTGCGCCGTTCCTGGCCCGCCCTCTTGTTTGGCGGATTGGCCGGCGCGCTTTTGGCCGCGCTGCTCTCGTTTACCCAGCCGCTCGAGTACGCCTCCACGGTTCGCTTGCTGATTACCCAACCGGGCGCGACCAATACGGATCCGTACACGATTCTCAAGTCCAATGAGCGGATCGCGCAAAATCTATCCCAGTTGCTGTACACGTCGAGTTTTTTCGAAAATATTTTGAACCAAGCCGAAGGCGTGGATCGCGACTATTTCCCAACGGATGAATTTAACCGTCGACGCGCATGGTCCCGATCCATCGGGACGTCCGTGGAACCGGGTTCCGGGCTGATGTTGGTGACGATTTACCACCCAAGCCGCGTTCAGGCGCGCGTTTTAGTGCAGGCGGCAACGCAAGAATTGGCCAAGCAAGCCCCAAACTTCTTCGGCTTCTCCGTTCGTGTCCAGGTGATCGACGCTCCGCTGGATTCCCGCTGGATCGCTCGGCCGAATTTTCTGAATAACGCATTGGCAGGGTTGGCTTTAGGCGCACTCCTGGGACTTATTTGGATGGTGGCGAATAGGCAGAGGCTGTAGGGGGAGGAGTAGGGGGAGGAGTAGGGGGAGAGGTATACAAAAAATATCCCTAATATTAGGGATATTTTTCGTTTCAAATTTCACGTCTATTTCTCTTGACAAAAAGATCATTTTCCGCTATGATGGCCTGTTCCTTTTTATGGAGATTTGTGTCTAGATCTGACGGGAACTTGAGCCGTTCCGTCCCCCCGGCATGCGCCGGGTGGAAACGGGACGGCTTGAGGGCCGGTCAAGGCAGGAAGAATCCCTCTTCCGCACCTTACAAAACGGTCATGAAAAGGAGGTTGAGCTATATCGTTCCGGTAAGGGATTAAATCCCCCTCGCCGGGCGGGAAGCTCGGCTTCCAGATCCACCACAATTTCGTTTCGCCGAAAGCCAAAAGGTTTTCGGGAGGAGAATTCACCGTGAAGAAGATGATGACGGTCGCGATCGCGGCCATGATCCTGTTCCTCGGCGCGCCGACCGTCTCGGCGCAGGACATGCAGTGCCCCGACAACGCCCACCTCGGAACGGAGGTCCGGGCGTGCAGCGCGAGCGGCGTGGTCGACCTCGACTGCGTGTGTGTCTGCGACCGCGGGTACCACCCGCGCGACGCCGGCCAGCCCGTCTCGTCGAGCAACCCCTGCGTGCGCAACGTGCGCGGGGACCGCGACGGCAACGGCACGGTCGACATCAGCAACACCGTCTGTATCGGCGACGCGCGAGCGGTCACGGTTCCCGGTGGGTTCATTGTGTGCCAGTGCCCCGATGCACTGGACACGACGGACCACGATGCGGATCAGGACGGCATGCAGGAGACACGCCGCGTGTCTGTTCTCTGGGATCGGCACGAGCGCCGTGCGATGGGCGTGCCAATGAGTGGCGCGATCTTCACCTGCATGGCCGAGAACGGCCTCGCGACGCAGTCGGAGATCGACGGCGCCGCGATGGAGCAGCGTCTGACATGGCTTGAGACTCAGATCCGCACGATCTGCGGGTCCGAGGCGGACGCCACGCCGGACGATGTTCACGAGGACTGCGTCGCGTTCCACGATGCCGCGCTCGCGTCCGGCGGCAGCGCTCCCACGACGATCACCGTCGGCGGAAACGAGTATACGCTCGGCGACTTCGCCCAGCGGGTCCTCGGCCGTCTGTCGGAGATCGACGCGACGAACGAGCGGCAGGACGACGACATCGCCGCCATCGACGGTCGCGTGACGGCACTCGAGGCGCGTCCCGACGGAGGGTTCCTCCGGGATCTCGCCGACGCGACGCACATCCGGATCGGCGGCTTCGGTCGCCTTGGGTTCTCCACCGCCGGTCCGGCAACGGGCGCGGGCGGCGCGAGTCTCGAGCTCCTGTTCCGCTTCGGTGACTTGCCGGTCGGTGCCTTCCTTCGGGGAGAGTTCGGCGGGCAGGAGACCGGATGGGACGTGGGTTCGTCCATGTACCTGTCGGGGTCGGTAGGCTTCTCCATCTTCACGGGTGGACGGCGCGACACGACCATCGGCCTCGGCTTCTTCGCCGAGGACCTGCTGCATCCGTTCGCGGATGCGCCCGACTCGGTGCAGGGATCGCACCTCGGGGTCGCCGTCGGAGCGGAGCTCTCGCTGAGCATTCCGCTTCCCGGCGACGCCCATTGGATGCGCATCCGGCCGGCGCTCGCCATCGGCCACTCGGAGCGGTATTACATCTCGGACAACGGAGCCTTCTCCGTTCTGCCCGGGGCGTACATCGCGCCGAGTCTGGCGATCGAGTTCCAGCCGGACTGGTGACCGTTCATAGGCGTCGGACTGTCGTGAGATAGGCTGACGCTACGTACCTTCGGATGGCTGGCTGCACATGGATCACTCCATGTGCAGCCTCCCGAAACGAGCTGATCTCGCAAGAGGTCGTCTCATTTAGGGAGGCAAAACTGCCAACCGAACGCCGCAAGGCGGAAACGATAACGGATCCTGTTACGACGGGGTCCAGCCCCGGACTTCGACAAGGGAGAGAGAGTCATGAAGACCATCCACGGTTTCCTGTTCTGTTCGATGGCGGCCGCGGCCTTCGCGGTGAGCGGTTGCACGGCCTTCGGGCCGATGCCGATCGATGCCATCTGCGACGGCCTCGACGACGACGGCGTCGCGTGCACGGTTACCGTCTGCCCGGCCGCGGGCGGCGCGTATCAACACATCCCGAACGACGCGCTCTGCGCGTCGGGACAGATGTGCAGTGCGACCGCGGGATGCGTCCCGCGCGACTCGGCTTGTCCGGCGTCGTGCGACGACGAGATCGCGTGCACCGTCGACTCGTGCGTGAGCGGCGCGTGCCGCCGCACGGCGAACGACTCGCTTTGCTCGAGCGGCACCTGCCGCGCGAGCGCGGCGGACGGCGCGTCGGGTTGCTACACGCCTCCCACCATGGAGGGGTGCAGCTCCAACGCCGACTGCAACGACGCCGTGAGCTGTACCGTCAACCGCTGCGTGAGCGGCGAGTGTCGGTACGTGCCGGACGACGCAGCCTGCCCCACGGGGCAGACCTGCTCGGCCACGGCCGGGTGCGTGGACGAGGCGCCGACCGGCGACTTCACCTGCGTCTACACGGCGGACGCACATCGGATCGGTTACTCGATCCGCGTGCGTGCCGCCGACATGAGCGGTGTGCGGACCATTCCGTCGTCGACCGGAGAGACTCGGGCGATGAGTGGGAGCCGCATCCGCCTCTGGGCCCTCGGAACCGGCGCCGAGATCGACAGTTCGCCCTCGTCCGGGTGGGCCGTCTACTCGCTGGCGGGAACGCCGGGTGGTGCGATCAACGCCCACCCGTACCTCGGCCAGTGGCGATTCGGGGATCCGGCGTACGACCGGGACATCCTCAACGTCGCCAACCTGCAGGTGCTGAGCGGCAGGACCTGT
Organism: Patescibacteria group bacterium; assembly: GCA_038061235.1. GTDB lineage: Bacteria > Patescibacteriota > Patescibacteriia > 2-12-FULL-60-25 > 2-12-FULL-60-25 > RHKK01. The sequence goes on along the minus strand of JBBTZS010000008.1, from coordinate 73,993 downwards.
CGGAGCCTAGGCATCCAGCTCCAGTCCTGCCTCAACCCGTCGGGTTGCGGCGAGGCGGAGTGGGTGGACGCGCCCGACGCGTTCTGCACCATCCGCGTGGATACGCGCGGAGCCGAGTTCTGGAACGATCCGGTCATCGCGCTGGATCTCCGCGGCGACGACGTGGTTCGCGCGGTGATCGACACGAGCGGTTCCGACGACTCGGCGACCTGCACGCCGGTCTCCTCGTAGCGCTCACGCGCACATCCCCACCCAAGCTGACCATTCGGTGGTGAAACATCCGGGTCAGCCGTCTATCACACGACGTAAAATTGTACCGACGCCCCGCGAGGAACTCCTCACGGGGCGTTGATGTTTTTATGCGTATATTGGGGCCAGTCTTGACTTTTCTTCAGGGATCAGATAAGTAACCAAGTCACCGTCGGAGGACGATTTACGATCCCCCGGCGGGGATCTTGTCCGTCTCTGGCATCGTCCGGCGAATTCGCGTATCTCCTCCGAACGTGAGGTCGTCGGGCGGTTCCAGGAACGGACTTGCCGAGCACTTTCGACATGTCTAAGCGGATACCCCGCATAAAGTTTTCGAATGTAAGAAGAAAGAAGGTAGGACATCATGATGATCAACACCCGGACCCTGTGCCTCGTCGCGCTCGCCGCGACCGTCTCGATGCTCTCGACCCGCGCCCGGGCGCAGGAAGATGCGTCCGCCGTAGATCCGTTAGATCCGTTAGATCCGTTCGCCGCCTGCCTCACGGCCTGTGATGCGCACGTCAACGCGGACGCCGAGGAAGGCGAGGCGATGGACCCCATCACGATCACCGACGTGATCGCGCAGTGCCGCTCGCTCGAGGCGTGCGCGGCGATCGACGCGGCCGCGATGGCGCAGGTCGGTCGGATCTGCGAAGGCGCCGCCACGCGCAGTCGCGCCGGGCGCGGTTCGCGAAGCGGCTCGACGTCGCTCGCGGCCTGCGTGTTGCCGGACGGCTCCGTCACGACCGACGAGGGTCGGCGTCGCTGCGGCTGTCCGGCCGGGTCGTTCCCGCTCGCGGCCTCGCCGCATCGGTCTTCCGACCGGTTGCGCTCGTTCGACGTTCCTCGCGGACACAGCGTGTTCGTTTGCTACAACCCGCTCGCGCCTCGCGGCGCGCCTGGTTCGGCCGACGAGCGTCGCTCTGCGCTCGCCTCGACCGTCGAGGCGCATGACGTCGCGCTGCGCGCGCTGTGCATGCCCGGCGAAGACGAGGAGCTTGCGGCCGCGTGCACGCGCGCGCGGCAGGCGTTCCTCGCGGCGGGGTCGACCGACGGTTCGGTCGACCTCTCGCAGGTCATGAGCGCCTTGGAGGCGCTGCAAGAGACCGACGAGGAGCTGCATGAGGAGATCGCGGGCGCGATCGACGCGGTCTCGACGCTCTCGCGACGGGTGGACGTCGTGGTCGAGTGCTTCATTCGGGGAGCCGGACACGCGGTGTCCTACACCGACTCGACGGGCGTCACGCAGGAGTATCCCTGCCCCGACGTGATCGCGGCCGCGAGCGAGCGTACGCTGCGCGAGGCGCGCGAGACGGCGGAGACGATTGGTCGAGAGGCCGGTCGTGAAGCCGCGCGCGAGGAGATCGCACATTCCGGCGGAAGCCGCACGGAGAACTTCGCCATGTTGATGGCGTACGGCATCGTCACGTTCAACCCGCTGCGGTACGCGAACGCGGATCACGCCCTGTTCGGCATCGGCGGTGAGCTCATCGTCGGGATCGGTCTCGGCGGCGGCTGGAACGTCCATGGAAGCATCGGCCTCGGCTACGGCGGACCCGACCTCCCGGACGTCACCAACGTCCAAGGAGTCTGGCGAGTCGGCTTTGGCGCCTGGCCGGATCCCGGCGTCATGATCGGTTTCGGGATGCTGGGCACGCACCGGTTCCGTCCGGACGTGTTCTCCGTCCACTCGGTCTACGGCCCGTATCTCGACGCCACGTTTCGCTTCTTCCCTCGATCGCAGTGGTCGCCCACGGCCACGATTCGCGGCTTCATCGGCGCGTCCCCGCGCTGGA
>JBBTZS010000008.1:37051-71848 GCA_038061235.1 Patescibacteria group bacterium | reverse complement strand
CCTGCCCGCATGTCGGCATTCATCGGTCACGCGACGATTAGACGCTTCCTTGAGCGTGCGGCGGCGCACCCCGCACCGGGATATCTGTTTCACGGTCCCGACGGCGTCGGAAAGCGCGCTGTCGCGCGCTGGTTTGCAGAAAAACTTCTGGCATCTGACTTCAGACTTCTGACTTCTCTCACTTCTCATCCCGATTACATCCTCCTCAAACGCGGAGAAGGAGAACACGTCATTCCCGTCGAGTCGGTGCGCGAGTTGGTCGCGCGCATGCACCTGACGTCCGCGTGCGGCGGCCGCAAGATCGCCGTCATCGAAGACGCCGAAGCCTTGAACGAGGCGGGCATGAACGCGTTGCTCAAGGCGGTGGAGGAACCGGACGGCGCCGCGACGTTCGTGTTCGTCGCCGAACAGCCGGATCGGTTGCCCGCGACGTTGCGTTCGCGTCTCGTGTCCATCGCGTTCGGCCCCGTCGCTTCCGACGAGCTCCGCGCTTGGCTCCGTACGCAGACCGATGACGCGAACGTGATTGAGCGCATCGTCTCTGCCGCGCGCGGCAGACCGGGACTGGCAACGCGCCTGCTTCAAGATTGGGACGGGTGGAACGCGAGGCAGACCGAGGCGAGGAGTCTGCTCGCGGTCATGGCCTCGGGTTCGCTCGCTCGCGCGCTTGGTGAAATCGAACGTCTCTCAAAGCGTCTATCCGTTTCCCCCGATTCGGAAACCGCGTGGCGCGAGCTCTTATCCGACGCCGAACGCCTGTTGCCGGAGGTTGTAGGAAACGATCCGGCGGCCTTTTCGAGACTCGGAAACGGCATCATATTGGCGCGTCGATTTGTGGGCGGACCGCTCTCGCCGCATCTCGGGCTTGAATGGACGCTCTTGGCACCGTATTATGATGGGGACATTCCATCCTATTTGCATCCACAATATTTATGAACATTCAATCCCGCGTCGGTTTGTTGGTCGCGCCGCTCGCCGTGCTCGTGTTGCTCGGCCAGGGTTGCGGAGGCGGTGCGCAAAAAGCGTCCGGCTCCGACGGCGGTCTTTTTAAAACGTCGGACGGCGGCGATACCTGGCGTCAGCTCCAGATCATCAACGTCGGTTCCAAGCGCGCGAGCATCGCGGACATGGGCATCGTGAGCGTGGTCGTCGATCCGCAGGATCCGCAAGCCGTGTATGCGGGGACGGTCGAGAACGGCGTGATCTCCTCGCTTGACGGAGGCGACTCGTGGCAGCCGGCGGCGGGCCTGTCCGCCGGACGCGTGAACGCGATCGTCGTTGACGCCAAAAATAAATGCACCGTGTACGCCACGCTGTCGAATCAGATCATGAAGACGACCACCTGCGGTCGCGACTGGACGCGTGTCTTCTTTGATCCGCGCGCGATCACGTTTACGGCGCTTACCGCCGACTGGTTCAATCCGCAAATCGTGTATGCGGGAACGAGCGACGGCGACGTGCTGCGCTCGGACAACGGCGGCGAGTCGTGGCGCTCGGTGCGCCGTGTGGAAGGCGTGCGCATCAATCAACTCGTGATTGATCCGCGCGATTCGCGCATCATCTACGGCGCGACCAACTCAGCGGGGATCCTAAAAACCACCGACGGCGGACAGAATTGGATGTTGATCAGAAACGAACTGCAGGATTTTTCCGATGCCCGACGGGTCAATCTGATCGTGCTTGATCCGAATACCGCGAACCGCGTGTACGCGATTTCTAAATACGGGATCGTCGCATCCGACGACGGGGGAGCGACCTGGAGAGGGCTTCAGCTCCCGACGCCTCCGGGTTCCGTCGACATGAAAGCCATGGCGGTTCATCCCAAAGACGCGAGGCGTCTCGTGTACGCCACCGACAAGGCGGTGATCTGGAGCATCGACGGCGGACAAACGTGGACCACCAAGAAGCTCCCGACCTCGCGCGGCGCCGCGTACATGACGTACGACGATGCGGACCAGCCCTCGCTTTTCCTCGGAGCGACTCCGGCGGCGAAATAAATAAGAGAGCAGTAAGCAAAGAGCAAAGAGCAGCTTCAAAAGGCTGCTCTTTGCTCTTTGTTCTCTGTTCTTTGAGATTGACGTCACGCGTCGTCCGAGGCAAAGTACTGCGCATCAGTATGAATAGAATCGAAGAACACAAAGCGGAGTTTCAGGCGGCGCTTGATCACTTGCAGAAAGAGCTGTCGAGCCTGCGCACGGGGCGCGCTTCGTCCGCGCTGGTCGAAAACATTCGGGTCGAATCTTACGGCCAAAGCATGGATTTGAAATCCATGGCGAGCATCACGACGCCGGACGCCAAGACCATCCAGATCGAACCGTGGGACAAGTCCGTGGTGAAGGATATCGAGAAGGCGTTGGTGGACGCGAACCTCGGCATGCAGCCGAATGTCGCGAGCACGGTCATCCGCATGGCTATACCGCCGATGACAGAAGAGAACCGCAAGCAGATGGTAAAGGTGTTGCATCAGAAGGAAGAGCAAGCCAAGATCGGGATTCGTTCCGCGCGCGACAAGGTAAAGACCGCCGTCCAACAGGACGAAAAGGAAAACGTCATCGCCGAAGACGGGAAGCGTCGAATGCTCGAGCAACTCGACAAGGTGACGACGGAATGGAACGAAAAGATTGAACAGATGACGAAGGAAAAGGAAGAGGAAATCATGAAAGTCTGATATGGCGATCTCTCCCGAAAAGAAAATGGATTTGCTCGTGTCGCTCGCAAAGCGACGCGGGTTCGTTTATCCCGACTCCGACATCTACGGAGGTTTTGCCAACGCCTGGGATTACGGCCCGTATGGCACGGAGCTGAAAAACAACATTCGCGACGCGTGGTGGAAGCGTTTCGTGCACGACCGCGAGGACATGGTCGGCGTGGACACACCGATCGTCCAGAATCCCAAGATTTGGGAGGCATCCGGCCACCTCGCGACCTTTACCGATCCTCTCGTGGACTGCAAAAAGTGCAAGCGTCGCTTCCGAGCAGACGAGCTTCCGGGCACCAAATGCGCGGTCTGCCAGGGCGATTTGACCTCGGTAAAAAATTTCAACCTGATGTTCAAGACGTTCGTGGGCGTGTCCGAGGACACGGCGTCGGAAGCGTATCTCCGTCCAGAAACCGCGGCCGGCATGTTCACGACGTGGAAAGATATTCGCGACACCATGCGCAAAAAGCTGCCGTTCGGCATCGCGCAGGTGGGCCGCGCGTTTCGTAACGAGATCACGCCCGGCAATTTCATTTTCCGCACACGCGAGTTCGAGCAAATGGAAATCGAGTATTTCGTGAAGCCGGACGAGGCGCCGCAAGCCTTCGAACTGTGGCTCACGGAGATGAAGGGTTGGGTCGAAGACGTGCTCAAGCTCGATCCGAAGCATGTCGTGTACAAGGAAATTTCGGACGCCGATCGCGCCTTCTATTCCGCGCGTACGATCGACGTGGAATACTATTATCCGTTCGGTCGGAAAGAATTGTACGGTCTCGCAAATCGCACGGATTACGATTTGTCACAGCACCAAAAAGCGTCCGGCGAAGATTTGCGATGGTTTGACGCCGAGAGCGGCGAGCGATTCATCCCGTATGTGATCGAACCTTCGTGGGGACTCTCGCGCACCGTACTCGCGGTGTTGTGCGAGCACCTCGACATCGACGAAGCCGATACCACCGAAGAAGGGGAGAAGGAACCGCGCATGGTGCTTCGTTTGCCGCCGCGTCTCGCGCCGGTCAAAGCCGCGGTTTTGCCTTTGCAGAAGAAGGACGGCTTGTCGGAACTTGGCCGCGAACTCGCCGCCAAATTGCGCGCGTCGAATCTCGTGGTCGAGTACGACGAAGGCGGTTCCATCGGTAAGCGCTATCGCCGGCAGGACGAAATCGGCACGCCGTGGTGCTTCACCGTGGACTATCAAACAAAGGAAGACGGCACCGTCACCGTCCGCGATCGCGACGAGATGACGCAGGAGCGCATTAAAATGGAAGATGTCCCGGCTTGGATCCAATCAAAACTGTATGACGGACATTGTTTGTCTTAAACATGCGTACTCAGTATACTTTACACATATGATCACTAAGAGGGTTATAGCAGGCAGTCCAAAAAAAGTTGCTTTTGAGTTTGATAACGGAGATTTCCAAGCCATAGAATCAACCATGGCGAAATATCATTTTGTAGATGAGCAAGCCATGTTTCGTTTTGCCTTGGTCATTCTGCTCCGAGCGGAGCGTAATGGCGTCTATATTGATGAGGGTGGTAATCGTATTTTTGTCTCTCCATCAGGAAACATCGTTTCGCAGGACGAGCAAGGCAATCCTTCCGTTGCATAGATATGGCTGCACCAAAGAAACAGGCTGCCGTCCCGAGTGAACTTGGGAATATCACACAGGACACCGTAGAGCGACTAGAAGAGAAGCTCGGAAAATGCTATTCAGAAGATCGTCACGCCGTGTTTCAAGCTGAGGTTCGAAAGATTGTGATTGAAGTACTCGGCCATGATGACGGAAGGGAAAAAATAAAGCCTTGCGCGAAAGAGTCTGCGAAGGAGTACTCAGACGAAAAGGCTAAGGAGAAGAAGGGGTTTTTGACTCCGAATATCATTAACGGGATTATGGCGCTTGGTGTGGTTGGTTCTCTGGTTGTTTCCGTGATAGCCCTGTTGAGGACACAATAACCACGATGCCGTGGCGCAGGAACGTGTCGCTATCGCTCAAGTTGTTCCGTGGATTCTTGAAAGATTATCAAAATAAACTTATGAACCATGAACCAGAATTGGACGAGAATGAAATTGTTAGTTTGCTTAGTAGGCATGAGGAAATTTTGCAAAAACTTACAGAGGTTATGAAGAATCGTGTGGAGATGACTGATGCGCATGCAGACGCTATCAGGATGCTTCTTCAAACAACGGTAGAGGGTCAGTCAAATATTGAAAAAGTCGCAGAGAGACTTTACCTACTTGAGAATACAGTAAAGTCTGCGATAGTTGCGTTGAAAAAATATTCGGATGGTTTAGCTGACCAAATAGAGGGGATACTTGAAAAAGTATCAAAATAAACATGAAACCCATTTCCCGAGACCTTTCGAACGGCCTGCGCGCCATTGTCGTGCCGATGAAGGGCGCGGAATCCATGACGATCATGATGTTCGTGCGAGTCGGTTCGCGGTATGAAACCAAAGACATTAACGGCGCGTCGCATTTCATCGAGCATCTGATGTTCAAGGGCACCAAGCGTCGTCCGGACACGTTGAACATCTCCAAAGAACTCGACCGATACGGCGCCGAGTATAACGCGTTCACCTCAAAAGACATGACCGCGTATTACATCAAGATGGACGCCGCGCAGACGGGGCTTGCCGTGGATTTGCTGCACGACATGTTGTTCCATTCGAAATACGATCCGAAAGAGATCGAACGCGAACGCAATGTCATCCTCGAAGAGATCAACATGTATGAGGATAATCCGCGCATGCACATCGAGGATTTGATCGAGGAGTCGTTGTTTCCCGACTCGACGCTTGGCTGGAATATCGCGGGACCGCGCGAAGTGATCCGCACCGTGCCGCGCGAAAAGCTGATCGCGTATCGCGATGCGTATTATATTCCGTCGCGTATGTGCGTCGTGGTTTCCGGTAAGATCGCTCCCGATATCTGGAAAAAGCTCGACCAAACGTTCGGATCGGTCGTGTCCCCGAAAGAAGCAAAAGACGCACATTTCAAACCGTTCGTGCCGCCGGCCAAGCTCAAGCATCCGGTGACGTATCAGGAAAAAAGCACGGAACAGGCGCAGCTTGCGCTTTCCTTCCACGGCCTTTCGCTCGAGGATACGCGTTTGCCCGCCGCGCTCCTGCTCGCGACGATTCTCGGCGGCACGATGTCTTCGCGTCTCTTTATTCAGGTGCGCGAGCGTCGCGGATTGTGTTATTCGATCGGCGCATCGCATCAGGCGATGGAGGACACGGGCGTGTTTCAGATCCTCACCGGCCTCGACAAGACGCGGATGAAAGAAGCGATTCGCGTGATTTGGAACGAGCTGCAAGCCATCTCAAAAAAACCGGTCGGCGCAGACGAGTTACGACGCGCAAAAGATCATCTGCGCGGCAAGTTGACGCTCGCGCTCGAAGATTCTTCCGTGTTCGCCGATTGGTACGGTCGCCAGTGGCTGTTTCGCAGGGCGCTCGAGTCGCCGGAGCAGCGCCTGAAGCGCATCGAGGCCGTCAAATCTTCCGACATCAGACATCTGGCATCTGACATCTTTCAGAAAGATCACATGGCCGTGGCCGCCATCGGCCCGCTGGGCACAAAGAAAAACGTAGGCGCATTGTTTGCCAAGCTTTGATCCGAAAATCCAAACCCTTGCCCGATCCACCGATTTGTAGTAGGAATAGGCCGTATGAGAAAGCTGGTTATTGCAAATTGGAAGATGTATTACGGTCCGGTGAAGGCCGGGGCTTGGATCCGCGCATTTCGCCGCGAGCGCTTGCCAAAGGATCTGGATATCGGCGTTGCGGTGCCGCATGTGTCGCTTGCCGCGGCGCGTTCTTCGCTCGGTCGCGCCGGCGTTCCGTTGCTCGGAGGGCAGGACGTGTTTTGGGCGAATGACGGAGCGTATACCGGCGAAATCTCTCCGGCGATGCTGAAGGAATTCGGTCTTTCGTTTTGCCTTGTTGGTCACAGCGAACGCCGCGTGAATCTCGGCGAAACCGACGAGATGGTGGCAAAGAAAGCCGCCGCGCTGCAGAAGGCCGGCATTCAGCCCGTGGTTTGTGTGGGAGAGACGGATGCGCAGAAAAAGAAGGGGGAGACGCTGAAGGTCGTGCGCGCGCAACTCGCCGCGTGTCTGCAAGGCGTAAAAGGCGACGGGGCCGCTCGTCCGGCGATCGCGTATGAACCGGTGTGGGCGATCGGGAGCGGAAAGCCTTGCTCGCCGCTTGATGCCAAGAACGTGCATGAAGCGATTCGAGAAGTCCTTGTGAAAAAGTACGGTAAAGCATCCGCCCAGGAGATTCGGATTTTGTACGGCGGATCCGTCGACCCGCGCAACGTCGCGGAATACGTCTCGACGACGCATGTCGATGGCGTGCTCGTAGGCTCTTCGTCGCTCGATCCTCGCGCGTTTGGCATGTTGTGCCGTGCCGCGCTTCCGGCGTAGGTTAGGCGGTAGGTCGTAGGGAGAAAAATCATGCTTATTCCGATTATGAGTTTCGTTGTCGCCGTGATCGCGCTTGCGTTTGCGGGCATGCTTGTCGCACGACATTGGAAGAACATTCGCTTGCTTGATCCGGATTCGATTCACGAAGAACGCGTCAAACGCGAGCGCGAAAAAGTCATTCAACGCCGTTTTGAACGTATTTATGCCGACCACATGGCCGCCGTGCAGCGCGCGGGACGTCGGATCGGGAAACGAGCCACGGAAGCGTATCGTCGCATCTACCGCCGTCTTCAGGCGCTCGACTCCGTGTACAAATCGGTCGCAGCTCCGTTGACCGCAATAGCACCCTCGCAGCGCGAACGCATCAAGACGCTGCTGACGGAAGCCCGCGCGCTGATCCGCGATCTCAAATGGGCCGACGCGGAACGCCGCTGTCTTGATATCCTTTCGATGGACGCGCGCCAAACCGAAGCCTATCGGTTGCTTGGGCAAATCTATTTGAAGCAAAAGCTCTACCCGCAAGCCGCGGAAACGTTCGAATATCTCGTGAAGACCCGCAAAGCCGATGACGCGACCTATGCCGGTCTCGCGGAAATCGCGGAGGCGTCCGGTGATCGCGCACGCGCGGAGTCCATGCGCCTCAAGGCCGTGGAAATCAGTCCGCGTCAGGGGCACCGCCACGCCGAAGCCGCCTCCTTCTTCCTGGCAGCCGGAGATATCGAGCAGGCGTGGCCGTATGCCGCCCGCGCGGCGGAGCTCGAACCGGGATCGGCCAAGTACCTTGAACTTTCACTCGAAACTGCTATACTCCTCGGCGATCGAAACGAGGCCGAGACCCGTTATCGGAAGCTCCGCCTGCTCTCCGACGATCCACATCGGTTTCAGTCCTGGAAGGAAAAACTGGACGCATTGCCGAAAAAAGCGAAAGCGTGACGTGATCGCGCAACACACGCCGTTGTAGCTCAGCTGGTAGAGCATCTCCATGGTAAGGAGAAGGTCTCGGGTTCAATTCCCGACAACGGCTCCACGCCCCGTCATTCGACGGGACAAGGGCAGATACCGAAGCGGTCAAACGGGACAGACTGTAAATCTGTTGGCTCCGGCCTTCGAAGGTTCGAATCCTTCTCTGCCCACCACAAAACGCCGCTCCTCACGGGGCGGCGTTTTGCGGTGTGGCCGACTGGAAAAAAGAACCATAAGTGCTAAGGCAGTGTATTCCTTGAGATGGTCTCAAGGATGCGAAATTTCGCTCTTTGACAAAAGATAAATAGAGGTAACTAGCCATGAATCAAAGCAATAAGTACGTATTCAATGCCCTGGCTGGCGATCGGAGCGAGAAAGCCGACTTGCTTCACGGAGTTTTCCGTAAGCTCGGCGTGAATTTCGCATCCGGAGTCCCGTGCGGTGTTCTGCGGCACATCATCAAGAATTTCGAAGATGATGCCGCGATGCTCCACGTGATCGCCAACCGAGAATCGGAAGCAGTCGGCATAACCGCCGCCGCGTACTTCGGCGGGAAAATTCCGGTGGTCTATATACAGAACTCCGGTCTTTTCTCCGCTTCAAACGACATTGCATCTCTCCTAATTCCCTACAGGATGCCGATCTTTTTCGTAGTCTCCTATCGGGGTTGTGAAGGGGAAGACGCCGTGCAACACCTGACCACTGGTCGGGCAACCGAACGCCTGCTCGAATCATTCGGCCTCCCGTTTGAGATTTTCAGAAATCAAAATCTGGAAAATCTTACGCGGTCGCTGTTTGAGGCGATGCTCAAGGCAGAGCTCCCGACATTCCTTCTTCTCAAAAGGGGGTGGCACCGATGAACAGACAAGAAGCGATCGAAGTCATCATGACAACGATCGGCGCACAAGACGCGGTTGTTTCCACTACCGGATTGATCTCTCGAGAAATCTTCGAGAAATTCGATTCGGAGAGGAACATCTACGTCCCCGGTTCCATGGGGCTCACGTCTTCAATCGGACTTGGGCTTACTATGGCACAACCAACAAAAAGAGTGGTGGTGATTGATGGAGACGCAAGTCTCCTCATGAACCTCGGCTCCGCTGTCACTATCGGGAACAAACAACCGACAAACTTGCTTCACATTGTTCTCGACAACGAATCTTATGCTTCGTGTAGCGAGGAACGATCAATGTCCAACACCGCCAAACTCGATTCGCTGGCGGGCGAAGTTGGCTATCAGTACGTGCGAACGGCAGATAGCCAAGACGGTCTGAAGCGTGCTATAATGGAATTCGGACGAGGCCCGGGATTTATTCTTACAAAGATTGAACTCGGCGGCCGTCGCGATTTCCGTCGTCCACTGGAACTCGCCGCGATCAAGAGCAGATTTATGCTGTTCTTCACGCGGCAAAACACAAGGAGATTAACGATGATGTTCAAAGGCAAAACTATCTTCAACGCGTCGTTCGACGTGTTCGCAGAGACCTATCACTCGGTTCGTCCCGGATATCCTGCGCAACTCTACGCGGATATTAAGGAACTGTGTGGTCTCGATAGCGCATCGCGACTTCTCGAGATTGGCGCCGGTAGCGGTATCGCCACGGTTGAACTTGCCAAGCTCGGCGGCAAGATCGTGGCCATCGAACCCGGCAGTCATCTCGCTACAATCGCTAGAAAACAGACCAAGGGACTGCAGAACGTCGGGATTCTAGAAGGAACCTTCGAGAGTTTCGAGTCGTCGGATCGCTTCGACGCAATTCTGGCGTTCACGGCCTACCACTGGATCGACGAAGGCATCAAGCACCGTAAGGTTCTTGATCTCTTGGATGACGCCGGTAGTCTGGTGCTCGTCTGGAACAGCTTCTTTCTTTCGGATTCGGCGGTGACCGCCGAGGTGAACAAAGCTTACAGCGAGTACCTTCCGGACGCTTATCCCAGCGAGTCATCCGTTGCGGAGGTGAATGAAGGAGTGCTCGCCAAGCTCCACCGCCGGGAGCAGGAAGTGGTTCAAAACTCCCTGCTTTACACCGTCGCATTGCGCAAGTACTACACGGCGTGCAACTACAACGCCGAGACGTATCCAAAACTCCTCAACACTTTCCCGAAGGTCGTGGAAGTGCCCGAGGAGCAACGCAAGAAATTCTTCGCGCGGATTTCGGAGATTGTGGGACGGCATGGCACGATTGTTGTACCCGTTCTCACTACTCTGATCGTCTGCAAGAAGAAAAGCGGTTTTCTTCACGCCATCGCCAATCCAAAAGGAGGTAAGTGATGCTCACCATAGAGTGTGTGGCCCGTTTTGCAGAGCGTTATCACATACCTCTGGAAGACGTTCTTTTCATCGCTCTCAACATCGACGGCGTTAATCTTGAGTGCGATTACAACAGGATGCGGATGGCCTTCCGGCTAGCGGACAGCAAGCTGTTTGAGTACGCCAAGCAACGAGGCGAACTTGATTACTACTTCGCTCTGCCGGTAAATCAAGACAGCCCCTTTGCCATCGTTGATAACATTCTGCTTTTGCAGAAGACTGTTATCGGTCAGGCAATTGGGCCGACAGAAGACATCTGCGATTCCCATTACCCGCGCAGGAATGGAACAGTGCTGAATATGAACCCAAACTCTCGAACGTCGTGCCACGGCTGCCAATTCTGTTACACGGCATACCAAATTCCCTGTGACCGGAAACGGCTCAAAACCGATTCTGATCTCAGAGAATTCTTCGAGGATTGGATGGATAAGTACGGCTTGACCGACTTGTCTCGTCTAATTGAAGTAGCGGTTGTGACCGGCTGTTACGAGAGCGGCGAAGCGGTCTGCCATTTCCTGATCACGCTAAAGAAGGTGCTGCGGGAATACCGATTCGCCGGGAAGATATTCTATCTTGGCTCGCAAATCACGACGCAAGAACACTTGAGAAGCATTGCCGAGATTCAGCCGTTTGGTATCTGCTTCTCCCTCGAGACGTTTGAACGCCGCGAATTGCTGAGAAAAGACAAGAGAGCACTCAGTCTGCAGGACGCTTGCGAATCAATGGATTTTGCTCGAAGCTTGGGGTATGAAGTGACTTTTTCCTACATTGTGGGGATGGAGTCGTTGCGAGTGATGGAGTATCACTTCAACTGCCTTAGGGAACACATCAATAAGTTCCCTATCATCAACACATTGCAGTTACACAAGTATCACCAAGCAACCTTGCGGGATCCTGAAGCGCATCGTCTCGAGTACCATCTGAACACTCGTCGGATTATCGAGCAGTTCTTCAAACAGACGAGCATGCGGCCGCTCGTTTGGGAGGATTACCGAAGCCTGTGGTTTCTAACCTTTGACAAGGAAGAACTCCATGGGATTCGGACTCCTTAAGTTCTTTCCACTGGGGTTGCGTTGTCAGACGGATGGCGCAACCCCTTTTTCTTTGCTCTTACGAGAGCGGAGGTAAATGGCACCTTGACGCTTGCTGTGTCAGCGGTCGGTGATTTTACCGCCGTGTTCGACATCGAAGCTCCGATGGATATCCGTGGCACGATTCGGGACCACTCCATCGAGTTCAACCGAGGCAGTCAGTACTACACAGGAACGATTGATGCTAGTAATAGCTCGATGTCTCGGGTACGTTTCAAGACTCGGGGTCTACATACCCTTGGAGAGCCTGGCGTTGACCCCGCTCCGACTCGTTGGAGTCTAGCCTGAGCCCACTGCAACTTGCAGAGGGCTTTTTCATACCTTGCAAAATCCACACGCATTACTTCCCTTCATCATAAAACGCTCTGAGATCTCCTCGGAGCGTTTGGCGTTTCGAAATAATGAAAACACCCCGACGTGTGTCGGGGTGTTTTGTCGGTGCCTAGAAAACTAGGCGGCAGGCTGGTCGCCCGCTGCGGGAGCGGCGCCCTCTTCCTTCTGCTCCTCCGGCATCGGCGCAGCCGTCGGCTGGTCGCCCTGGGGCTGCGTGTCGCCGCCCGTCGTCGGATCAAATACCATAGGTATTATTTTCTCTAAGAGTTAGAAGGATGGAGCGTCTCCATCCGTGGAAAAAAGATACATTTTTTGAACGCATCCGTCAACCCCACGTCAAATATTTTGACGCTGAGCGCCGAACCGTTCACCATGCGTTCATATGTCTATCACCGTCATTCGCAAGATGATCGTTCCGATGATCTCACTCACCCTCCTCGGAGGAGGATGTCTTTCGCCCGCAACGCCTGCTCCCGCGCCGACAACGCCGCCCGCGGTGGAGAAGCCCGACATTCCGGAAGGAACGTATGAGACAAAACGAGGCCTACGCGACCGCGTGCGCGACGTCGTGTTGGTGAACATGGAAAACGGGCGCGTCCAAAGCCCGTTGCTCATCGTGGGCGAGGCGCGACTGTGGTATTTCGAAGCCACGTTTCCCGTGCGTCTCCTGAATGCGTCCGGCGGTGAGATCGCCGTCGGGTACGCGGAAGCGGACGGCGATTGGATGACCGAGGACTGGGTTCCGTTTACCGCCGAGCTTTCGTTCTCCGCGCAACCGTCGGGTTCCATGGGAACGTTGGTGCTCGAAAAAGACAACCCGTCCGGCTTGCCGGAAAACGACGACCGCGTAGAGATTCCCGTGAAGTTCTAACGTATGCCCGTCATCAAGGACGACAAGGACCTGTCGAAGACTGAAGAGGAGTGGAAAAAGATTCTGACGCCGGAGCAAGTCCCATCTCGGCCATGTTTTTGACGACGGTCCCACGGAGCACGGCGGCAAGCGCTTTTTCATCAATTCGGCGGCGCTGAATTTGGAAACGCGGTAGGGGCGCATGGTTATGCGCCCCCGTATGCTAGTCCCGCCCCACGATATACAGATTCTCCCGCGCGCGCGTGACGGCCGTATAAAGCCAACGTCGCCACGCCTCGTCGTCCGATTTTGGAAACCGTTCTTCAAAAAGAAGAACGGTTTTTGCTTGCGAGCCCTGCGACTTGTGCACCGTGAGCGCATAGCCGTAATCAAAACGTTCGCCGATTTTTTTCTGCGCGAGGCCCGGCACCTTCATCACCGTTTCCGGCAGGTTGAATTGATATCGCGAGATGAGTCCGTCCAAGTGACGTCCGTCTTCCGCGAAATCGATGGTCGCGGCGTACCAATGTTCGCCTTCCGGTTCGATCGACTCGATCCGTCCGACCATGCCGTTATAGATCGGGCCGCTTGGATTCTTATACGTGTTCTTTAGACACACGACACGATCTCCGCCCTCCGGCTCATCCGATTCGCGTCCGAGTTTTTCGCGCACGCTGCGGTTCAACGCCACGCGCGTCTTGTTGTAGCCGCACAGGAGCAACATGTCGTCGTGCAGGTTCGAGAGCAGGTGATCGACGAGGTCGTTGATATCCGAGGCGTCATGCGTGGCATGCGAAAACTTGCGCACCGAGGGGGAGAAATCGCCGACCGGAATCCGACCCGTGCGACGCGCTTCCTCCGCGAGCATGATAATCGGATTCCCTTCCGCCTGACGATGAATCGTCTCGAGCAACAAGTCGGGCTTGTTCATCAAATTGAATGATCCTTCCACGGGCGGAAGCTGACCGTGATCGCCCACGGCGATGATCGGAATCCCGGTCGAGAGCAGGTCGTACCAGATTTGATCGGTCACCATCGAGGCCTCGTCGAGGATGATGAGATCGGCCTCGATTTGCTTCGAACGGATCCATCCCGTAATGCCTCCGTCATCGTCCATGAGCGGAGAATAGAGCAGCGCGTGGATGGTGCCGCACGAGTCTTGCGGCAGGAGTGATTCGCTTGCGACCAGCGTTTGGCGCAACACCTGACTCGCCTTGCCGGTGTAGGAGCAAAACGCGACGCGTAATTCCGGACGCGCACGCGCGAGCTCGGCGCGCAACGCGGCGATCACGGTCGTCTTGCCCGTGCCCGCGTAGCCCCCGAGCGTGATCGAGCGGCCTTTGGGCTTGAGCGCCCACACGCGCAGCCGTTCGAGCGTGCGTTCTTGGTCGATGGAAAAAGAAAGGCCGTGCATGGTAGGATGAACGTACAACTGAAGAGTGCGCCTATCAAGAGCGCAGGAATGCCACCCCGTAGAACGGGGTACAAGGGAACCGGCCCGATGTCCTGCCCGCAACCTGCCGCGTGGATGCATGAGCATTTTTCGCGGTAAAGTGCGAACTCCGGCCCCGAACGGGGAAAGATAACGCGTTTTACGCGACTCTTTCGTCTTCGGGGAAAGAGTTTTTTCATTCTTCTCTCTTTCCCTATGTTCCATCGTCCTTCCGCGTACACGGTCGAATCCGTGACCGCCGGCCATCCCGATAAAGTGTGTGACCAGATTTCCGACGCGATTCTCGACGCGTGTCTCGCGCAGGATCCAAAGAGTCGCGTCGCCGCCGAGTGTTTCGGCGGGCACGGCGAGCTCGTGATCGGCGGCGAGATCACGACGAACGCCGAGATCGACGCCGAGGCGATCGCGCGACGTGTGTATCGCGATATCGGGTATGACGACGCGAGCTTGCGTGTCCAAGTGCATCTCGTGCGCCAGTCGCCCGACATCGCCGTCGGCGTCGATACGGGCGGCGCGGGCGATCAGGGCATCATGTACGGATTCGCGACCGACGAGACGCCCGAGTTCCTGCCCGCCGCGCTCGTGCACGCGCATCGTCTCGCGCGCGAGCTCGAAACGCTGCGCAACGCCGATCCCGCATTCGCGTGGCTGCGTCCCGACGGCAAAACGCAGGTCACGGTTCACGACGGCGTCGTCACCGACGTGCTCGTGAGCACGCAACACGATCCGTCCGTCTCGCAAGACGCGATCCGCGGCGCGCTTCTTCCGTTGCTCCGGCCGTTCGAGCCAAACGGCGGGCGTTCCATCGACTTCCACGTGAATCCGACGGGCATTTTCGTCCAAGGCGGATTCGAGGCAGACACGGGACTCACCGGCCGCAAGATCATGGTCGATACGTACGGCGGACTTGCGCCGCATGGCGGCGGCGCGTTTTCCGGCAAGGACGCGACCAAGGTGGACCGCTCGGCCGCGTATCAGGCCCGTCAGGCCGCCAAATGGCTGGTCGCAAACGGACGCGCAAAGCAGGCGCTCGTCTCCGTCGCGTACGCCATCGGCCGCGCCGAGCCGCTCATGATCGAGGCGATCGACCAGGACGGCCGCTCGCATGCCGATCTCGTGAAACAAACATTCGATTTCCGTCCGGCCGCCATCATCGAACGGCTCGGACTTCGGCGCCCCATCTTCCGCCAAACCGCGGCGTATGGGCATTTCGGGAAAGCCGGGTTGCCGTGGGAAACGGTGTAGGCGACTGGAACAAGGTTGACAGGACGGGTAAAATCTGGTCAGATAGCTCGTCCTTTCCATCGTCTTTTCCGGCCCCGTTTTTGCGCGTATTTCCATCAAAATATTCGTAAAAACGGGGTTCCCCGGCGGATGCCGGGGACATTTCGGGAAAGGCAAAATATGTTCGAGACCATCGATGATCCCGAGGAAACGCTTCGGGTTCCCGGATGGCTCTGGGACCTCTGCGTACGCCTCTATCGTTCCCACGACGCGGGTTTGCGCGCCGCGGCGACCGGACTGCTCGTCCATCGAGTGATTCCGGACGACGAGGACTGCAGCCAGCGGTCGCGATTCGAGGAGAAGTTCGAAGCGTGGGCCGACGCGTTATCCGAAGCCGAGCTCGACGATCTCGAGCGCACCCTCGGCGTCGAGGTCTGCCGCATGCGGGAGTGGCTTTCGCGCCTCGCGCGCGACGGCTTCCCCGAGGGCGACCTCATCGCGTTCGGTTGCGCTCGTGAGATCTTGCAGGCGGCGGTGTGCGCCCTTGAATGGCGTGATCGCGAGGAGTGGATCTGCGAAGACCTTGGCCGTCTCGATCAAGCGGTGGTCAAGACATTGGAGGTTCACTTGAATCCCGTCGGCGCTCCCAAGCGCTTGCTGGTCATCAGACAAAAGAGCGCGCTGCTCGACCGCGCTCGCCGTTGCGACGACATGACATGGTGGACGCTCCTCACCACGGAGGATCCGCCGTGAAGGACGAGACGCTGTTTCGACGGCCGAAGCCGCTTGCGTTCTTGTCCGGCACGGAGCTCGCGCACGAGGCGCACATGCGCTGCGAGCGCCTGCTCGCGTCTCCCGATTCGTTTCTGCGGATCGTCGGCGTGGGCATGCTCCTCGACGAGCACCTGCCGACGGTGACGCCGGAGGGAGCGGAGGAGGTGCGACGGCGTGTCGGCCTTTGGCTCAAGCTCATGCCGAAGCGAACGCAACAAGAGTTCGAGCGCATCGTCGTACGCGAAGCGAAGCGGCAACTCGCCACCTTGCGCGCGACGGATCCTTCCGCGCTCGATGCCGTAGAACGCGGGCGCGTTCGCTGCGAACGCCTGCTCTTGGCCGACGCCGCGAGGTTGCTCCTGCGGGCCAAGCGCCCGCGCATCGAAGTCGAGCTCGGCGAGCTCGACACGCTCATTCCAAAGACGGATGACTGACGAGACCGATCGGTCTCTTTTTTGTTACACTATGAATATGGAAGGAACATTGCCGACGGCGGTCTATTACTTTCCGTTGAACAAGAAGATGGAGGAGGGCGATCCTATCGAGGTGTCGCTTGTCGAGCGCGACGGTCGACTGGTGGCCGATCTTTCGAAGCTCCCGGAACCCATGCGTCGCACGCTCGAAGGGCGCGGCGTGCCGGACGCGCTTCATCGCGACTCGGTGTTGCCGACCGACGGTCCCACATTTCTCGCGGCGCTGCTTCGCGAATCGAACGCCTATCGTCGGTTTCGCTCTTCGCCGACGCCAGTAAAATCCTAACTATGGTCGCCGTTTCCGTGGATCGAAACGACCTACCCAGCGTTCCCGAACGCGGGCCGTCCGTCGAACGCAAAAAAGCCGCCCCGCCGCCGCTTCGGCCGGAGATCATCGCCGCTTCCACATTCAGCGCGGCGGAGAAGTTGCGACGGGAGCGCGCCGCGCATGACGTCCGGGCATCAGCGAAGGCCTGCGATCGACTCGAGAACATTCTCTATCACCGCGCGATCGACAAGGGCGGCGCGAACGGCAAGCGTGCCCTTGAGGAAATCGCGTTGCGCCAGCAGCTCATGGACGGCGCGATAGCGTCCAAGGGGCCGATCGGCGAACCGGGCGTGAACGTCACCGAAGTCGGGACGATCCTCGACGAACGAACCGGCGAAACCGTGAAAGCCGTTATCAAACCCGCGTCCGGCGAGCAGACGTTTTTCTACGATGCCGAGGCGAAAGAGGGAAAAATCGTTTCAAAACGGACGGCACCATTGAAGGAGCTGGAACGGGTCACGACCTCCATCGTGGACGAGGAAGATTTAGAGCGAGAAAAAGCGTCGTTGCTTGAACAGGGATATGACACGGAAGCCGTAGAAACGACTCTCAACCGCAGGCGTTCGGACATGCGACGCCAGCAAGAATTCGTCAGAGTGAATACGGAGACGTTTCCCGACGGCGCGGCGGTGCTGGCGAAGGAATACGGCGTGGACATCAAAACCATCGTGGGTTTGTACTTGGACGAGGCGGGGCTGACGGCAGAAGAAGTCGAGGACAGTTGGCTGCTCGGAGAAGAACCGTTTTGGGAAGAGGTGAAGCAACGGCTCGAGTTCACCTATCGCCAAAACCAACCGGCGGGGTGGGGCCATGCGCGCGAATTCGTGTTTTCCCAAATGGACAAGTTGCTCGGATTCGGGGTGGTTCCGGAAACCGTTTTGCGGGCGGAAAAGGACAAGACCGGGAAACCGCAGGAGATCATGTCCGTGCAAAAACTCGAGAGCGCGCGTGAATTGACGGATGACGAATTAGAGGGTCTTTGGGCGCTCGACACGAGCCACCCGCTCGCAAAGCAACTGACGAGGATCGCGACATTGGATTATCTCCTCGGATCCAGCGACCGGCACGGGGGAAATTTTCTTTTGTCGGGTGAAGATCTCGACGAGCCGATCTATGATTCGCAAACACATACGTGGGCCGAGAAGGAGCTGTCCTTGGTCGGGATCGACAACGCGTATTCTTTAGGGCTTGGACTTCCCGCAAGTACGCGGGAATTCAAGGAGGCGGGGCTCTTGAGCGAGGGGCTGACGCTCCGTGGCGAGCCGCATGTTTCCGTTCCCTTGGAATATGTCCGTTTGAAAAACGCGGAGTTGGATGAGGAGGCGCTCGACGGCGTGCGAGACATGTATGAGAAAATTCTACTTTACGGCAAGGAGCGCCCGAAGTTCAAGCAACTACAAGAAAAATATCGGATCAATCCGGCGTCTATGACCCCAGACGAAACGGCGCTCTATCAGAAGATGGAGACGGTCGGCGAATATCCCAAATATGTGACGGAGCTTTTCCGTCTCGCGTTTCGAAGCGACGGTTTGGATCCGGGGCGTGAAAAAATCGTTCAAATCGAGTTGGATGCCATGTTGGAGCGTTGCGCCTATCTGCTAAAACACAAGCGTCCGCCCCACATGAAAAACGCGGTTCCGGTGGATGCGTCCGGACTCCTGCCAAAATATTCAAAGGCCTGGCAACGTCACATGACGAACGCGGCGGGGAGTCCGTTCGAGGCTACGAAGCCGCCTCCACCTCCACCCGCACGCTCCGCGCGTCCCCTTGCAGGATAAGCGAGACGAGTCGTTCGATCTCCCGGATGGACGTTTCCGTCGCGCGCTCGATGATTTCCGGTTTTCCGACTGCCTCTTCCGTGGCGCGCGTCAGTTCCGCCAAGGCGAGATTATATCCGTCGTCCGGTTCAAGCACGCGCTTCAAAAGTCCTTGCGTGTTTTTGACTTCGATCGGCCCGACGAGACGCGTGTTGAACAGCGACGGCGCGGGAATGCGCACGATGATTTCCGTGGCCGTCAGCGTAACATCGTCCGCCTGGAGCCGCTCGAGGTCGATGCCGAGATTCGCTTCCATGGTACCGCGCGCCTCGACCGTCTGGCCGACGAAGAAATCCCGGAACGCGCTTCCCGTCGTCCGCTCTATCGTGACGGGCTGGTCAAAGATGAACGTCTGGGTCACCAGGAACCCCTGGTCGCGTAGGGCGGTCAGGATGGTCTGGGAGTTCACCACGGTTTTCATCGAGGTTTGCGGCGCGAACCAGATGCGACCGGTCACGGCCCCGACGATCAAGCTGGAGAGAATGGCGAGGGCGAGAACCAACGAAATGATCAGTTTTTTCTGCATATAGACTCATCCTAGCACGAACGATGTCCTTGAAAGCAGTCAGGATTGACATTTTTTGGCTATGGCAGTAGGATTTGCCCACCTTAAAACCGGCGTTTCGGGCCAGCGTAGCTCAGCTGGTAGAGCAGCAGTTTTGTAAACTGCAGGTCACCGGTTCAAGCCCGGTCGCTGGCTCCACACAGAACAAAGGTCAGAAGTCAGAATTCAGAAGCCAGAATTTCTGACCTCTGGCATCTGACCTCTGATCTCTGACTTTCCCACTTCCCAACTATGTCCCAAGACAACCTGATCAAACTCGAGTGCACCGAATGCAAAAAGGTGAATTATCACTCCTCCAAAAATAAGAAGACCATCAAGGGTCGTCTTGAACTTATGAAGTTCTGCTCGGCGCAGTGCAAGAAGCACAGCCTGCACAAGGAGACCAAATAAGGTAGAGTGTGGCTCATGCCGCGACGATTTCACCTTCCCGCCATCCCCCGGAGCCTCGGCTCGCGGGGGATTGTGTTTTTCGCCGGATTCTCGATGATGACTATCGAGCTGTTAGCCGCCCGCGTCACGGCGCCGTATCTCGGTTCATCGTTGTACACGTGGACGGGAATCATCGCGTTTGTGCTTCTCGGGATTGCCGTCGGCGCGTTCGTTGGCGGTAAGCTCGCCGACCGACGGCCGCCGCGCCATGCATCGGATGGTGCATGGCCGCGTCGCGTGCTTGCGATTTCGCTTCTCGCCGCCGGAGCGCTCACCGCCGTCGGATACGGCGTGGCGGCACTGATCGGTCCGTGGCTCGGCGCGCGTCTCTCGGTTCCGGCCGCCATGCCGCTCTTTGCGTTGTGCGTGTTTTTTCCGCCGTCCGTGTTTCTCGCGGCCGTCCAGCCGGCGGCGATCAAGACCGACCTCGCGGAACTCGCGGAAACCGGCCGCGTCGTCGGCCTCCTTGGCTCGTGGAACGCGGCCGGAAGCATTCTCGGAACGTATCTCGCGGGATTCGTCTTTAATTATTATCTTTCGACGCGCCTGGTATGGCTTTCGATCGCCGTGGCGTTATTCGCGGCCGGCGGTTGGACCCTGTTCCGCAAACCGTCGGCGTCCGCCCGTCGAACGCCGTCCGCCGCCGTATGAACATGAAGTGGATCGTTTTTCTCGCCGGTTTTTGCCTAATGCTCGTCCAAATCGTTTCCGGACGGGCGATGGCGCCGTACGTGGGCGTGTCCGTGTATGTCTGGACGGGCGTGATCGGAACCACGCTGCTAGGCATCATCTTCGGATATGCGGCGGGCGGGATTCTCGCCGACGTGAACGGCAGTAAGAAAACGCTCGGGAGCAGCCTGGCGCTCGCGGGCCTGGCCGCGCTCGCGTCGAATTACATTTTGATCATCCTCGGCGAACGCGTGGGCGCCGGTTCCATGCCGCTCCTCGCGCGCGTCATCGTCATGTCGTTTTGCGCGTTTTTCCCGGTCGCGTTTTTCCTCTCCACCGTGACCCCGCAGGCCGTGAAACAAGCGTTGTCCGACCTGTCCAAAACCGGCGGCACGGTCGGGACGCTCTCCGCGTGGAGCGCGGTCGGTAACATCACCGGGACGTTCGCGGGAGGGTATGTGCTTATCTCCGCGCTTGGCACGAAGGGCGTGTTGACGGGCGTGTCCATCCTGCTTCTCGCGCTCGGACTTTGGGTCGCGCGCGGCGAGCGGTTGTGGCGTAACAAGTTCGCGGTTGTGGCGGGGATTTTTCTGCTCGGCGCCTTTATCGTTCCCGGCGCATGCCGGATGGAAACGAATTATTTCTGCATCCGTATTCTCGACTCGCAAAACGAGGAGGGCGAGCAAACGCATACGCTCCGGCTCGACCATCTGGTGCACTCATATGTGAATCCGTCGAACCCGCTTGATCTGGGATACGAGTATGAACAGGTGTATGCGAACCTGATCGCGAGCCGATACGCGACGTCGAGCGCGTTCGCCGCGTATTTCATCGGCGGGGGAGGATATGTACTGCCGCGCTACCTTGAAGCGACGTATCCGGCATCGACTTCCATCGTCGCCGAGATCGATCCGGGCGTGACCGAGGCCAATCATCGACTGATGGGCCTGTCCCGCGACACGCGCATCGTCACGGCCGGCGAAGATGCGCGCATGCATCTCGCGCGCGGCGGAGACGAGCCGTACGATCTCGTGTTCGGCGACGCGTTCAACGATTTCAGCGTTCCGTATCATCTCACGACCGTCGAGTTTCATCGATTGCTCAAGAGCCGGATGTCGCCGGACGGCATCTACGCCCTGAATATCATCGACGACTCTCGATATGGTGATTTTCTCGCGTCGATGGTTCGCACGTTGCGCGAGGTCTGGACGCGGGTCTATGTCGCGCCGCAGTCGCAGGCTATCATGCCGGGTCGCAACACCATCGTCCTGCTCGCGACGGACGTTCCGATCGATCAAGACGCGTGGTACTCCACGGTTTCGCCGGCCGCCGTCGCCAAGGACCTGTCCGAGGAGGCGCGCCGCACGGCCGTGAACCTGATCGACCCGACCGAGATCGACGCGCTCCTCGAGCGTAAACGCGCGCCCGCGCTTACCGACGACTTCGTGCCGACGGACAGATATCTCGCCCCGGTGTTCACTGATGCGTATTGAAGAAAGTCAGAGGTCAGAAGTCAGATGCCAAATGTTATGTCGAGCAAACCATCTCGTGATGTACGCGAAAGGGCCTATCGCTTCAGCCTTGAAATAATACGTTCGTTGAAACGGTTGCCGAATGAAAGAGCTTGTTGGATTATCTCTGATCAAGTTCTTCGATCCTCGATGTCGATCGGAGCGAATGCAACGGAAGCGCAGGGAGCAAGTTCGAGGTTGGAGTTCAAGCGGTTCTTCGAGATAGCGCTTAAAAGCGCACGGGAGACGAAGTATTGGCTTTTTCTTCTCAAAGATGCCGGATATTTGCAGAATAGTGTCGCCGATGTATTACTCAATGAACTCAATGAGATTACTGCGATGTTGGTATCTGCGGTAAAAAGATTGAAGTCTATTCCCCCAACATCTGGCATCTGACATCTGACATTCTTTATTCTCCCCCAACATCTGGCATCTGACTTCTGACCTCTAACATTCCTATGGATCGATTGACGGCGACTGATTTCTATCGTTTTCTCCAATGCCCGCATTGGCCGTATTGGGAGCGTTTTGGCGATATAAAAGATCGCAGGTCGCTTACGGCGGATGAGGAGAAGCGCATGAACGACGGGTTGATCCACGAGCGCGAGATCATCGCCGACAAGTTTGGCGAGGCGGAGACCGTCCCAAGAAAAGACGACGACACGGACGTCGCGCGAACGCTGGAATTGATGCGGCAAGGCGTCCCGTTCATTTATCAGGGCGTGTTGCGCGACGGCGACTGGTTCGGCCGTCCCGACTTGCTTGAGCGGCAGGAAGGGAAGAGTCGATTTGGCGACTGGTATTACGTCCCGCTGGACGTGAAGCGAAGCCATGAAATCAAGAAACAGCACAAGGCTCAGCTTATGTTTTACGCCTTGCTGTTGGAGCGTGTGCAGGGCGCATTTCCATCGCATCCCGCGATTCTGAATTCCGACGGCCAGCGCATCAGCTTTGACGCTTCTGCGTTTGAGTCCGACTTCCGCGACCTGCTCCACGAACTCGAGCGCATTCGCGAGGGCGTGCGTCCGGAACCTGTGTATCGCAAAAGCTGCGAGGACACGTCGCCGTGGGGCGCGGCGTGTTTGCGCCTCGCGACCGAAACGCGCGATATCGCGCTGCTCTATAACGTGGATGTTCGCAAGTTGCGCGCGCTCCGTTCACTCGGCATCGCGACGATCGACCGCGCCGCCGAACTCGACGTCGCCGCGCTCGAAGGTCGGGCGCCGGGGCTGACGGAACGCGCGCTCGAGGCCGTGCGCCGCCAGGCGATCTCGCTCACGCGCGGCTCCGTGATCATCCGCGAGCCGTTCGTCGATCCGACGGAGGGGTTGGAAATCCATTTTGACATTGAAAGCCATCCGCCCACCGACGCGGATTATCTCTACGGATTCTGGATTCTGTCTGGACCGGATCAAGGCTACACGTCGTTCGTGGCCGAGCGTCCGGAAGACGAGGGCAAGATGTGGCAGGAGTTTCTCGTATGGATCGCCGGTCTGCCCGAGTCGTACACCGTCTGGCATTACGCGCGGTATGAAGCGACGCGTCTGGACGTGCTCGCGCATCGCTACGGTTCCGAGACGAATCCCGACCTCCTCCGCTTCAAGAATGCCCTGCGCGATTTGAAGGAAATGGCCGCGGATACGGCTGTATTCCCACTGTACTTCTACAGCCTTAAAGCGATCGGCAAGTTCCTGGGTTTTGCATGGGAAGGGGATGTGAAGGGCGGGGGCGAATCCGTGACGGCGTATGAAACTTGGCTTTCAAGCCAAAACCGTGCCAATCTGAATGCCATCATCCAGTACAATCGCGAAGATGTGCGCGCGACCGCGCATTTACTCGAATGGCTGCGTCGATACGCGCGCGAGCAGAAGACGTATGAACCGCCGTATCCGTGGGGGGAATAATCAAAGAGTAGAGAACAAAGAGCTTATGAAAAGAGCAGAGAACAAAGAGCAGAGAAAAGGGCAGTTAGGAAAGAGCAGAGAGCAAAGAGCAGTTTTTTGGAGGCCGGAATCGTCTCCGCTCTCCGCTCTCCGCTCTCTGCTCTTTGTTCTCTGTTCACTGTTCTTTGTCTCTCCCGCCGCTCATGCGCAAGAGATCGTCGCGACGGATATCGAGCCGGTGGTCGAGGAGGCGCAAGTCGATCGCGGCATCGAAGACCCGCAGCCCTTCGGTCGCGAGGGCCAGTACGAGCATGGCGTCGTCGAGTCCGTCCGGTTGACCGGCGAGGCATTGCCTCAAGGCGCGCAGCAAATCAAATTATATTCGATCCGGTTTCGTTCCGGCCCGCTCAAAGGGGAGACTCACGACGTTCGTTCCGACGTCGGCTCGAATCCGTACGGACTTGAACCGAGGCAGGGAGACGCCGTCGTTCTGTTTATGCAATCCGGCGGTCTGGAAGGCTGGACGATCTTTTTGGAGGGATATGACCGCCGCGGCGCGCTGATTTGGCTCGTCGTGTTCTTCGTCGCGACGCTGGTGCTGCTGTCGGGATGGCAGGGATTCAAAATCGCCGCGTCGATCGCGATCTCGATCGGTTTGATCGGGTACGTGCTCATCCCTCTGTTTATGCGCGGCGCAAATCCCGTTCCGATCGCCATCATTCTCGCCGGCGTATTCACGCTCATCTCGACCGGATTCACGACGGGCTGGAATCGAAAGACGATGGTCACGGTCGTCGGCACGATGGGCGGCGCCCTCGTCGCGTATCTTATCTCGATCGTATTCGTAGACTGGGCGCGGCTTTCCGGTCTCGGGACGGAAGAAGACAGACTATTCTTCCAGAAGAATCCGACGCTCAATCCGCGCGGCCTATTATTCGCCGGGATTATCATCGCGGCAGCCGGTTTACTGGAAGACGTCGCGGTGTCCATCGCGTCGGGCGTCGCGGAAGTGCGCCGTCACCATACGAAAGCGACGTTCAAAGAATTGTTTACGTCCGGCATGGCGATCGGTCGCGATCACATGGGCGCGCTCGCGAACACGCTCGTTTTTGCCTATGTCGGCGCGTCCCTGTCTTCCCTTCTTTTGTATTCGCAATTCGGAGGCTCGTGGCTGAAGTTTATCAACTTCGATTCGATCGCCGACGAAATCATCCGCTCGCTCACCGGCACGATCGGTCTCGTCTTTACCGTACCGATCACGGCATTGCTCGCCGCGTGGGTATTGTCCCGGCGGCGAGAATCAGTTGCGGAACGGGAACGCTAAAACGAAAACCATCCATATGAAAATCACCATTTGCGGCAGTATCGGATTTTACCAGGATATGGAATTGGCGCGAGATCGACTCGTGCAGAATGGCCATTTGGTGAAGATTCCTGAGCTTACCTTGGAGACACCCGCTGAGTTTGGCGGTGGGAGAAAAATCTACTTTAGAGAATGTATCGAAAGGAATGGTGGCATCGACGCATTTCCGCCTGATCATCAGATTTGGGATCTAAAGGAAGGTGCGATCAACGATCATTTTGAGAAAATCGATTGGGCTGACGCGATCCTTGTCGTGAATCATGAAAAACGCGGGATCGCCGGATATATCGGGGGAAATACGCTCATCGAGATCGGAGTTGCATTTTATCGGAAAAAGAAGATCTATATCCTGAATCCGGTTTCATCGGAGCTTTCGTATAAGCAAGAAGTCCTGGGAATGAAGCCAGCTTTTATCAACGGCAACTTCGCGCTCGTGAAATGATGAAGACGAAATTCACGATAAAATACAAAACCCCGCCGGATGGCGGGGTTTTGCGTGGTCGGGCTAGTGGGACTCGAACCCACGGCCTCTTCGTCCCGAACGAAGCGCGCTACCAACTGCGCTATAGCCCGACAGAGTGAGGAACGGGCAAGCGTTGCTTGCACGATTCCGAGCGGCGGAGGGTTATATCAAGCTTTTGGCGAAGATATAGCCCGAAGCCACAAGAACCTACCAGCGATTTTGACGTTTGGCAAGCCATACACCATACGGTGTATGGCAAGCGAGTCGGGGTGGTAAGAAAAGAGCCCCGACACACAGATGCGTGTCGGGGCTTTGTACGTCCGGCGGACGAGTCAGAGGACTCGTCCGACCACGACGCAGTTGCAGGCGTCGGCTCCCGCGAGCCGGCCGCGTCCGCAAAGGAACGTGACCCCGGGGATCCGACGCGTGCCTGCCGTGCGGCAGCCAGTCGCGAACGCTTCGCGCGCGGGCTGTCGGACCACCTCGCCGGAGACGCCGGTGAGACCGCGATCCTGAGGTGGCGGCATGGCGGGTTGCGTCGGCGGAATTTCCTCGACGCGTACGACGTCGTCCGGTTCCGCAGGAAGCGAGGCCCGGCCTTCGTCGACGGCGATCGAATTGCCGCTTGTCGCCGGAGGAGAACGCAGCGCGAACTTGTAGCCCGCGAAGCCGCTCAAGGCCATGAGCCCGAGCACGGCGATGTCGGCGACGACCATCGCGAGCATGATCCGGGTTTTGTAATTCACCCAGAACAGTCGCGCCGGCGTTGCGGGAGCCATCGCGACACGGCGGTTGGTGGGGCGCTGCGCTTCGGCGACGGACGCCGGAACGGCGACCTCCGGAACCGAGACCGGACCGGAGTCCGCGAGTTGCTCCGTCTCGAAGGGCGGAGGCGGTTCGTTGGCGAACCACTCGCGCTCGCCGGTGTTGAGTCCGGCACGCTTGAGGTCCTCCTCGGTGACGGCCGGCGCATCGAGCGTATCCATGCTCGAGTCGGCGGCCCTCGGCTTTGCCGCGGGCTTGATCACCACGCTCGGCTCCTCGGGTTTCACGATCACCACCACAGGGGCGGGAACCGCGCAGACACTCGGAACGGACGCGATCTTGGACAGCTCGTCCTCGACCGGGATTTCGTACGATCCGGTCGGGGTCTGTCCCGGCTCGGCCTCGTCTTCCGATACCTCGTCTTCCGACGAAGCGTCATCCGACGACTCGTCTTCCGATTCCGACGAAACGACCGGCGCGTTCACCGGCGGCGGCGGGATCGGCGTCGCGGTGGTACGCGCATGCGCGTCCACCTTCTTCGCCATTGCGGCGACCACTTCGTCGGAGGGGCGGAACCCGCCAAGAGCCTCGACCTCTTCCGAGGCCGCCTCCTCGACGGGCGCGGGCGGGTCGCTCTTCGCTATCGCCTGCTCGAGCTCGGCCTTCTTGACCTCGCCGACCAGATCGGCGATGTTCGAACGCAGGGGCAGGGAGACGTTCGCGACCCTCTTCCGAAACTCTCTTTTGTCCATCTCATCCTCCCGGCCAAAAGGCCTGACCCCGCCGGAACGGGGTGAAAATTAAAAGATCGTATCCAGCCGTTCCGGTCAGCTAGGCCCTCATTTTAACGCTCAAGAGAGCGTAAATCGAGGAACCGCACAGTATAGCCAAAAAAGCGGCTTTTGTCAAGCGGGTTGCATCAAGGCTATGATGTCCCTCATGCATCGCCCGAGACCCGTCGTTCTCGTTATTATCGACGGATTTGGAATAGCCCCTCCCTCCGAGGGAAACGCCGTCACGGACGCCAAAATGCCGGTGTTTAAAAGGCTGATCGAGACATATCCGGCCATGACCGTCCATGCGTCCGGCGGAGCCGTCGGACTTTCGTGGGGAGAGATGGGGAACTCGGAAGTCGGCCATCTGACCATCGGGGCTGGGAAGATTTTTTATCAGAGTTTACCGCGTATCAATCTGTCCATTGAAACGGGTGAATTTTTTGAGAACCCCATGCTGAAAAAGATGGTCGCGCATGCCAAGGAGAAAGGCGGCGACGTGCATCTGATGGGACTGGTCTCGCAGGGAAACGTGCATGCGTCCCAAGCGCATCTTCATGCGTTGCTCGAGTTCTGCAAGCGCGAAGGTGTGGCGCAAACATACATCCACGCGTTTCTCGACGGCCGCGACGCGATCTATAATTCCGCGCGGCAATTCTTGACCGAGTTGGATGCCAAGATCGCGGAACTCGGCGTTGGAAAGATCGCGACGCTTGCCGGACGATACTGGGCGATGGATCGCGACAACCGTTGGGATCGCGTCGAGAAAGCGTATAACGCGATGGTGAAAGGCGAGGGAGAGAAGGCCGAGTCGTGGCGAGCGGCGCTTGAAGCGAGTTATGCGAAGTCGGTGTTCGACGAGCAGGTTACGCCGGCGGTGATAGCGCCCGGAGGTACGCCGACGGCGACGATCAAGCCGGGCGACAGCGTGATATTTTTCAATTTTCGCCCGGATCGTGCGCGTGAAATCACCAAAGCGTTCGTCGTCCCGGGTTTCAATAAATTCCCTCGCGCCTATATTCAGGATTTGGGCTTCGTGACATTTACCGAATACGAAAAAGACGTCCCGGCCGACGTGGCCTACCCGCCGCAACCGATTTCAACCTGTCTCGCCAAAGTCATCTCGGACGCGGGTTTGCGCCAATTGCATATCGCCGAAACGGAAAAGTACGCGCATGTCACGTTTTTCTTGAACGGGATGAAGGAGGACGAATATCCCGGAGAGGATCGCGCCATCATCCCTTCGCCGCGCGTGTCGAGTTATGACCGGCAACCGGAAATGTCCGCGCTCCCGCTGACCGATCGCGTGGTGAAAGAAATTGCCGGCGGACAATACGATTTCATCGCGCTCAACTTCGCGAATCCGGACATGGTCGGACACACGGGAAACCACGAAGCGACCGTGAAGGCGAATGAGACGATCGACGTCTGTCTCGGGCAAATCATGGACGCGGCGCTCGCGGTCGGCGGGGCGATGGTGATCACGGCCGACCACGGAAATGCGGAGGAGGTGAAGAATCTTGTTACGGGAGACATGGACAAGGAACACTCGACCAATCCGGTGCCGCTCATCATCGTGCACAAGGATTTGGAAGGATTGCGCGCGCCCACGGGCGACGTGATCGGAGGCGACCTCTCGCTCAACCCGCCGGTCGGCATGCTCGCGGATGTCGCGCCGACGATTTTGCACATGATGGGACTCAAGTCGCCTCCGGACATGACGGGACAGGTGTTGGTATGAGCGTCGAACGCGTCTTGAAAACGCTGGGGCGACGATATCACGGCCCGGGAGATACGCATCTCGATACGCCGGAAGACACCTTGCTTGCGACGCTCCTGTCCGCGCGCACAACGGACAAGCAAACGCTTGCCGCGTTTCCGGCGTTTCGAAAACGGTTTCCTACATGGAAGAAGCTGGCGGATGCCGATTGGACGGAGATTGCAAAAACCATCGATACGATCGGGTTGTATCGCCAAAAAGCAAAGGCGATCAACAAGCTCGCGCGGATGATGCTTGAAGAATATGACGGTCGCGTTCCGTCCACGATGGAGGAGCTGACGCGGCTTCCCGGCGTCGGTCGTAAAACGGCGAGCGTCGTTTTGTCGTTCGTGTTCGGGAAACCCGCGATCGCGGTGGATACGCACGTGTTTCGCATCGCGCGTCGTCTTGGGTGGACGAAGGGAAAAGATCCGGTGCGCGTCGAACGTGAATTAATGGAACTCGTACCGAAGCGGCTGTGGTCGAAAATCAATCGAGTGATGGTTCCGTTCGGCCGAGATGTCTGTCGCGCCCCCACGCCGCAATGCTGGCGATGTCCCGTCGCAAAGTGGTGCGCGTATCCGAAGAAGACGGAGAAACCGAGAAGTTAGAAGCTAGAAGATAGAATTTAGGTTCAGAGGGATGCTTACCCGGCCAGCTTCTAACTTCTAACTTCTAGCTTCTAACTTCTCCCTGCGGTACCCTTGTCCCTATGACCGGCGAACTTGAAATCATCCACGGGATGCAATCGCTTCTCGTGACCGACTGGTCGCGCGGCGCGGTCGTGTTTGCTTCACGCTATCTCGTGTTCCTGTTTGTCCCGTTGATCGCGGGACTCGGGTATATCCGCAAACGCTTCCCGTTACGACAGGCCGTTACGGACGCGGGATGGTCGGCCTTGCTCGCATTGTTCACGACGAATATCCTTGGGCAGCTCGTGGGGCGTTTTCGTCCCTATGAAGCTTCAAGCGAGATCATGCGGCTCATCCCGTCGCCGCTCACCGTACACGCGTTTCCGTCCGGGCATACGGCCGTGGCGTTCGCGTGTGCCGCCGCTCTGACGCTGGGCAGTCCCGCATGGGGCATGGTCGCGCTCGTGCTCGCGACAGGTGTGGGCGTCGGACGCGTATTCGCGGGCGTTCACTATCCGAGCGACGTGGTAGCCGGAGCCGTGCTTGGCATCCTCTGCGCGATCGTGATTCGCTGGATGCGCGTCGCCAACACGGTTCGTAAATCAAAAAAATCTACCAATCACTAACATGAAACGTTTTCTTTTTTTGGTCGGTATTCTTCTGATTTTTTTGGTTGGCTTCGGTTGGGTGTTCGGGAACGAAGCCTGGTTTGGTCGCGCCACGTCGCCCGTGCCGCTCGCCTTTACGGTCGAAGCGGGCCGCACGGCGCGCGAGGTCGCGGGGGATCTCGAGTCGGCCGGCCTGATCGTTTCCGCGTGGCGCTATCAGTTGTACGGATATCTTGACCGGGCGGCGGGCAGGCCCAAGGCCGGCGACTATCAGCTTCGCGCCGGTCAGAGTTACCGTGACATCGCGCGCACGCTGGCGATCGGCCCGGCTAGGCGCGAGGTCGAAGTCCGCATCGTGGAAGGCCGGACGGTCGATCAAATCGCTTCGTATCTCGAATCCGCGCATGACATCCCGACCACGACCACGACCGCGCTCGCCGGCCGCTCCGTGAATCGTGCGCCCTTCGACGAAACGCTTCGCGCCGATTATTCGTTTTTGCGAAATCTCCCGCGCAATCGCTCACTGGAAGGATATCTGTTTCCCGACACCTATCGCGTGTGGGGCGATCAGCTGCCCGACGGTTTGATCCGCAAACAATTGGACGAGTTCGCCGCGCGATTCGCCACGACGACCGTGGGTCCGCAATCCGCGCCGCTCAAGACGCTGGACGATGTCGTGATTCTCGCCTCGATCGTGGAGGCCGAAGTACGCGAATCGCGTGATCGCCGGATCGTCGCCGGTATTTTTCTGAACCGCCTCCAAATCGGTATGGCGCTTCAAACCGATGCCTCGATCAGCTATCTCACGGGTTCGGGTCGCGCACATTCGACGGCTGTGGATCTTGCCATTGATTCACCGTTTAATACGTATAAATACCAGGGGCTTCCTCCCGCGCCGATCAATAATCCCGGAGCCGACGTGATCCGCGCCGTTCTCAACCCGGCTCCCTCGGACTATCTCTATTTCCTTTCGGATTCGGTCGGAAACATCTATTACGCGCGCACCCTGGAAGAACATGTCGAGAACCGCAGAAAAGCGGGGTTTTAGGGCATGGGGGTTGACAAAACCCGTATTTTTTGGTTAGCTATGCGGTTCTCCCGACCGGGCCTACCCCCGTCGGGGGTGGTTCATTCGGCAAAAAATTGAGAGGAGGTGTCTCATGAAGACATCTGATTCGGCTTTGATCGACCTCGAGACAGAAGCGCTCGACGACGACGATGATCCGGAAGAGGCGGCGCGCACGCGCCGCGGTTGGACGAAGCGTCTCATCGTTCGGGACGTCGTCGTTCGCCGGCTGATTGAGACGTTCATCGTCTTCCGGCTCGAAACGTGTCCCGTGTTCCAGACGCGATTCGAGCGTTTGCGAACGGAGACGAACTACGTCGTCGTCCGCGACCTGCTCTTCGCCGACGGCCGCGAGCGCGAGCGTTTCCAACGCGAGCTGAAGGAGATCCAAAAGGCGCTCGGGATTCCCGGGGCCGATCGACTCGGTCTCGAGCCGGCCGTGACGGATGCGCTTCCGTTCCTTCGACGCGGACGACTCGTGCGCACCGCGATGCGGCGACGCGAGATCGAAGCGCACGCGAGGCTCGTCCTCGCACAGCTCCTGGCGCTTGCGCCGGAAGAGCGCGAGAATCGTTACGCGCTGTTCGCGAGTCCGCGCACGGCGCGCGAGCTCGTACGGGACGGCGCCGGCCGTCCCGAGGAGCTCGGGTGCTCGACCCGGCTCATGAATCGCGACGGAAGTATCCGTCCTCTCGCCTACGAGATCGTCGAGGAGCTGCGCTACCGCATCCTCCGACAGCCGACGCTCCTGCGCGTCGTTTCCTCTCAAGGCGAGTGCGAGGCCGCCTAACTACCCGTTGCGGGTTTTCTGACCTACGACGGGTTTTTTGATACCATCCGCCCATGTCCACCTTTGTCCTGCCTCCGGACACTTCCGGCCCCGCCAAACCCATCGACTATCCGAATGCGTTGAATCAGGAGCAACTGGCCGTCGTGTTGGAAGGCGACGGGCCGTGTCTCGTATTGGCCGGAGCGGGTTCGGGCAAGACGCGGACGCTTACGTATCGCGTGGCCCATCTGGTCGAGCGCGGCGTTGATCCGTCGTCGATTTTGTTATTGACGTTTACGAATAAAGCGGCGCGCGAGATGGTCGAGCGCGTTGAAACCGTACTCGGGCCGGCGGCCAAGGGGATTTGGGGAGGCACGTTTCACTCGATCGCCGCGCGTTTGCTGCGTGCGTTTGCCGGCGAACTCGGGTACACGTCGAGTTTTACGATTCTCGATATGGAGGACGGGCGCGATCTCATCAAAGCCGTCATGAAGGATTTACAGATCGATCCCAAAGCGCGCCGATTTCCGACGGCATCCGTTGTCGGGAATATCCTGTCGTATGCGCGTAATACGCAAACGTCCATCACGGACACTTTGGAGCTCAAGCATCCGAATTTTCAACCGTTCGAGGCGGAGCTGGAAGAGATTGCGCGGCAATATCAAACGCGAAAAAAGTCGGCGAACGCGATGGATTTTGATGACCTGCTCACGAATCTCGCGATGCTGCTCGACGATCCGCGCCTCGGCCGCCGCATGTCCGAGCGTTTTCGCTACGTCCTCGTCGACGAGTATCAGGACACGAACGCGGTGCAGGCGCGTATCGTGAAAGGATTCGCGTCCGTCCACGGGAATGTCGTAGCCGTCGGTGACGATGCGCAGTCCATCTACGCCTTTCGCGGCGCGGACGTGAAAAACATCCTATCGTTTCCCGAGCAGTTTCCCGGTGCCAAAATCTTCAAGTTGTTGACGAACTATCGTTCCACGCCGGAAATTCTCGATCTCGCGAACGCGTCGTTGAGTCACAACGTCGCGCAATTCAAGAAAGAATTGGTCGGTCTTCGTGAGTCTGGCGACAAGCCGCGTCTTGTGGCCTGCGCGTCCGCGTCGCAGGAGGCGCGGTTCGTGACCGAGAATATTTTACAATTACGTTCGCAAGGCGTGGCGCTGGCGAATATCGTCGTGCTTTTCCGTTCAAGCGCGCATTCGCAACAACTTGAATTCGAGCTCATCAAGCGCGACGTGCCATACGAGTATCGCGGCGGCCAGAAGTTTTTCGAGCGCGCGCATATCAAGGACGTCGTCGCGTTTCTGCGCATCTACGAAAACCCCAAGGACGAAGTCGCGTGGCTGCGAACGCTCGGCTTGCAAACGGGCATCGGCGCGACCACGGCCGCCGACCTCGCCGGTCAGACGCGGGGGAGCGAGCGCATCGAGGAGATCGTGGAGTCGGCCGGCGCGTTTCGCATCCCGTCACGCGCGCGAACGGGCTGGGAGGACTTCGTGCGTGTCATGCGAACGCTGATCGAGCAGGGACGCGTTCCCGCGCCGCTCATCCGCTCCGTGATCGCGTCAAACTATCAGGATTATCTCGAGCGCGAGTATCCAAACTGGCGCGAGCGCATCGAGGATCTGGAGCAACTCGCCTTGTTTGCCGAGGGGTACGACGATCTCACGTCGTTCTTGAACGATCTTTCGCTTTACGACAACGTGGCGTTCGGTCGTCAGGAGGCGGGGCGTGGTGACGAAGAGCGCATGGTGCTTTCGACTATCCATCAAGCCAAAGGACTCGAGTGGGACACGGTGTTTCTCGTCCACTTAGCCGATACCGCATTCCCAAATCGTCGCGCCATGGCGGAAGAGGGCGGGATGGAGGAGGAGCGCCGCCTGTTTTATGTCGCCGTGACGCGCGCACGTCGTCGGCTCTTCCTTTCCTATCCGATGACGATCGGACATGACGCGCTTACCTTCAATCAACCATCCACGTTTCTCGATGAAGTGGATGCGCGATTGTTTGAACGCATGGAGATTCGCGAGGCGGGATTCGGTCGCGCGGCATATACGTCGTTTCGCGCCTCATCGGGCGGGGAGTGGGGCTGGAATGGAGATGATTCGAGCTGGGAAGAGCCCACGATTCATGTGGAAGAACCGAAAATCGTCTTCAAGACCTCCCCCGACTCCCTTCTTCGTAAGGAGGGGAACAAGGGGAGGTCGAAACCGGATTCATTTTTGGGAGAATATTGACGATCT
This sequence comes from Patescibacteria group bacterium, assembly GCA_038061235.1. Classification (GTDB taxonomy): domain Bacteria; phylum Patescibacteriota; class Patescibacteriia; order 2-12-FULL-60-25; family 2-12-FULL-60-25; genus RHKK01. The sequence goes on along the minus strand of JBBTZS010000008.1, from coordinate 37,599 downwards.
TGCCCGTCGACGACAAGACCGTTAAGGTCGCGTGCGTATGGCATTTGCCAGCGTTCGCGGGCCGGGGCATCCGGATGAAGCATGCGATAAAGTCGCGCGCGCTTTGGTGGACGAATATGTCCGGCGCGATCCCGAGTCCCGCTGCGATCTTCGCGTGACGGGCGGGCACGGGACGTTGTTCGTTTCCGGCGAAGTGCGTTCGCAAGCGGATTTCGACGCGGGCGCGGTCGCGAAGGCGGCGTTGTCGGAAATTGATCCCGCGCTTGCGCTTGAACCGTTTGTCTCGATCGAGCGCATGGAGGGCGCGCTGCGTACGACCGCCGACGCCTGCGCCGTCTTCGGGTACGCGACAAACGAAACGCCGGAGCGTTTGCCGCTGCATGTCGTGCGCGCGCAAGAGATCGCCTCCGAGATCGCCCGCCTCCGGCGGGAAGATCCGGACTGGTATTGGTGCGGCGCGGATTACGACGTGTCCGTGTATGTCGGTCATTCGGTAGGGGCACGGCATGTAGGGGCACGGCATGCCGTGCCCCTACAGGCCGTCGTCC
>JBBTZS010000008.1:0-36951 GCA_038061235.1 Patescibacteria group bacterium | reverse complement strand
GTAGGGGCACGGCATGTAGGGGCACGGCATGCCGTGCCCCTACAGGCCGTCGTCCGGCTTTCGCATGTCCCGTCCATCGCGCTCGACGATCTCCGTTTGCGCACGGCGTCCGCGTTGTCGCGGCGCTGGCCGGAGTTCGACTGGAAGGTAAATCCCGCCGGCCCCGATACGCGCGCCGGTCTCATGGGACGCATCGGTTCGTCGCGTCAACCGCCCTCCGGCGGTCGGTACGGCTCCACGCTGCCCGATCGTTCAAGCGGCGCGGGCTTTCACGCATCTCACCCGACAAATCGCGGCGCGGAACTCGCGCGTAACGCCGCGGTCGAGTTGATCTCGTCCGGTTCCTGCGGGGCGGCATGGATCGAGCTTGTCTATTTGCCCGATGATGTCTTGCCGACATCCGTTCGTATTCGTACCGACAAAGGCGCGGATCTCGACGTGCGTTTGTCCCCCGATCACTTTTCGCTTATCATCCCCTCACTATGAAACCGACGATTCTTCTTTCCGCCATCCTAGGCCTCGCGCTGCTCGGACAGGGCTGCCCGTCACCCGCGCCGACTCCGACACCGGTCCCGACTCCGCCTCCGTCACAACCTCAGACATCTGACATTTCACCTCAAACATCTGCCCCTATGCCGTCACTTTCTTTCCCGGGCGCTCGTTCGGCCGCCGAAGTCGAGAAAAAAGTTCGTATCAAAACGAATCAGGGCGATATCGTCATTCAGGTTGATGCGACCGCCGGCCCGCTCGCCGCTTCGAACTTCGTGTATCTCATCGAACAAGGATTTTACAACGGCACGATTTTTCATCGCGTGATTCCGGACTTCATGATCCAAGGCGGCGACCCGACCGGCACCGGTCGCGGCGGTCCGGGATATCAGTTCGACAACGATCCGGTCGGCGAGCTTCCGACGAAGTCGATCACGATCCAGGGAACGACGATTGAATCGCCGGTGTACGAAAAGGGGATCGTGGCCATGGCGAATGCAGGCCCGGACACCAACGGTTCGCAATTCTTTATCATGGTGGGCGACTATCCGTTGCCGCCGAACTATTCGGTGTTCGGTCGCGTGATTGAGGGCCAGGACGTGGCCGACAAGATCTCCGCCATACAGCGCACTCCCGACGACCGCCCGGTGTCGGAAGTTAAGATGTTGAGTTTGACGATTGAGGAGTAGCGCCAATCGAAGATAACAAAAAGAGACTAAGACGGTCTCTTTTTGTTTACGGACCTTGTTATTTTCATCCTTAGTATTCCACGCACCATGCTTGACACATTGCCTATTTTGATATAAGCCATTCTCGGTTCTTCGAATTTAAACGTGGCTCCCATTCAGGGAGAAGGAGACAAAGCACATGAGTAATCTGGCACTAATGGTGAAGTTGGCCGAGGTTGGCGCCGCGCGAGCCGAAGCTGATCCATGCTCAACAGAGTCGGCTCGCGGAGCAGATTCGCAAGGGGGAAGTTCTCCTTGAGACGCTTTTGCCCTGCGAGGCGATCGCGACGAAGCGTGTGACGAAGATGCTCAAACCGCTCAAGCGTGAACAGCAGAGTCTCGCGCGCGAGTTGTCGGGTCTCAAGCGGGTGAGCGTCGAGCCGCTCACATGGCGTCGGAAGGACGGTGCACCTTGTCTCGCGGTTTTCCATTTGGACATGCCGAAGCTCGTCCTGGAGTGGCACGACGACTGGCGCTCCGGTTCGTGGGCGGAGCGAACGCGCTTGAAAATGGAGTGGGTATCCCTCGACGGCAGTGAGAAGCTGGACCTCAAACAGGGGAAGAAATACTCGGCCATCGTGAAGGCCTATTTCAAGGTGATGCGCCGGTGCGGGGTCGTAGACGAGGTTACCAGGCTCACGGCCACCTTCGAGGGCGTGATCCCGTTCGAGGTCCGCGAAAAGATCGAGTGCTACCGCCCCCTGTTCGACGACATCCTCATCGTCGCCGAGCCCACGAGTTGGAAGAAGCACATTCCCAAGCCCGATCCGTTGATAGTGGGGTGGGACGGACGGGAGTTCTGGATCATCGCCGCCTTCGACGTCACACCGGTTGAGCAGGCAATGCTCTCGCTCGCCCCCGGCACGGAGTCGCTGCGGCTCAAGAGCTGATCTGTTTCTGAAGGACTTTTGTCCTTCTTTTTTTATTCCAACTCTCCCTTATGCTTCAGTAATAGATCCTTGACACGTTGCCCATTTTGATATAAGCCATTCTCGGTTCTTCGACAGCAATTCCTATACGGGAGGAGATGAGATCATGAGCAAGGCAAAGCAGAAGACGGCGATCGAGAAGACGTCGGGCAACGAGACGAATCCGAGGTTCACCGATCGCGCGTTCGCGCTCGCGAACGTCGATCCTTCGACGCGCAAGCCGTGGGCCGTCCGGGACGGCATCTACGGTGACGAGAAGATCTGGCGGCACATCTTGCCGCAGAAGAGCGGGAGCATCGGGCCGCGCCGGATGTTCATCCGGACGTACCACGACCCCGTCGTCTCGAGGCGGGTACTTGTCGACGCCCTGCGCGATAGCCGTCGCCCCGCGACGATCGAGGAGGTCTGTGCGCTCATCGAGAACGACCGGTCCCTGATCCGGGACCACAAGGACTGGGTCATCCCGCTCGGAAGCGCCTACCGCGTCGAGGACGACACCGAGGAGACTCTGGTCGTCATCGGGGAGCTGCGCAGCAGCCCCGGCGCACTCGTCGGTCACCGGATGCGGTGCGATGGCGAGTGGCCGGCACGGGACTGCCGCCTGCACTTCATCCTCGTCGAGGAGGAGATGCTGCCCCGCGACATCCACAAAGCCTTCGGCGGCGAGCCCCTCGCTCTCACGGAGGGCAAAGACGACGTCATCGACGCCGACTTCCGGGTCATCGAAGAGACCGTCGCGTCTCTCTGAAGCCCGATCTTGAAGGACATCCGTCCTTCTTTTTCTTTTCCTAAGAGGCTTGACGTAAGCCTCTTTTTTTGTTACGCCTACGGCAGTTCCTTTTTATCAGGAAGGCGGTGACACGAATGCCAAGGAGCGAACAGCCGATGGCGGAGAATTCTCCATTTCACCAACGCGAGATCGGGGTGATCAAGGTGACCCATCCCGAACCCGCCAACTGCACGCTTCGGAAGTGGTTCACGACAGTCCACAAGGACTTCGGCAACAAGGACATGTCGAGAGGACATGTCTACAACGAGTGGCCCACCGAGGTTTCGGCGTTTCTCCTCCAGTGCCTGCGTGATGTCACGACCAAGGAGGTCGTGAAGGCACTCTCCGCGCTCAAGAGCGGGCCCGCCGCTTATGAGGAGCTGCTCGGCTACTACGAGTGGTGGTTGGAAAAAAAACCAAAGCCCGGGTGGATGGAGCCCACGATCGCGCTCGATTCGGTCGTGCTCGCAGAACGCAAGGGTGTCCTGCTCGTGCCGCAAGTGCCGGGCATGGTAAAAAACCCGAACTGGTTCAACTTCCCCGACCTGTGGCTCTATCCCCAAAAGGGACCGTGGCCGGAGAAGACGTGCTTCCTTGCCGTCCGCGGCCGCGGGTTCGAGGACTGAAGGAGTTACGCTCCTTCTTTTTCTTTTTCAAAATCAAGAATACGTGCTAACCTTCAATCTTATATTATGACTCGCCAATTTCTTATCTGGATTTCGCTTGGAGCAGCGGCTGTTGTGCTCTTGTTTGGCGCGTGGGTGAATCGCGCCGCGCTTCGTGACACCATCGCGGACGCAACCAAGCCGGCTTTGCCGATCGCGCAGGAATACCGGCTGGAGCAACAGGAAACTGGAAATGGGAAGAAGGAAGAAGGGGTGGCGGGAAAACCCGTAACCCTCCCTCCTCCCGACTCCGTCCTCCCGACTCCCTCCGGTGATCCGCTTACTTGGGAGGGCGCGCTGCCCACGGAAACGAATCTTGCCGTGCCGTTTTTGCTTCAGGCGCCGCATCAGAATTGGGACCAGCCGTTTGAGGATGCGTGCGAGGAGGCGTCGCTCATCATGGTGGACGCGTTCTATCGCGGACGTACGGCGAGCTACGGCGCGGACGAGGGCGCGGAAGCGATTCTTGAAGTCGTGGCGTTCGAAGATACGACCTACGGATATAACAAGGATACGGATACGCAGGATGTCGTCAATACGGCTCGTGAGCATTTCGGATATGAGACCGTGCTTGTCCGCCCGCTCACGTCGCCGGAAGACATGAAGCGGGTGCTCGCGAACGGCTATCCGATCATCGTTCCTGCATACGGAAAAGCCCTCGGAAATCCGAACTTTCGCAACGGCGGACCGGAGTATCACATGCTGGTCGTGAAGGGATATACGAAAGACGGGAAATGGATCACCAACGATCCGGGAACGCGCCGCGGCGCCGACTACGTGTATTCCAACGATGTGCTCATGAACGCGATTCATTCCTTCAATAAGCAAGATATGCGCAAGGGCGCGCAGGAGTTTATTGTCGTGCTACCGAATTCGTGACAAAATAGGTGGCGATATGCCTCCACACACTTCCAAGCCCGCAGGCGCAAAGAAAAAAACGTCGTCGTCGCCCGTCCAACAGACGCACGCTCCGTTCAGCATCGTGTTTATGGTGGCCATCGTTGCCATGCTGACCGTGGCGCTTTTGCTTATCTGGCGCGAGTTGCCGATCGGCACAAAACCGTCGCCGGAAACGACGCCCGCGCCGCCCGTCGCGACCGCGCCCGCGTCCGAGGAGCAAACGGCCTGCGAAACCGCCGGGGGAAAGTGGACGGAATGCGGAAATCCGTGCCACGGCAAGCCGGATGAAGTCTGTATCACGCAATGCGAGGCGCAATGTCTCTGCGGAGGCGCGGACGGTTGGCAGTGTCCCAAAGATCAAGTCTGCGCCGATTACGAGCAGGCGGACGGCGCGACCGAAGCGGTGGGCGTGTGTCGCGTGCAACCGGCCGAGTCTCCGACGCCGACCGGACCGGTACGCTCGCTTCCGCAAGGCATGATCTGCGACGAGTTGAATTTCTTGTGCGTATACGAAGCGGCAAAAGACGCGACGCTCTCAAATCCGTTCACGGTGGACGGAAGCGGCATTGCGTTTGAGAACAACATCAGCTGGAGATTACTGGATGCCAATGGCACCGTGCTGGAGTCGGGATTCGTGACGGCCGATGCGCCTGATATCGGACAACCGGGCGACTTTCAGATTCGCGGTTTCATCCTATCCGTCCCGACGACCGCTACCGGAACGCTGGAGGTATTCGAGTCGAGCGCCAAGGATGGTCAACCGATCCATGTATTAGGCATTCCGGTGATCCTGCCGCGCACGGCGATGACGTCACGCGTGTTCCTCCGCGCCGTCCCCACGGAAACCGACTGTTCGGTCGTCAATCAGCTCGAAGCATCCGTCCCGCGTTCAGGCTTACCCGTCGAAACGTCGTTGCGATTGTTGCTCAAGATGGCCGAGCTCCGCCCGGAGCAGACGGTGATCCCGAAAGGGACGCGTCTCGAATCGCTTACCGTGTCCGGCGGTACGGCGAACGTGGTTTTGTCGCCGGAGCTTGAGAACTACGGAGGCGGATCGTGTAACGTCTTGGCGATTCGTGCTCAGATCGAAACAACATTGAAGCAATTCTCCAGCATTCGAAACGTGGAAATTTCCATACCAGGCAAAACGCCCGAGGAGACGCTGCAACCGTAACGTATGGTGTGGGGCCAGCTATTAGTGGGCGCGTTGGCCGGCATGGCGGCCGGAGCGATTCTCGCGATCCTGTCGCATCTTGCGCCGCGGTTCGGCGCCGGAAATTTTATCCAAGACAAAGACATTCCGACACTCTTCGGAAAACCCATATCGCGCCGCGAAGCCTATCTCGTCGGGATGTTCGCGCATCTGTCGCTGTCCGCGTTTTTCGGTCTCTTGTTCGCGTTGTTTGTTGAAATCGGTTGGTTCCCCGGTTTTCTGTATGTCCCGATGCTGCTCTTCGTCGTCGGACTGACGCTTGTCGTTGGACTGGTCGTGATGCCGCTGGAAGGGCATGGCGTATTCGGGCGAAAACACGACGCGTGGTTCATGGTTGATGCGTTGATCACAAACGTGATTTGGGGGCATCTGTTTCTCCTGCTCGCGCGTCTATGGATGGTTCGTTGAGAGCCCGGAGAATTTCCGGATCGATTTGCATCGGCATCGCTTTGGGCATTCTTGCGTGGGTTTTTATTCCGCTGCCTCGTCCGCCGGCGTTTCTTTTGGTGATCGATCGGATCGCGTTGCCCGGAATCTCCGCATCGAACGGGCCGATGATCGGACGGGGCGTGAAGACGCCGGAGATCGGAAGCGCGCGTATCGTGTTTGCGGGGGACATCATGCTCGACCGACTTGTCGCAGATCGCACTCGCACGGCCAACGACGCCTCCTACGCCTTCCGCAAGCTTCCCGACGGGTGGTTCGAGTCATTCGATTACGCGGTCGCAAATCTCGAAGGTCCGGTCACGGACATGCGCCGCTCTCCGGTGAAGTCCGTCGACTTCCTGTTTGATCCTACCGTCATTCCGGTCTTGAAAGCGCAGGGCATCGATGCCGTGTCGCAGGCAAATAATCACGCGCTTGATCAAGGGACGGTCGGATACAACGATTCCGTCCGCCGTTTGCGCGAGGCGGGGCTTCTCGTCTTCGGTCATCAAGTCGACGACGGTCCGGTCGCGTTCGCCACGACGACGATTCACGAATTACGCATCGCGTTTCTCGGCTTCAACACGACCGACAACGCCATGAATCGCGAGCAAGCCGCGTCCGCGATCGCGCTCGCAAAAGAGGAAGCGGATACGGTGATCGCCTCTGTCCACTGGGGGAACGAATATCGCTCGCGCCCCGACGCATCGTCCGTCCAAACCGCGCATTGGCTCATCGACCAAGGCGTCGATGTCGTGATCGGCGGACACCCGCATTGGACGCAAGGCATTTCATCATACAAAGACAAGCCGATTGCCTGGTCGCTCGGGAATTTCATCTTCGATCAGGATTTTTCCACGCAAACCCGCCAGGGATTGGCCGTCGCGCTTACCGTTTCCAAACCTCTGGCATCTGACTTCTCACATCTGACTTTGGAGCCAATCCCGATTCACATCGACCGCAGCCAGCCGCGCATCGTCGAGGGGGAAGAGCGGGCAAAGCGATTGGACGAGCTCGCCAACATCTCCGACGAGAGTTTGCGCGATCAAATCCGGGCTGGGATGATTGGGTTCTGATGCACATCCTTTCCGTCTCGCAATTCGTGACCTACCTGAACGATACGTTCAAGGCGATTTGGGATGCGGACGAGGCGGCGATCGAGGGCGAGGTGAGCGAGTTTCGGATTTCGCAGGGTCAATGGGTGAGTTTTAATTTGAAAGATGAAACCGCGCTCATCAATTGTTTTCTCGTGCTGAACAAGTTACGACTTCCGATCGAAGACGGGATGCGCGTGCGATTGTACGGCACGCCGCGCGTCTATCCGAAATGGGGAAAACTTTCGTTTAACGTCGAGCGCGTCGAGTTAGTCGGCGAGGGTGCGCTGCGCAAGGCGCTCGCGGCGTTGCGCGCCAAGCTCGACGCGGAGGGACTCTTCGACCCGTCGCGCAAACGCGAGTTACCGCGCTTCCCGTCACGCATCGCGCTCATCGCCTCGCGGGAAAGCGCGGCGTACGGCGATTTCGTTCGCATCGTGAACGAGCGCTGGCGCGGACTTGAGATCGACCTCTATCACGCCGTCGTGCAAGGCGAGAAAGCGCCGGACTCCGTGATGTCCGCGCTCGCACGGGCTCACACTACATCCGGTCCCTCCTCCGCGCGGGCTCACACCACCCCCGACCCCTCCTCCGGGAGGAGGGGAGGGTATGACGCGGTCGTGATTACGCGCGGCGGCGGATCGCTCGAGGAGCTTATGGCGTTTAACGATGAGCGTCTCGTTCGTGCGATTTACGCGTCCAAGATCCCGACCATGGTCGCCATCGGCCACGAGCGCGATACGACGCTCGCGGAAGAGGCTGCGGACGTGCGCGGCTCGACGCCGACGGATTGCGCGCGCCGTCTCGTCCCCGATCGAAAAGACGTGTTGTTCGAGCTCGCCCACATGGAAGCAGATATCACGGAAACATTGCTCCAAAGAATCAGCCTCGAGCGCGAAATCGTTTTGCGTGCGACTACGGGAGCCGATCGATGGCTTGAAACTTTCCGGACACGCGTCGCTTCGTTGTTGCGCCTCATCTCATCGTTCAATCCGGAGGCCGTTTTGAAGCGAGGCTTTGCTATATTAGCCGCGCCCGACGGGTCGCTCGTTACGTCTGTGGCCAGGGCGAAGCCGGGTCTTGGGGTATTGGTGCGGTTGCATGACGGGGCCGTGAATGCGAGAATCGAAGGGAAACAGCAGAAACTTATCTGATTATGGTCAAGAAAAAGAATGATATCGATTTTGCGAAAGGTTTTGAGGAGCTTGAGCATATCGCTTCTTGGTTCGAGCAAGGGGAGCCGGATTTGGAAGAGGGGATGAAAAAATACGAACGCGCCTCGGAGTTGGCTAAAGCGCTGAAAATGCGGCTTGATCAGGCCGAGAACAAGATTAAGGAAATTCGTGAACGTGCGGTATAATCAAGGTACTATGTTATTTTTCATTTTCCGCCTCGTCCTGAACGCCCTCGCGTTGATCGTCGTCGCGAATCTCATTCCCGGCATCGCGATTCAGAGTTTTCCCTACGCGATCCTAGCCGCCGTCGTCATCGGTTTGGTGAACGCGCTCGTCCGTCCGTTCCTCGCCCTGCTTTCGTTGCCGATTACGATTTTGACGCTCGGCCTGTTTTCGCTTGTCATCAACGCGCTCATGTTTGCGCTCGCGGCGTGGGTTACGCCGGGATTCAGCGTCGCCGGTTTCGGTCCGGCGTTTTGGGGTGGGTTGCTCTACGCCGTGTTCGCAACGATGATCAGCTGGATGGTGAAGGAACAGGGGCTTGACGGGAGCAGAGGTCTCCGCTAATCTACGCGCAAACGAACGCAAGAGTCCTGAGACAGAGAGGGTCCGACGGCATGTCGGACTTGATACTCCCAAGCGGAGACCTTTCCGAGGATCGCCAACTGTAGGGACAATTCATGAATTGCCACTACCAAAAAGCGACCGCAGGATGTCTTTCATAAAGACCTCTGCGGTCGTTTTGTACCTAATTCACAGGTTTAGAACCTATGCCCAAAACTCGTGCACAGAAGGAGGTGGCGGTGAGCGAGCTTTCGCAGGTCATGAAGGCCGGCAAAGCGGCAGTGTTCGCCGATTTTCAGGGCATGACCGTGCAAGCGGTGTCGAATCTTCGCAAGAAGCTTCGTGCCGAACAGGTGGACTACATCGTCGCCAAGAAGACGCTCATGTCCCGCGCGGCCAAGGAAGCCGGTTATGAGATCGACTTTCGCAGCATGCCCGGCATGCTCGGCGTGGCCATCGCCAAAGAAGACGAGATGGCCCCGGCGCGCATCATCGGCGAGGTCGCCAACAAAAAGGACGCCATGATCAAGTTGGTCGGCGGTATCTTTGAAGGCGATGTCGTGGACCAAGAGTTCGTGGTCAAGCTCTCGAAACTCCCGTCCAAGCCGCAGTTGCTCACCCAGCTTTTGTGGGTCTTGAACGGTCCGACCGGCGCATTCGTCCGTCTCCTCAACGCCTACAAGGAAGACCAGGAGAAGGGCGCGCCCGCCCCGGCGCCCGTCGTCGAAGCTCCGAAAGCCGAAGAAGCGGCTCCTGCTCCTGCAGCATAACGTGTCATTCATTCACCTACGTATTCACATATCGCTATGTCAGAAGAAACGAAGCAGGTCGAGATCCCGACCAAGTTCCAGGGTCTCGTCGATTCCATCGAGAAGTTGACCGTCATGGAGCTTGCCGAGCTCGTGAAGCTTCTTGAAGAGAAGTTTGGCGTGTCGGCTGCCGCTCCGGTCATGATGGCCGGTGCAGGCGCAGGCGCCGCTGCCGCGGAAGAGAAGTCCACGTTCGACGTGGAGCTCGCCGAAGCAGGTGGCAACAAGATCGCTGTCATCAAGGTGGTGCGCGAGATCACGGGTCTTGGCTTGAAGGAAGCCAAGGACATGGTCGACGCGGCCCCGAAGGTCGTAAAGGAAGGCGTGGCCAAGGCCGAAGCCGAAGAGATGAAGAAGAAGATCGAAGAGGCGGGCGGCAAGTGCAACCTGAAGTAAGAAAAGAGCAGAGAGCAAAGAGCAGTTCCGACCGGAGCTGCTCTTTTATCTTGTGACGCGTAGACTCTGAATGATTTTCACCGCTTCCGCGTCGGTGAGCCAACCACCGGAGAATAGCCAGTAGGTATGTGTGCGACCTACCGCAATCCATATGTTTGTCTGACCGAGCGCATAGTAACCGTAACTGATTACCGGAATCCCATTAATGGTTCTTTGTCTGATCGGACTCGGGTCTGAAACGTAATCTTGTGATAGTTCATTTTCTGCGTGCGCTCGCACAGCTGCTGTAGTTGTAGCGTCACCAATTGAAAGTCCAGCATCACGGGCAACGCCCTCACCTTCAATTCTCATTGATGGACCGAAACGAATTTCCTGATAGGTTTCTTCGGGAGATATGATGCGTTCGATTGGTGGGCAGTCGAGGCTACCCCAAGAGAAGCTATAAGGGAGTGTCATTCTGACGGATGAGTTCTGATACAAATATGTGAAATATGTTTCAGAAGGCCCAGGGTTTTCCGTATAGCACTCGAAAGGAAAGTCGCCTGACATGCTGTCTGATGAAGCATTATTCGGTTTTTCTTGTTCCTCAACTTTCCCCTCCAACTCCGCCACCTGCTGTTCCAAACTTTCACGAACGGTTTGGAACATCGCAAGCGCTTCTTCATCCGCTTCAGGTTGAACGGGATGGAATGCGGCGGTGAAGCAAAGTGCGGTGAGGGCGATCGTGGCGAGGACAAAAAACCAAAACAGGATCCAAGCATGGAGCGGGATGGTTGTGAGTTGCCACGACGCATTTTTCTTCACGGCCTTTTTTGTAGTTTTTGTTTTTTTGGGAGGCATATTCAAAAATATAATAACACAAATCCGTAACCCGTCGGTATTTCGGTAGGGGCACGGCATGCCGTGCCCCTACCGAAACCGGGTAACGCCCCGAAATCGGCGTATGGACGGGTTACGGGTTCGGGAGATCAAATTGATACACCTTGTTATTGTCCGTGACGTAGATTTTCTTTGCGTCGCGATCGGCGTGTACGGACGTCGGACCCGTGAGCGTCGGCGACGTGTACTGGACGATGAGACGTCCGTCCTTGCGGAAGACGAGTACGCGTTTGCCGACTTGATCGGTGAGGACGAAGAGATTGCTCACGTCGTCGGTCCATATGGCGGAGATATTCGTGAGAGGCGGATCGATGGCCGGGAGCGCGAACGTGTCTTCGGCGCCGGTGCTGTAGCGCTTCACCGTGCCGTCGCGGAAGGCGAGCCAGACGTTTTGGTCCACCGCGATCGCCGTCGCGTTGGCGAGCTCGGCCGAGTTTTGTTTGAGATACGCCGTCTCTTGCGAGATGCCGCTGCCCGACGGCGCGTATCGCCAGACCATGTTGCTTTGCGTGTCGAGCATGTAGAAGCGGCGGCCGTACACGGCAAAGGCCGATGTGCTGCTGACTTGGCTCGCCGTCCAGGCGACGGCGGTGAACGAGGCATTTGTTTGGTTGAACACGAAGAGCTTGCGCCGGTCATCAAGTAGGTAAATGCCGGATGTACCGGGCCATGACGCAATGACTCGTCCTATGGTTTCAGGGTAATCGTGCCGCTTCGTCTCGCGTGTCGCGGGTTTGATCTCGACGAGCTGGCGCGCGGACGTGTCGGCCACATAGACGTCGCCTGCGGCCGCGGAAACGGTCGTGAACGATCCCTCTGGCGCGCCAAGCGACGCGGCCGTCATCTCTGGCGGTTCGGCGACGATGATCTCGTGGCGCAGCTTCGTGGCGATCTCGTCCATTTCGGCGAGGAGCGTCTGCTTCGCTTCTTTGCGCTCGCCAGTTCGCTCGTCCAATCCGTTCACCATGTCGCGGCCTTCTTGAAGCATCTGGCGCGCACGCGTGTCATTGTTATAGACGATATTCGCCTCGGCTTGCGTTTTCCGATCCACGGCCTGGTCGAATGCGCTATTCCAAAGCGTTTGTTCCGCCTTGGCCTTTTGGCTGCTCTGGAACCACAGTCCGCCGACGAGGAACGCGAGGAGTATGCCGCCGCCGATCAGGAGTTGGCGCTTGCGCTTCACCGTGAGCGTCGTGCCGTGACCGGCCGTCGTGTTCCGCATTCCCGCGACGGCGACCGCGTCCGTCGATTTCTTGCGACGGCGCTTCAGCCGCGACGAGATGTCCGCGAACATGCCCACGAGCGTCGCCGCCGGCTTGGACGGCCGGATCGCGGGCGAAAGCACGCCCTCGGCCTCCTGTTCGCTCGCATGCATTCGCTCGATCGAGCGCGTGCTTTTCCCCGCCTCTTCCACGATCTCGATCTTTTCCTCTTTCGTGAGGGGCGAAAGCCAAGCCACCAAACCCGCAAAGTCGTCGCTTGCGTTACGGCGTTCCAGTTCCTGCTTGATTTCTAGCGCGGCCGTGACCGGGGGCAGCGTCTTGAGCGATTCGGCCAGCTTGAGCTCGCCTCGCAGCGCATCAAAGTTCCGCGTTCCGGCAAAGAGGATGTCATCCTTTTTTATGTCGCCGCAGATGAATGAGGCGAACGGCTTCTTTGGATCGATCTCGGTCGGTTGTTCCAGAGAGCCGAACAGGTCGAACCCTTTCCAGCCGCCGTCTTCTTGTTTTTGCAGGAACATGTTGGCGAGCCGTCCGGTTCCGGTGACGCAGAGCAGGCCCTCGTGGAATTCGAGCAGGAAGAGATTGACGCGGTTCCAGGCGATGGCCGTCGGTTCGCGCTCGACGAAGGTGGCCACGGCCTCGTTCAACCGTTGGACGAGCTTCTCGAAACGCGCCATCGGGTCGCCTTCGTATGCGGCCAGAAGGCGTCGCGTCTGTTCCGCGGCCTCGTTCAATGTGTCGAGGAGTTGTTCGTAGGCGTACAGGGTTGAATCAATATCCGCGATGAGCATGAGGCTCGGACCGCGTTTTCCACGCTCAAACCCGTCGTAGCGGAACAAGCCGACGATGCGTTCACCGGCCGCGTGGCTTAGCTCAATTTCAGCGATGCGCAACGCCTGATCCATATCGAGATGAGTATAGGTTTTTAACACCGAATACGTCCAGCAAAGCCCGAAAAGGATCGCGGCTTGTCAAGCGCCGGAGTCTTGGGCAAGATAGAACTCAGTCTATGCTTGAACACCTTTTTGGTTCGCGCACCCGCGTCAAACTTCTCAGCCTCTTCCTTCGAAACCCGGAAGAACCGATCTTCGTGCGTGAGATGACGAGACGCGTCGGCACCCAAATCAACGCGGTTCGACGCGAGCTTGCCAATCTGACCAAGCTCGGTTTGATCGTCGAAACCGCGGAAAAGGATTTGCCGCAGAGTAAGGTCCGGCAACCCGGTCTCAAAAAGAAGTACTACAAAGTGAATCCGGACTTCCGTTTGTTGAAAGAATTGTCTGCGCTCCTGCTCCGCGCCCAGGCGCTCTATGAAGGGAAACTGGACCAGGAAATTCCTAAGATCGGCGACGTGCAGTATCTCGCGTTTCTCGGCGTCTTTCTCGGCGAGCGCGCACCGGTCGACGTCTTCATCGTGGGCGTCGTGAACGAAGCGCAACTCAAAAAGCTGATCCGCGAAACCGAGCAGGCGCTCGGATACGAAATCAACTTCACGGTGATGTCGCCGGATGAGTTCCGCTATCGAAAAGACATGACGGACAAATTCCTCTATTCGATTCTTGAAGGCCGTAAGCATGTGGTCATCGATCGTTTAGACGGGATCCAAAAATAATAAGCGTATGGCCTGGCTTTTCATCGACACCCACGAGAACGGTCGCGTCCGCTATGCTTGGCTCGAGGCGGGTCGCGTGTTGAAGCGGGTCGAACGCGAAGGGCGCGCGTCTATGCTGTTGCCGCTGATCGCAAAAGACCTCGTGACCCCCTCCAACTCCCCCTTAAAAAGGGGGAGAGAGCTCTCAGGCGTGTGCGTCGTGGAGGGCCCCGGATCGTTTTCTGCCGTGCGCGGAGGCGTGCTCGACGCGAATCTGCTTGCGCGTTTTCTCCGCGTGCCGCTCGTCGCCGTCACGGCCGGGGAGGCGCGCGATCCGGAAGGGCTGGCGAGCCGAATCGCGTCCGGCGATGTCTCGACATCGACGTACGTCGCACCGATCTACGATCGCGAGCCGAATATCACGATGCCGAAGGAAAAGAAGTTAGAAGTTAGAATTTAGAAGTTAGCTATCCTAAATTCTAACTTCTAGATTCTAACTTCTCCCAAGCCCCAAGCCCCAAGCCCCGAGCCCCATGCCCAAATCCCGCTTCATCCGCGCCTGCGAGATCCTTCCGGGCGTCCTCGTTTGGACGACGCTGATCGCCTCCGTGGCCTTGTCGTTCATCCGGCCGATCTGGATGGTGTATTTTATTATCGTCTTTGACTTATACTGGCTCCTGCGCATCCTCTATTTCATCCCGTTCCTGCTTACATCCTGGTTTCGCTATCGTTCCGCGTTGAAACGGGATTGGCAGGCCGATGCCGAGCGGCAAGCGGGTTATGATTCGATCCGTCATCTGGTTTTCCTGCCCACGTACAAGGAGTCGCTGCCCGTGATCCGCGAAACCCTCCGCTCCCTTTTGACCTGCGCGTATCCGGCCGAACGCATGTATGTCGTGCTGGCCGGCGAGGAGCGCGACGCCGAGCGTTTTTTGTCGATCGTGGCCGAGGTCGAGCCGGAGTTCAGGTCGGCATTCGCCGGTTTCCATACGACGTTGCATCCGAAGGATTTGCCGGACGAAATCCCCGGCAAGGGTTCAAACTTGCACTGGTCCGCGTCTCAAATCATTCCGGAATTGACGGCGGCCGGCCTTGATCCGGACGCAACCGTCGTTTCGTCGTTCGACGTGGACACGATCGTCCATCCGAAATATTTTTCGTGCCTGACCTATCACTACCTCACGGTGCCGCAGCCCACGCGTAGCTCGTACCAGCCCGTGGCGCTGTACAACAATAACCTCTGGGAATCACCGGCCGCCGTCCGCGTCGCCATGTTCGGTACGACATTCTGGCTTATGACCGAGCTCGCGCGACCCGAGGGAATGATGACGTTTTCATCCCATTCCATGTCGTTGCGGATGCTCATGGACGTCGGGTATTGGCAAAAGGATATCGTTTCGGAGGACTCGCGCATCTTTCTGCAGGGGCTGCTCCGGTACCACGGTGAATATCGCGTCACGCCGATCCATTTGCCGGTATCGATGGATACCGTGATGACGGGGAATTATTGGAAAGCGCTTCCCGCGTTGTACAAGCAGCTGCGTCGATGGGCTTGGGGCGTGGAGAATTTTCCTTACATGGCCGACGCGTTCCGTCGCGACAAGGAGATGCCGTTGCGCGTAAAGGCGTGGTGGCTCTTCAAGCAGATGGAAGGGATGTACACCTGGGCCACGGCTCCGTTTCTCATTTTCATTCTCGGATATTTGCCGTTCTGGGTTGCGCCCGACGAGTTTCGGACGTTCGCGATTTTTCAAAACACGCCGTTCACGTTGCAATGGCTCATGCAGCTGGCCATGATCGGGTTGTTTGTCTCCGCCGGCCTCGCGCTGACCGTGCTCCCGCCGATCCCAAAACATCTCTCGCGTCCGTATGCGTGGTTCGTGATGATCGCGCAATGGCTCCTTTTGCCCGTGACCTTCGTCGTGTTCGGCGCGATCCCCGCGATCGACGCGCAAACGCGGCTCATGTTCGGCAAGCCTCTCGGATTTAACGTCTCGCCCAAGCGCAAGGAGCTATTTTATGATTCATGACTCAATCCGTTGGTCCGCCCACGTAGCGACCGATGATCCGTCGGCGTCCCTGCCCGACGCGTTGTGGGCGCTTGAAGCCGCCGATCCGCGTCCCGATTCGGTGATCGTGATCGATAACGCGCCGACCGGCCGTGATCGACCGGAGGGGCTGTGGTCGAACGTGCGGTGGCTTCGTAATCCGCGGCCTCAAACGCACGGCCGATGCCACAATCAAGGCGTCGAACTCGCGTTGCACGCCTCGCGCGACGCCGGATCGGTCGCGTCGGAAACGATCGCCCTTCTCATGACGCCGGACGTGATGATCGGAACCGATACGCTGACGCGGCTTCGGAAGCTGTTTGAAACCGATCCGCATATCGCCGTCGTCGGTCCGGTGGTGTGTCGCGCGCATGTGACGGGTTCTCCGGACGAGGAACGCCGCGAGTTCGAGCGGAGCGACATCGTCGATTCGGCCGGCGTCTCGCTCGGATGGTTTGGCGGCGCAAAGCCCTTGGGCCGGGGCCTCACGCAAGCCGATCTGTCGCGCGCCCGCGCGCCCTTAGGCCCTTCGCCTTCGTGCTTTGCGATACGCCTCTCGGCTTTAAGCGTTCTGTCACGCCGCGGGCCGTGGTTTCGCGAGACCGGCTCTTGGGAGGCGGCGGCGATCGGGCTGTTTCGCGGCATCAAGACGATCGGCTGTTCGCTGGTCGTCGCCAAAGATGCCACGGTTTGGCGTCTTGCTTCGCGCGACGGAGTAAGGTAAGGACACGGCAAGCGTGACACGCGACATATGCGAAAACCCAAAGTGTCGTTCGTGACCGTCCACTATAAAACGCCGCATTTCATCCGGCATCTTTTGCGCGGGGTCGAAGAGGCGAAGCCGGCGTTCGATTTTGAGTATTTCGTCGTGGAGAACGCGCCGGAAGACGGCGCGCTTGAACCGATACTGAAACGTTTCTCCTGGGCTACGCTCGTGAAAGCCGAAAAAAATCTCGGCTTCGGCGGAGGAAACAATCTCGGCATCCGACGCGCGAGGGGAGAGTATGTCGTGTTGCTCAATCCCGATCTCACGGTATTTCCGGGAGAACTCGAAACGTGGATCGAATGGATGGACGCGCATCCCGACGTCGGGATTTCCGGCCCGCGTACGCTCAACCCCGACGGGACCGACCAGCATTCGAGCTACCGCTTCCCGGGGCCGTTCATCCCGCTGTATCGCCGCACGATGCTCGGCTCCACGCCATGGGGTAAACGGGCGATCGCGTCCTATCTCATGCATGACATGGACCGCAACGTGGAACAGGACGTCGATTGGGTGCAGGGGTCGGCCATGTGCATTCGCCGCGAGGTGCTCGACCGCATCGGCGCTTTCGATGAGCGGTTCATGATGTATTTCGAAGACACCGACCTGTGTCGTCGCGTCTGGGAAGCCGGTCACCGTGTGACATACGCCCCGCATGCGCGTTTCGTGCATTATCTCCAACGCGAAAGTAAGACCAAATATCCGTGGGAAGTGCTGACCAATCGTCTGGCGCGCGTGCACATCCAAAGCGGTATCAAATATTTCTTGAAATATCAGGGGACGGCGAATCCTCGGATATTCGTACCTCGGTAGGGGCACATGGTTATGTGCCACCGTACACCGACGGATCTCCTCGTGCGTAATATGTCTCTATCGTGTGCGCATATCGCGGGCGCATAACCATGCGCCCCTACCGTGTGTCGGCAGGGATATTCTATTTGACAAATAGCTTAAAATGCGTTATATTTCCACGTTCCTTCACAAGCCGCTTTGCGGCGCGTTCATTGGTTGGCAGGCCTTATATCCAGTCATGTTGGCTGGATAAGAGGTAAGCCAGAGAATAGTGAGGTGAGTCATGGCCAAGCAGAAGAGCCCGTTCCTGTCCTCGTTCGGAACCTCGTTCCAGGTCTTCAAGTCCATCGCCGATGCGGTGCTGGCCGAGGGAGGATCGGACGACGACCTTCGCTCGCTGCTCAGCGATCCGGACAAGTGCCGGCGCGTCGCGCTCGAGATCGTGGGCCGCAAGCCCGGGCCGCTCGCTGCCCTCGAGAAGAAGTTCTCGGGCGAGGGGAGCGTCTCCACGCTCTTCGATGGCCGTCCGTGGGAGCGCCACAGCTCCTGCGCGAACATCGACCAGCCGGGCAAGCGTACCTTCCGTCTCGCGGAAGTCCCGGAGGAGTTCCTCGGCAAGCGCATCATCGACTGCCAGGACGATCTCGCTGTCCACTTCGACAAGACGGGCGAGCGCTTCGCCATCGAGAGCGAGGCCGTCGAGTTCGCGGATGAGGATCCCGAGGCCCAGCGCAAGAACTGCATCCTCGCTCTAGGCTCGTCGACGCTCCGCGTTGGCGACTTCCGGTGCGTGGCGTTGCTGCTCGCGGACGATCGCTGCCGCTTCCTGAGCGACGACTGGGTCGGCGACCGTCTGCGCGCGAGCGATCGTTTGCTCCTCGTCCGCAAGGCATCTTCGGCACTTTGATCCTTGGAACCTTGAGTCCCTGAACGGCCCGTCATGCAGCATCCCAACTCGGGACTGCGTGGCGGGCCGCTTCTTATATTTTGCAAAAAACATACTTGGACACCGCGTGATAAGATATAAACATGCCCGACGAGCAGCATCCGAATTTTTTAACGTGTCCCGCGATGCCGGAATTAACGGAGGGGGGTGTTATCGAACTTAGAACTCAGAACTTAGAACCCAGAACTCGGAGCACGGAACCGGTGTTAGAGACGCCTAAAGGTCCGGGTTTTCCGTGGGGAAAAGCGACCGTGTTGTTTGGAATTCCGCTGCTTCTCATCGTGGGATTTTTGACGGCCCCCGCCATCGTGGGCGGGACGCGGGCCGGAACGGCGGCGTTGCGCGCGGAGTCCGCCTTGAAACAAGCGCAAGCGAGCGCGCTCGCGCAAGAATTCCAGGAGGCCGACGACCGGCTCGCCGAAGCCGAGTGGGAGTTGCTCGAGGTGCGTGCCGGGTTGCGCGCGACCGGTCCGTGGCGGCAGGCGCCGTGGGTCGGTTCAAAGATTCGTGCGCTTGAGGAGGTCGAGCGCGCGGGTTCATCCGTCGTCGGCGGCTTGCGCGATCTGTTGTTCGCCGCGATTTCGATTCAGGATGCGCTTCGCGGCGCCTCGCCCGACGGTCTTGGCGTCGCGTCCGACCGTTCGTATAACGATCTCACGAAAGAGGAGAAGCGCGCGGTCGTCTCGCGTCTCGCCGAGTCCCTGCCGCGCCTGCGCACGGCGCGCGAAAAGATCGCGATCGCGACCGACGCGTGGAACCGCGTCCCGCAAGACGAGCTCTTCGCGCCGATCAGGAACGCGCTCGCGCCGCTCGCCGCGCAGCTTCCCACGGCGAGCCGTCAGCTCGACGAGGCCGTCTCCATCCTCGAGATCGCGATTCCCATCCTCGGCTATCCCGCGCCGAAATCGTATCTCGTGCTCCTTCAAAACGCGGACGAAATGCGCCCGACCGGAGGCTTCATCGGAACCGTCGGCGTCATGCGCGTGGACGCGGGCGATCTCGAGCACATCGAATTCGAGGACGTGTATGCGGTGGACGGCCCGGTCGAAACCACGTGGACCGAGACGCCGCCTCCCATTATGCGGCGCGAACTCGGCATTCCGGCCTGGTTTTTGCGCGACGCCAACTGGTCGCCGGATGTTCCGGAATCCGCCGCCCGCATCATGGATTTTTATCTCCGCGAGATGAAGCAGGGACGAAACATCGACGTGCGTCTCGACGGGGTAATCGCGTTGCAACCGGAGCTCTTCCGTCGTCTGCTGCTCCTTACCGGCCCGATCACGGTCGAGGACAAGACGTTCACCGCGGAGAACTTTTTTGACCAGCTTCAATACGACGTCGAGCAGGGGTTTTTCCTGGAAGATGATTTGCCCGTAGCGCAACGCAAGGAAATCGTGTCCAAAGTCGGCGACGCGCTTATCGAAAAACTGACGTCGCAGCCGGCCGCGCGCTGGGCGTCCATGCTTGATATCGTCGCGTCCGGTCTCGAGCGAAAGGATGTTCTCGTGTATTCGGCTGATGCGTCGTTGCAGCATCTCGTGGACGCACGCGGTTGGGGCGGTCGTACGCTCGGTACCGACGGCGACGAGGTGTGGGTGATCGACGCGAACCTGGCGGCGCTCAAAACCGACGGCATCATGGAAAAGCGGATATTTTATTCCGTGGATGCGACCGATCCCGCGGGTCCCGTCGCGACGGTGCGCCTGCGATACGCGAACACGAACACGCGCATCACCTGGCGGTACACGCGGTATCGCAGTTACACGCGCGTCTACGTGCCGGAGGGAAGCGAGCTTTTGTCCTGGTCCGGCGGTCGCGGCACTCCAGACGTGACGCGCGAGCTTGGGAAGCAGGTGTACGGCTTATTCTGGGTGATCGAGCCCGGCCGCACGGGCGAACTCGTGTTCCGATACCGTTTGCCGAGTCGTATTTCGGAACAGGTCGCTTCGGATATGTACACATTATTGGTTCAAAAACAGCCCGGCGCGGAAACAAAATTGACGCTGGACCTCCGGTTCGGTAAGACAGTGCAGAGGGCGTTTCCCGGCGAGGAAGAATCGGAGTTCGGCGACGATCGCTATCGCTACGAAACGGACCTGTTGAAGAATGAAACGTTCAACATAAGCTTTTGAAAGCCTTGTAGCCCCGTAGCCCGGTAGCACGAGAATTTTACCAGCCTACCAGCCTACCAGCCTACTCGCCTACCAGCCTCTTCCCCTATGTTCGGAAAAAAAATCGGCATCGATCTTGGGACCACGACCGTGCTCGTGTACATCCCTAAAAAAGGCATCATTATAAATGAACCGTCCGTGGTGGCGATTTCTCTTATTGATCGAAAAGTGTTGGCGGTGGGAAAAGAGGCGAAAGACATGATCGGCCGTACGCCGGACACGATCGTGGCGCGCCGTCCGCTCAAGGACGGCGTGATCGCCGACTACCGCACCACCGAAGCCATGCTTCGATATTTTATTAATAAAGCGCTGGGCGGCATGCGCTTCTTTCGACCCGAGGTCATGGTCGCCGTGCCGGGCGGCATCACGTCCACGGAGCGGCGCGCCGTGATCGACGCGACGATTTCCGCCGGCGCCCGCGCGGCGTACATCATTAAGGAGCCCGTCGTGGCCGCGATCGGCGCGGATATCCCGATCGGTTCGGCATCCGGCCACATGATCATCGATATCGGCGGCGGAACCTCTGAAATCGCCGTTATTTCGCTCGGCGGTATCGTCGCGTCCTCGTCCAAGCGCATCGGCGGCAACAAACTCGACGCGGCCATTCAGGAATACGTCCGTCGCAAGCACGGGTTGGCCGTGGGAGAACGCACGGCGGAAGAGATCAAGATCCGCATCGGTTCGGCGCTCTATCTCGAAGACAAGTTGGAAATGGAAGTGAAGGGCCGTGACATGATCGCGGGACTTCCGCGCATCGTGACCGTGACGTCCGACGATGTAACCGACGCGATCCAACACGAGCTGCAGGGGATCGTGGATGCCGTCAAGGACGTCTTGCGCGCCACGCCGCCGGAACTCTCGGCCGACGTGATGCAAAAAGGCATGGTGCTTTCCGGCGGATCGTCGCAGCTGCGCAACCTCGACCGCTTGTTCGCCGAAGCCACCGGCGTGCCGGCCTATGTCGCGGACAATCCGCAGCATTGCGTGGCCAAGGGCACGGGCATCGCACTCGAAAATCTTGATATCTACAAACGGAGCGTGTTTTCCTCTTGAGCCTAGTAGCCTAGTAGGCTGGTAGGGTGGTAGGGTGGGGGTATGCAAGGAGATTATCGAAAGTTGACCGTTTGGCACAAAGCGATGGATTTGGTCGTTTTGGTGTACAAGCTGACATCAGCGTTTCCAAACGTCGAACAGTATGGTTTGATTTCCCAGATGCGAAGAGCGGCCGTTTCAATACCCTCGAACATTGCCGAAGGGAGGAGACGCGGCACGGAGAAAGAAGTCCAACAATTTTTCCGTACATCTTTCGGTTCAGGCGCCGAGCTGGAAACGCAGCTTGAGGTATCTGAGCGTTTAGGATTTGGGTCTGAGGAGCTCCGTGAGGCTACGAAAGGCGCCCTCGACGAGGTCATGCGAATGTTGAATGGCCTGCTTTCTTCTTAAGTAGGTTCCTCTCTACAAGGCTACCGGACTACCAGCCTACCAGGCTATGCTAATCGGTATCGAAGCCTCGCGAGCCAACCGCCCCGTGAAAACCGGAGTGGAGTGGTATGCGTGGCATGTCATTCAGGGAATGAAAGCGTTGCCGGAAGCCGCGAAACATGAATGGCTGCTGTACACGAACGATGCGTTAACGAGCGGACTTGAAACCGGTCCCGAGAACTGGAAGGAGAAGCGTCTTACGTGGCCTCCTAAATACCTTTGGACGCAAGCACGCCTCACTTGGGAGATGATGAGACATGCGCCGGACGTGTTGTTTGTGCCCGCGCATATTTTGCCACGGATTTCTCCCAAGAAATCCGTCGTGACGGTCCATGATGTCGGATTCAAACGCTTTCCGGAAGCGTATAAAAAAATCCAAGTCGCGTATCACGACATCAGTACGCGTGACATCGTGGAGCGTGGCGCGCGCATCATCACGGTGAGCGAGTTTTGCAAGCGTGAAATCGTCGAACTGTACGGTGCGGACCCCGACAAGATTTTCGTGACGCCGCTCGGGATCGACCATCAGCGATTCAGGCCGCAGAGCGCAGAGCGCAGAGCGCAGAGCGCAGAGAAATACGGAATCAGGGGACCGTATGTATTATTTGTCGGTCGGATCGATAAAAAGAAAAATCTTGTCACGCTCGTAAAGGCGTTCGAACAAATCGCGGAGACGCAACCCGACCTCGAACTCGTCCTCGCGGGAACGTTTTCCGGACCGGCCGGTCTTTCCACCACCGGCGCGGACGAGCTCCGGAACGTTATTCGAAATTCCGCGTTTGTTGATCGCATCGAGATGCTCGGCTATCTCGACGAGGCGGAAAAACCCGCGCTGCTCTCCGGTGCATCCGCCTACGTCCAGCCTTCGATCTACGAGGGATTCGGCTTGCCGCCGCTCGAGGCGATGGCGTGTGGCACGCCCGCCGTCTGCGCCGATTCGACGTGTCTGCCGGAAGTCGTCGGCGAGGGGAATGCGCTCTTCTTTGACCCGCTCGACGCCGACGCGCTCGCATCGAGCCTGACGCAACTTTTCTCTTCGCGCGAGCTTCGTGAGTCGCTCGTAGCGAAAGGCCTCGAACGCGCCAAACAATACGATTGGCGGCGAACGGCGGCGGAAACACTAAAGATTCTCGAAACGTGGTAGTATTTTCGACAATATGATGGACGATGTAAAAATCGCTTTGGCCGATCTGGGCCTCGCTCCGAAGGAAGCCGAGACATATATCGCCATGCTTGAACTCGGGCCGGCAAGCGTGCAAGATATCGCCAAGAAAGCCGGCATCAACCGTACGACGACGTATGTGATGCTTGAAGGGCTGAAGAGACACGGCTTGGTTTCGACCTTTGAAAAAGGAAAGAAAACCTTGTTTTCGGCGGAGAACCCGGAACAGCTCGTCGAAATCCTGACGAGACAATCGCAAGTGATCAATGCGAAGAAGAGCAAGCTGGAGGAGTCTTTGCCTCGTCTTTTGGCGATCTTCAACTCGACGGGTGACAAGCCACGTGTGCGTTTTTTGGAAGGAGAGGAGCCGGTGCGCGAGATCATCCAAAAGCTCGGGAACGTGGATAGCGAAGTCTGGGAGATGTTTGCCGTAGACGAGCACTTGCTTGAGGCGATCAAGAAATTTCAAACCAATGAGTTTCGCGCCAACCCGCCACGCAGGCTGAAAACGCGTGCGCTCGTCACCATCAAGCCCGGTCACATGCTTCCATACGTTAATCCAAAGACAACGGACATCCGTGTGCTTGATTGGAACCTACATCAGTTCACGGGCGATCTCGCCATTCACGATGATCATGCGTACCTGTTTGTGTATCGAGGACGTTTTGCGGCCATCGCGATCCAAAGCAAGGAGATTGTAGAAATTTTACGAGCCATGTTTGAGATGGCGTGGAGTTGTGCGGTTGCATTTACACCCCCGTCTGATTGGGAAACGCAACACCGATTACAAAAATAAAAAACCGACCGCAGCGTGTTTTTTCCGGCATGCGACCGGTAGAATCTCCGAAGAGATATGCGTTACGCCTGGCCAAAGCCCTGGCGTTTTTTTCCGATGGTGAACGTTCGGACGCCTTGACGCTTCGCGTCAGATCTGGCCGTACCCCGGACAGGAGAGCTTCCAACCCCACTGGTCGTTGAAGCCGGAGAGGCCGGGGCTTCCGCACTGGGCGGCACCGGTGAGCGCCGAGAAGGCGCCGTCGTCGAGCTCGAGTAGCGTCGCCTCGAGGCCGTTCACGACCTTCGCCTCGTCGGCCATCGCGTCGTTTTTCGCGTCGACGGTCTCGAGCTGCATCCTCTTGTTCATGATCCGATCTCCATATCCCGAAAGGACTGGAAGACGGCATACGGAAGTCGGGGTGGCCTCCGCGGCCGAGCCCGCCATAGAGGTGGCGGGGCTGACGTCATGCCCATGCGAGCAAGGCGACGAGATACCTAACCAAAAAAGACCGATTTTGTCAAGAGATGTAAACAAAATTAAGCGACCCTCCCGCTCGCTCGAGAGAGCGTGCCGGGAGGGTCGGAATACCGTCGTTCGCGGAACGCGCGCATGCTTAACCGCTCATGCGGAAGCTCGGATTCGGGCGATCGCCGTATGGGAGCGGCGTAGATCCCGAAGCCGGCGCTTGCGCGGGTTTTAGCACTTACGAACGACGGCTTCGTAAGGCTCCGGCGGGACAGTGCGCCACGGGGCGAAGACCCCAGCGGCGCTTGATCAAAAGTGTACCCATCGTATTATCTTCTCGCGTGAAGGAGCATGTGTTCAGGCCGATCTTCCGTGTGGCATCGGGCTATCGGCCCGTTTCGGCTTACGCGTTCGGGGGGTTCGGAGGCTGCTCTGCCCCTAGGATGCGCTCAATCACGAGATGATCAGTCCCATAAGAGCATTCATCACTCTCGAACGTGCGGACCCGCCGAAGCGGGATTGCGGAGGGCGTGGCTTGCTCATCGGACGGTTGATCCCGGTATTCGCCGGGCGATCCGTTTTGATCCTTGCAAGCGCGGTTGCGATCCCGATCACCAAACGGTGCGTGGCGGGAAGCACAACGCTCACATTATCGAAAAAAAGCCGACTTTAGGCAAATCGGCGAAATACTTATTATTTTTGCTTGAACAAAGCCCAATATTTTCGGCTAATGTAAGAGAAAATAAAAAAGTTATGTTTTATTGACAAAATAAGGAAATTATGCTACGATGTCTGGTTCTGAGATTGGAAGTTCCGGCATGAACCGCGGCATGAAACCCGTGATTCGTGATCATTAACAACCGAATTTCAGCAACGCATTCCGCCTAAAGCGCAAGCCAAGGGTAACCGTTTACAGCTCTGACGCGTGTCGGGGCAGAGGGTAGAGACGTGAAGAAGATCGAGATCTCGCTCGTCGCCATGGTGGTGGCGAGCATCGTCATCGGCTGCGAGGGCTTCGGCCCGCCGCCCGGCTCCGAGTCCGACGCGGGCGTCATGCCCGACGACGACGGCGCGCGCCCGCGCGTCGAGACCGACGGCGGCATGCAGATGCCGCCCGAGACCGACGCGGGGGAGCCGCTCGGCGACGTCCCGTCGTCGGGCGAGTCCTGCGATCCCGACCGCGACGTCGAGACGTACGACTGCGCCCGTGAGGGCTGCGATCGGGCGTATCTCGTCTGTCTCGGCAACGCGCGTTGGGCGTGCGTGCCGGACGTCGGCGCAATCTGCGCGCCGACGCCGCGTCCGGAGACGGATGCGGGAACGCCGAGTGTCGGCACCGACGCGGGTCCACTCGTGACGGTCACCGATGCCGGTTCGATCACGTCGCCGAGTGACGCGGGCCCGCTCGACTACTGCGTGCCCGGTTCGTTCGTGGGCTGCTGGCTCGCGTGCGGGTACCCCGGTCACATTGACTGCAACCCGGCGACGGGTCGCTACGATGCGAACGGCGGCGCCTGCCGGCCGTTCGCGGGCCTCGAGTGCCCCGCGCCTCGTCCGGACGCGGGCACGCCTGCTCCGATCGATGCCGGCACGGACTCCGGTCCGCCTCCGGTGGACGCGGGTCACGACGCGGGTTCGGACGCCGGCAGCGATGCCGGAACCGATGCGGGCACGGACGCGGGTCCCTCGTGGACGCCGACCGGTCGCCTGCGCGTCAGGGTCAACACGAGTTCGCTCGCGGAGATCGGTGCCTGGTGTCCGGAGGGCGGTGCGCCTGACATTCGTCTTCACGACGGATCTCGCTGGCGCACCAGCTGTCGCGCAAGCACGCTGGACGTCCCGACGAGCGCGGTCGGTCTCGGGCCGTACAACGCGACGGTGTTCTGCCAGCGCGATACGGCCTGTCCGAGCTCGGGCGAGCCTTCGTGGGACGGGTACTTCAGCCCGCGCATCATCGGCGCGACGCTGAACTCTCGCGTCTCGACCAGTCACTTCGTCGAGGTGAACTACGACGGCCGACCGATCCAGACGGGGACGTTCTACTGCTGGGACATCTGGTCTCGCGGTAGCACGGCCTTCCGTCGCTTCCAGGTGCAGATCGTGGCCCCGTCCGCGAGCTTGCCCTCAGGCTGCTACGGTTCCTCGGGCAGCTAAAGCCCCATCCAGATCATGATGTAAAACCGATCCTGAACGCCCGCTTGGAGCTTCTCTCCGAGTGGGCGTTTTACGTTATTTATTTATAATTAGCCAAAAAGTGATTTTTGCTTATAAACAGGGCGTCACGGATTGACATTATTATTGTTTTATGTAAATGTCAGCCTTGTCTCCGAAATATTTTCGGACTGACCTCGGCATCAAAAACCGAGTTTCGACAACCAGAGAAAGAGAAGAAGGAGGTGCGCCATGGAGCGCATCAAGTTGATGGTCCTGGCCGCCTTCGCGGCCGTCACGTTCACCCTCATCGGCTGCGTACCGATGGCCGGTGAGAGCACCGCGCCGTTGTACGACACGGGCGAGGTTTGTCGCGGGCCGGACATCGGCGCGCGTATCCCGTGCCCCGGTCACGACCCGTCCGCAGGACGGTGCGTGTACCAGTACTGCGACCCGAACAACGGCGGCATGGCCACCGCCTGCACGGACGTTCCGTGCGGCGACATCCATCCGCCGTACGTCGAGAGTGATGCGTCGACGGGGTGTACCCCCGGCGCGCAGCGCGACTGCACGGCCTCGGGCAGCCTCTTCGGCTACCAGCTGTGCGACGTGTCCGGCGCGTGGATGATGTGTCAGCCCTACGGCTCCGCTGTGGACGCGGGCACGCCACCCGGTACGGATGCGGGCACCGGCTGCGAGAGCGATCCGCTTATCGGGTCGGCCTGCTCGGTCGGTGTCGGTGAGTGTGCCGCGAGCGGTACCTGGACCTGTGTCGGAGGAGCGCGTCAGTGCGTGCTCAACTCCGGTGAGGCCGTGGGCTTGCCGACGTCGGAGACGTGCGACAACCTCGACAACGACTGCGACGGCGCGGTCGACGAAGCCGTGACGCAGACTTGCTACGGCGGGCCCGCTGGTACGCGCGGCGTCGGCATCTGCACGCCGGGCGTGCAGGTCTGCTCCGCGGGAACGTGGGGCACTTGCGTGGGCGAGGTTCTACCGTCCGCGGAAGTCCCGGACAACGCGGTCGACGAGAACTGCAACGGAGGACTTCTGTTCTCCGTCTCGTGCGGTGGCGACCCGCGCGACGGTACGGCCTGTTCGGCCGGCGTCGGCGCATGCTTCGACACGGGGACGTGGGACTGCATCGGCAACGAGCTGTTCTGCGACGCAGTGCCAGGCACTCCGGTGCCCGAGCTCTGCGACAACCTCGACAACGACTGTGACGGCATGGTCGACGAGAGCCTGCTGCGGAGCTTCTACACGGGCCCCGCAGGGACGGCCACCGTCGGCATCTGCCGCGTCGGTTACGACCGATGCATGGCGGGCGTCTGGATGCTCGACACGCCGGAGGTCCTCCCGATGACGGAGGTTTGCGGCGACGGTGCCGACCAGAACTGCAACGGACAGGACGACGCGTGTCCGGCGTGCGGCGGTGATCTCCGGATCACCACACCGCCCACGGCATGCGATGTCGGTCTGGGCTTGTGCAGAGCGGGCGGCGTCTGGGCCTGTGACACGGGTCTCGTGCGATGCACGGCTTCGCCCGGCGCGGCCGCGGATGAGATCTGCGACAACCTCGACCAGGACTGCGACGGCGCAGTGGACGAGAATCTCGTGCAGACCTGCTACAGCGGGGACATGCGTTTCGCCGACATCGGCGAGTGCCGCATGGGTACGCGTACGTGTTCCGCAGGTCTCTGGAGTCTCTGTATGGGCGAACAGCTGCCCGTCGCGGAGATCTGCGACGACGGTCTCGACCAGGACTGCAGCGGGAGCGATCTCCGTTGCGGCACGGCCTGCGGGAGCGACCCGCGTCTCACCACCGCGTGTACGACGGGCACCGGCGCCTGCATGGCGTCCGGCGTCTATCAGTGTACGAGCGGCACCGTGACGTGCAGCGCCATCCCGGGCATGCCCGCGGCAGAGAGCTGCAACGGCGCGGACGACAACTGCAACGGCGTGACCGACGAGGCGCCGGGCGGCGGGGCGATCGTTCGCTCCTGCTACCCGTTCACCACGGGTCTCCCCGGTGTGGGCGTGTGTCGGAACGGTTCGCAGACGTGTTCGGGCGGGACCTTCGGGACCTGCTCGGGCGCGGTCGGCCCCTCGGCCGAGATCTGCGACGGCCTCGACAACGACTGCGATGGCGGTGCCGACGAGGGCGGTGTCTGTGTCACGCCCGGCGTCGATGCGGGACCCGGGGGCATGGCCGACGCGGGTGCGGGAGCCATGGATGCGGGAACGGACTCCGGTCCGATTCCGCTCGACGCCGGCAGCGACGCGGGCTCTCCGCCCATGCCGCCCGCATCCGGTGCCTACATCTGGCTCGAGGATCCGTCCTCGTCTCACTGGTGCCCGTCGGGCATGACGGTCGAGGAGTGGTGCTGGGACAACACCGGCCCGCTGACGAGCGACTTCGAACATTTCGGTGCGCCACCTCTCACGGTCTCCGTGGGTCCGAGCGGTATCGATTTGAACGGTAGCGTCATCAACAGCACGGTGGCCTGTCGGTTCGGCGCGACCCGCTACGAGATCGAGCGCAGCTCGATCATCCTCGGCGCGACGATCGGAGCCTCCGCCTCGAGTATCGGAGCCCACGTCTACCTGAACGGCGTGGAAGTCCCGGCCTTCATCTGCTGGGACTCGCCAACCGGGTCGCGGGATCCGAACTACAAGCGGATCCAATTCCGCGCCTCCACGACGATGGTCCCGACCGGCTGTGCGCCGGGTACGGAGATCTAGTCTCTCGTTCGTCCTCTGACGGTTCGATCTTCCTCGCTCATGCGCGGAACGATCGGACCGTTTTTTCTTATTCCTTATTCCTTTTTCCTGTTACTCTACCCGCATGTCTCCTGAAGTCGTGCGCGGTTTGGTCGGCGGGTTGATCTGCGCGGCATTATTGTTGGCGTTCGGCTTTTTGCCGGTGTGGATCGGGGAGCGTTCCGCATGGGCGGCATCCAATCAATCCACGGTCGCCATGCCCGTCGGAGAAAGCAAAACCTCCGAAGTTCGCGCGCCGTTTGATTTGAAAAAGCCCGTCAGCTCTTTTTCCGAACCTTCCTCACGGTTCTGAACACGGCCTCGACTGTGGGCGTAAACGAGGATTGTCTGCGGACGCGTCGCTGCAACAATTTTCGTCGCGCGGTTTTAATGTCGGCCGTTTTGGCGAGATACACGATGATGCCGGTCGCATCGTTTACGAAGAGCGCGGGGCTGATGCCCGCGAAGTCGGCTTTTTCCCAATCGCTCTTGGGCGCGACCACAATGACGCCACGATGCTTGTCGAGGAGCGCGCGGACATGATCAAGCAACGCGTGCGCGTCCGTCGTGGGTTCCGTATGGCAAAGGACAAGATCGTACGACTTGCGCACGTCGTGCACGTCTTTGGAGGGGAGCTCGTCCGCTCGTGATACCGCGGGCAGAAAGGCGCGTATGAGCGGTGTGTAGAGCGGTTCGCTGTCATGCGCTTCGAGAAGCGTCTGCGCTCCGGAAGCGGCGATGAGGTCTAGAACTTTTGGGATGTGGTGATAGTCGAGGCGGGACATAGGCATCAGACGCGGACCCGCCGACGTTTTGAGATCCGACGCACGAGGCCCGCAAGAGATGGATAAGCCGACAGGCGCCGCCTTACCTTACCTTTCAAGATTCGTTTTTTCATGGCGCGGATATCCGACGCCTTGCCGAGATACGCAACGACGCTCATCACGTCCGGTATGAACAACGCGTCCGCAAGCGCTGATAAGTCGGACGCCTTCCACTCGGCCTTATGTTCTTCATGCACGTTGCCGAACACCTCGCCTTGTTCGCCGATGTCTTTCGGCACGGATACGATGATGCCGCGATGTCGCTTCAACAGCATCTTAAGCAACGCCTTCCCCTCGGGTTTTTCAAAATGTTCCAACACGTCGATGAGCAGCACCAAATCGTAAGAACGCTTGATCGTCGGTACGATGTCCAGTGCGTTCCCGACGTACACGCGGTCGTAGACGTATGTGTGCAGGGGCGTGAGATAGTCGGCATACGCCTCGATGCCGTCGATGTGGCGTTTGAAGTGCTTGTAGTCCTCGCGCCCGTCCCAAAGTTCGAGGTATTCACGGGCAAGAACGCCATATTTTCCGAACCCGACGCCGATATCGAGAATCGATTTCGGGTCTGCGGCTATCATCAAATCTATGATTTTCGGGATTTGGTGGTGTTGGCTTGTCGGCATGAGAAGCATTCTACTATGGTACACTTTGGCTGTCATGCACGCCGAATCGAATGTTCGATCACGCGAATGGCCGCGCATTTTTTGGAGTCTGTTCCTCTTAAGCGTCGTCGCGTTGCTCGTAGTCACCGCCGAAACGCGCGTCGCCGCGACATTTCTCGTGGTATCGGTCGCGCTCGTCGCGGTGGCTTGGCGTGCGCCGTATGCCGTTCTCGCGGCATGGATGCCGTTGTCTTTTTTACTCGGCATACAGATCGCGGTCTCGACCGGATACTATCGCGTCGGCGAGCGGACGTTCGGCACCAGTCTTGAAGTATCAATCGGTGAAACGATCGCCCTCGCACTCATCGCGGCGTGGGCTCTGCGCATGCTATTGCTCTGGCGCGGCCGTCGCGACCGGCACTGGAAGCCATGGCTGCCGCTCGCACTTCCTTTTTCTGCGCTCATGGTCGCGCACCTCGCGAGCCTGTACGGTCCGGGGCAACCCGCGCTGACGGCCGTGGTGCACTTCGTACTCCGCTATCAACTGTTCCTGTATCTCGCCTGCATCACGGTCGTGGTGAATTTCGTTCGGTCGAAAAAACGCCTTCGCCAGGTCCTGATCGCCATGACCGTGCTCGGCGTACTCTTTGCGTTCGACGGATTGCGTAACATGCTCGTGATCGGCCCCGGCGGCGTCGCGATCCGTCAGGCGCAGCCGATGGCGATTCTCGAAGTGAATCTGCTTGGCGGCAACCAGCACTCGCTTGCCGAGACGCTGATCGTCGCGATGGGATGCGCGTTGGCCTACGCCGCGATCGTGTCGCCGACGTCCAAGCGCCGTCGCTGGGCGCTTTCCGCCGCGGGACTCATGTTCGTCGTGACGCTCCTCACGTTTTCGCGCACTGCGTGGATCGTACTCGCGTTCCAGTCGCTCATTCTCGGCGCGACCGTATTCCGCGAGGACGTCGTCCGCTATCGTCGCGAACTCACATACGCGCTCTATGCCGCCGTCCCGCTTGCGATCGTCATGCTCGTCTATTCGCTTTCGCGAGGCGCTATCGGTTCGCTCGATGCGCGCGGCGCGTTAAACGGTATCGCGTGGACGTTTTTCCAAGGGAGTCCGTGGGTCGGTGTCGGCGCGGGAACCTTTGCCCCTCGCGTCGCGGGCACCTACGCCTTCCTCGCGGACTTCGGTATCCCGCTTGATTCGCACGGCATCCTTCAAAAAGTCGCCGCGGAAGCGGGGTTGCTCGGATTGGCGGCGCTCGGCTGGGTGCTGACGGCGACGGCGCGTCATTTTTGGAACGCGTGGAAAAAAATTCCGTCCGGTCGGCCCGAGCATGTGGCGTATGCCGTGCTGGTCGTGACCGCCGCTTCCTCGTTTTTGTATCAATTGACCAGCACGAGTTATTGGACGCCTCGTTTGTGGATTCCGATCGGGCTGGCATTGGCCGCCGGCAGGATTTTCCGCCGACAAGAAGCCGGACGCGATCCGGATTTTCTCCGTACTTCCCATGGCTAATCCTCTCGTGACGCATGTCCTTTGGACGCTCGGCCGCGGTGGAGCGGAGCGTATGGTGTGGGATTTGGCTCGTCTACTTCCCGCGCAGGGCTTTGACGTGCGCGTACTCGCGGCCGGCGGAGGCGGCGAGATGGAGTCCGAGTTGCGCGACGCGTCCGTTCCGTACGCCGTCAATCCGCGCGCCGGTTCGCGACGAGCCGCGCTCGCTTTTTTGCGCGCGGACATCGCCGCACATCGTCCGACGGTGTGGCACTCGCATCTCACGCCCGTGTGGGCGGGTCTTGCCGCCCGTTCTTCGCGCGTCCGTCCGTGGATCGCGACCATACACGGCTTTGAGTCAAAGCTTCCGTGGCCGATGCGCGTCTCGCGCGGCTTTGCGTACCGCGCGGCGGATCACGTCGTGTGCGTGTCCGAGGCCGTCCGCGAGTCCATGGGTTCGACGATCGGCTCACGCGACGTGTCCGTGATCCCGCCGGGGATCGACCTTTCCCGATTCCCGCCGCGTGAAGCGAGGCTCGCCGCCGACGTGCCCGAGCTGCTCACCGTCTCGCGGCTCGTGCCGGAAAAAGGGATCGATGTTTTGCTCGAAGCGCTTTCCGAATCGCTTCGGCCGTGGCGATTGACGATCGTCGGCGACGGGCCGGAGCTGCCGGCACTTCGTCGGCGCGCCGAGGTCCTCGGCATCCTGCCGCGCGTCCGGTTTGCGGGCGCCGTGTCCGATCCCGCGCCGTTCTACCGCCGCGCCGACGTCTTTTGCTTCCCTTCGCGTTCCGAGGGCCAGGGTATGGCGCTGCTCGAAGCCGCCGCGAGCCGCGTCCCCGCCGTCGCAAGCGATTTGCCGGCGATCCGCGAAGCATTCGGCGAAGACGGCGTCGCGTATGCCGCGCCCGGCGACGTCGACGGCTGGCGCCATGCGATCGAGCGCGTGCTCTCGCGTTATCCCGAAGCGCTCACGCGCGCCGAACGCGCGTCGCGCACCGTCTCGCAACGCTACTCGCTCACATCGATGGTCGAAGCGCACGCCTCGCTCTATCGGAGATTGTGGGAAGAAGCTAGAATTTAGAAGCTAGAAGTTCCCATCTGTCGCTAGCTTCTAACTTCTAGATTCTAGCTTCTTCTTTGTATGAAAATCCTCCAAGTGAATAAATTTTTCGATTTGCACGGCGGCGCCGAAGTGTACATGCACGAGTTATCGCGTCGTCAGCGCGCGGCCGGACACGAAGTGCACTTTTTTTCCACCGAGTACGAACGTAATTTGCCGTCGGATGATTCCGACTACTTCGTGAAGCGATATCACCTCGACCGAAGCGACGGGTTGCTTACCGACGCAAAGAAGGCATTGAATTTTGTCTGGAACATCGAAGCGAAACGCGCGTTCGAGCATCTGCTGGATGACCTGAAGCCGGACGTGATTCATCTCCACAACATCTATCACCATCTTTCGACGTCGATTTTGCCCGCCATTCGGACGCGTCATATTCCCTGCGTGCAAACCCTGCACGATTACAAGCTCGCCGCGCCGAATTATGCCATGTTTGATCACGGCGCGATTTGCGAGCGCAGCAAAGGAGGCAATTATTTCCAGGTGGTCCGCCACCGCTGTCTTTCCCCGCGCTTGATCGACAACCTTTTAGCGGCGATGGAAATGTATTTCACCAAAAGCAGACAGGCGTACGAGCGTACCGTCGATCTGTTTTTATGTCCGTCTCGTTTCATGATGGAAAAGATGCAGGATTGGGGAGAACCGAAAGGGAAATTTCGTCTCGTGCCCAATCCCGCCGAGCTTTCTCCGAATTCCGCGACGGGAGGCGGGGGATACCTCCTGTTTGCCGGACGCCTCTCGATCGAAAAAGGTCTCGGTTCGTTTCTTGAAGCCGCGTGTCGCATCCCCGAGCTGCCGATCAAGATCGCCGGCCGCGGGCCGTTGGAAAACGAGTTACGCGCCTTTGTCGCCGCGCGTGGCGCGGCGCACATCGAGTTTCTCGGATTCCTGTCGCAGCGAGAGCTTGAGCCGTTGCGCCGTCGGGCCGAAGGGTTTGTGTTGCCCTCGATCTGGTATGAGAACGCGAGCCTCGGAATCCTTGAAGCCATGGCCGCCGGCCTTCCGTGTCTCACGACACGCATCGGCGGCAACCCGGAACTCGTCGAAGACGGCGTCAACGGGTTCCTCGCGCTTCCGAATGATCCGGAAGACTGGTACCGCATCCTACGCCGCTTCCAAGCCACGACGCCCGAAGCGCGCCGCCTTATGGGCGAAGCCGGCCGCGAAAAAGTCCGCGCACGCCATCTATGGTCCGACCATCTTGAACGGGTCGAGTCGTGCTATCGCGAAGCGGGGGTGAAATCGAGCTAAGTTTAATGAAAGGGCCTGCCCGCCAAAGCTCGTCAGAGCGTAGGCGGGTTGATCTTTCGCTGCGATGAGGGGATACTCGGCCAAAGTTATGTCCGAAGCAGACTTACAAAAGAAAGTGGCGGAGCTTGAGGCTCAAATCAGAAAACTCAAGAAAAACAATCTTGGGCTGGTTTTTGAGGACAAAACGGAAGATGTAGTTGAACAATCAAAAACTCAAGTGCCGGTTCTGAAAGAAGTCATCAAAAATCGCCTTGATCTGGACGAAGCGTATCCGAACAACCTAATGATTGAGGGCGATAACTATCTCGCGCTTTCGGTTCTTAACTACACGCACAAAAAGAACATTGATCTAATCTATATTGATCCGCCGTACAATACCGGCGCAAAAAACTGGAAATACAACAATGACTATGTAGACAAAGACGACGAATACCGCCACAGCAAGTGGCTCTCGTTTATGCGCCACCGCCTAAATTTGGCGAAAAATCTTCTGAAAGACGATGGCGTGCTGATTTGTGCGATTGATGACAACGAACAAGCGCATTTGGGAGTTTTGATTGAGCAATTATTTCCAGCGCACGAGCAACATACGATTACGATTGTTCATAATCCTCGTGGAGTACAGGGGACAAACTTTTCTTATACTCACGAATATGCGGTTTTCGTTATACCAAAAAATCTAAAAACAATCGGCGATAGGGTTATTGATGGGGACGATGTTAGCTGGAGAGGATTGCGAGACAACGGTGGTGAGTCGTTACGAACTGACGCTCGAAATTGTTTTTATCCAATAATAATCAAAAACGGAGAAGTTGTCGGATTTGGTAATGTTGTGCCAAACGACATTCACCCGGATAGAGAAGAAAACAAAAAAGACGGAATTTACATTTATCCGATAGATAATGAGGGAATTGAGAGAAAATGGCGTTACGCTCGCCAAAGCGTGGAAAAAATAAAACATCTTTTGCGTGTAACGGACGGTAGAGGTGGCAAAGAAATTCAAATCGGTAAGGATTTTGGAAAGTATCGGACGGTTTGGGTTGATAAAAAATACGATGCTAATGAATATGGCGCAAAACTTTTGCGCGAGATTGTTCCTAGCTCCGATTTTGATTATCCAAAATCACTCCATACAGTTTACGATTGTTTGTTTGCTGTTGTTGGCGAGCGTCTACACGCAAATGTCTTAGATTTTTTCGCCGGTTCTGGTACAACCGGACACGCCGTTTTGGAAATGAACAAAATTGACGGCGGCAAGCGCAAGTTTATTCTCTGCACCAACAACGAAAACAACAATGGCGGAAACGGCGGGATTGCCGAATCAGTTTGCTATCCGCGAATAAAGGCCGTAATTAACGGATACAAGAACAAAAAGAGCGAAAAAGTCGCTGGTATTCCGAGTAATCTTTTCTACTACCAAACTGATCTCGTGGACATTGAGCAAATCCACAAGGTGCCGGACGAGGCGAAAATTCGTATTACTTACCAAGCGGGAGAAATGATCGCCGTTCGAGAGGACGCGCTCAACGAAGTTGAGAAAAATGACTGGTGGCAGATTTTTGAGGGGAAAGGCAAACTCGTGGCGATCTTCTTCAAAGAAGATAAGGCGAAATTGGCAGAGTTGATTGCCAAACTGGAAAAGAAAAATCTGCCGACGGCTTTGTATATTTTCAGTTGGGGCAAGAACGAATACAAAGGCGAGTATTCCAGTGCGAATATCAGGGTCGAGGATATTCCAGAGCCGATTATCGAAGTTTATAAAGAGCTCAACAGGATATAACTATGTTTGCGCTAAAACCATTTCAAGAAACGGCAATATCACAGCTCAAAGACGAATTTTTGAGCTTGTGGAAATTGCCAAATCAAAATGTCCCGCTCGTTTTCAAGTCGCCTACCGGAAGCGGTAAGACGATAATGCTGGCGCAATTTTTGCGCGACATCGTGAGCGATCCGCGTTTTGCGGGCAATGATGTGGCTTTTGTATGGTTTTCATTCAGCGAGGATTCATACGAGCAGAGCAAGAAAAAACTTTTTGATTACTACGGCGGAGCAAGCGAGCTTGATTTGATTGATCTCAATGACCTGTCACGCGAGAAGCTACATCAAAATGATGTCTTTTTCATAAACTGGCAGAAAATCAAAGGCAAAAGCAAAGACAGCCGAAAATTACGCCGCGAAAACGAGCAGGGTTTGACTTTTGATAATTTCATCAACGAAACGCACGAAGCGGGACGCAAAATTGTCGTAATTATTGACGAGGAACACATCGGAAGCGACAC
>JBBTZS010000007.1:0-22116 GCA_038061235.1 Patescibacteria group bacterium | reverse complement strand
TAGGCGCGAGTAGCCCTAGCGGAAATGTCCGAGGCGAATGCCGAGGATGGACCCCCTTTAGATCAGGGATGAAAAATAATAGAATGACAGAGGCACAATATCGAAGTTTGGATTTTGAATTCCGCCAGCTTCCTTTTTTAAAAGGAAGCCCGCCCGAAGCCCAATCGCCCATACCTTTTCAAAAAGAATCCCCCCGCCAAACAAAAAAGAATGGAAAAGCGATGGGGCGAGGGCGGAACGCCGAGGTAATCCGAGGCGTTGGCGGAATTGTTAGAGTTAGCACAGAATCCGAGCGTACGAGGTAGTTTCGAGCCACCACGCACGCGGAGCGTGTGCATTAGTCAGAGTTCTGTTCAAAATAGGTTCGAGCAAAGCAGAGTAATACAACACCACAAAAAAAGCGATCCTTTCGGATCGTTTTTTTTGCGCACAGTCGTTTATAGATTCACGATCGGTGCATCATCACTTATCAGCATACCAAAGCGGCATTTGGTTCGCATTAAGAAACAAAAAAAGACCCGCTTGCCACGTGATCCGCGAAGCGGATTTTACGTGGGGTGGGTCTAGAGATCGTCAGGGAGAGCAGGTGCTGCTGCGGCAGTACTCGCTAAGCGGACACTCGACGCCGCATGCGCCGCAATTGAACCTATCGCTCGACGTGTCGGCGCAGACCGTCCCGGAGTCGCCGAATCGCCTGGGGCAAACGATTTGTCCGGCAGGGCACTGGCACATGCTGCTCGCGCACGTGACGCTACGCGGACACTCGACACTGCATGCGCCGCAGTGAAAAGTATCGCTCGTCGTGTCGGCGCAGACCGTCCCGCCGACGCCGAACGGCGCAGGACACTCGATTTGACCTGCGGGGCACTGGCACATGCCGCTCGCGCACGTGACGCTGAACGGACATTGATGCTCGCACGCGCCGCAGTTCATCACATCGCTCGACGTGTCCACGCAGGTGGTCCCGCAGAGGGTCTGACCCGTGGGGCAGCGACAGGTGCCGCTCATGCATGCACTTCCCGTGGGGCATGCGTTTCCGCACGTGCCGCAGTCCCACGGACTCGTCATGAGATCCATGCAACCGAGACCCACGCCAGTGCCGTCGCCAAGGCAGAGGGTTCGCGGAGACGGGCACATGCACATCGCGATCGCAGTCCGCCTGCACGCGGTCTGATCCGCGCAGCCGGCGTCCGCGCACTCTCCGATCGCTACGCTGACCTCCCCGCGATTCACGCACTCGAGGAAGTCGACCAAGCGCGTGCCGTCGACGTAACACGCGGTGGCGGTGTACCCAGGCTCGCAGCTGCTTCGGGCTTGGCAGTAAGCGCAGATCGGCGCGTCGAGTCCATCGTCGATCGTGCCGTCGCAGTCGTTGTCGATCCTGTCGCACAACTCCGGCGCGCCGTCATAGACGGAGGCTCGGCTATCGTCGCAGTCGCCGCCGCCGCAGACACGCGGGAGATCTCCATCCCCGTCACGGTCGAGCGGCTCGACGACGCATGTACTGGCCGATGGATCACAGTGCTCGTCCACAGTGCATGGGTCCTCGTCCGCGCAGTCCGCGTCGGTGCCGCAGGCGCGGCCCATCTCGCACCCGCGAGTCGGGTGGCAGCTCGAGCCCGTAGGACAGAGTGCCGGTACGACCTGGTGCCGACAGATGCCCGTACTCGTCGTGCACGTGTCGGAGGTGCAGTCCACGCCGTCGTCGCACTCCGTATCGGAGGCGCATCCGGGCGGACCGGTGTCCGGCATCGGGACGAACCCGTCTGGGTTGCGTCCGGCGTCGAACGTTCCGGCGTCGAACGTTCCGGCGTCACTTTCGCTTTGCGGCGTACCGCACGCGGCCACGAGCGCGAAGCCCGCAACCATCAGCCATCGATTTCCCATCTCTTCCTCAATTTCCGGCTTGTGAAATAGCCGCTCGGATCATAACAAAATATAACCGTTTGTCAAGCATTTACGGCTCACCCCGCTACGCCTGTACTATCTCGTTTCAAACTCATCCTTTCCCAGACGTTTTTCCGGTGGCGGCGTTTTTAATCCGAGGATGCGATAAATGTCGTTTTCCGTCGGGACGGCCACGAGCTTTCCGTTCTTGAACAATCCGTACTCATTGAGTTTATAGCCTTGCTTGATCGCGCGTTCACGCAGGAGGATGTTGTGTCGCCTGTCGCCGGTAAAATATTGCAACGTCGAACCGAACATCTTGTCCGGTACGACGCGCAAATCGCAATCGATGCCGTGGGCGAGGCGCACGGACGAGCGCGTTTTGCCGACTTCGTGCACCGTCTCGACTTCCGGCATCGCCACGAACGCTTCCATGACCGTTCTCGAGTCGGCCGTTGTGGCGATGAGGTCGATATCGCCGATGTCCTTTTTCTTGCGTCGAAGCGACCCCGCGACGGCGACCTGCTTCACACCCTTCACGCTCTTCAGGCGTTTGACGATCCGGTCGGCCAGGGGCTTGATCTCCCCATACGGATGGCGGCCGGTCGAACGGCGCAGGAGACCGATGCCGCGGGCGAGTTTTTCTTCGGACTTCGGACCCCATCCCTTGAGTTTCCGCAATTGTTGTTTTTCGATCGCGAATTCCAAATCATCCATGTCGGCGATGCGGAGCTCTTTCCAAAGTTGGCCGATGTGTTTCGGGCCTAAGCCCTCGATACGAGACAGTCCCCAAATATCGACGGGGAATGTGCGTTTGAGCGCGTCGTATTCCTTAATGCGGCCCGTTCGAAAATATTCGTCGATTTTTTCCGCGATGGATTGTCCGATTCCGGGGAGCGCGACCAGCGCTTTCACGCCGCCTTTCTTCCAAATCTTTTCCAGCCGGTCGCCAAGGGCCGTTACTGACTCGGAGGCGAGTTCGTACGCCTGCGGTTTAAACGGATGGTTCTTGATGGCATGCCAATACGAAAATTCGAAGAGCATCCTCGATAGGAGCTCCCACGGTCGCATCGCCTTCGCCATAAATTATTTTTTATTCCCGTTGTCCTTGCGCGCCTTGATCTTCACGAATTTTTTGAGCGTCTTCTCCATCTCCGTTTTCATGAGCAGGCCTTTTTGCGGACCGATCGTCTGTACGACGCTCCACGCGTTCGCGGTTCCGTATCGCATCGCTTCAGGCAACTCCTTCCCGGCGAAGAGCCCGTAGATCATTCCGATCGTGTAGCTGTCTCCCGCGCCGGTGCGTTCCTTGATCGGTCCCTTGAAAATCGGCATGAACCAGACGCTCGAACCGTCGGAGGCGTACGATCCTTCCGGTCCGTCCGTGATGACGACGATGCTTGCGCCGAGCTTATGAAAGTTCTGGATCATGTTGTGAATCGGTCGTTCGCCGTCTTCCAGAAGTCGGGCGGCCTCGTCTCGATTCACGATAAAAAGCTCCGAGCGAGCGATGGCGGGCTTCAGCGATTGGAGCCCGCGGTGCAGTTGATGGGTTCCCGGATTGAACGCGAGTTTGGTTTTTGGATGCGCTTTGAGATACGCGAGCAATTCCTTTTCCTGTTTCTCATGCCCTTTGCCGAGCGAGGTGTAGTACACCCATTTCGCATCGGTGAGTTTGGGGAGTTTGTATGTGCGCTGTTCATGATGAACGAGAATCGTGCGTTCGCCCTTGAAGTTCAGAACGGTCGAGTAGTTTGTTTCTTTTTTGGGATCCGTCGTCACGTATTCGGTGGAGACGCGTTCGAGCGTCCATCCGGCGATATTTTCCTGACCGGTTTTATCATTCCCGACAACGCTCACGATGGCCGATTTCATTCCGAGCCGCCGCCCGCCGACCGCCGCGTTTGAGGCATTCCCGGCGCCGGGAACTTTGATCACTTCTTTCACGGGGATCTTTTCCGCGTAGTCGAAGCACAGCAAGCATTGTTTTTTATTGAGTTGGCAGCTTAGCGTTGCTTCGTCGATATCGAGGAATACGTCGAGCGTCGAGTCTCCGATGGCGATGAGATCATACATATGGCCCGTATGATAACATGTCGGATGTCCACGGCTAAACGTGGTATACTCAATAATGAGTCTAATACTTGAATGACTATGAAAATGAAAAAGAAGTCAGGAGCTAGTGCCGTGGCCGCCGGCGTGGCGGCGGGCGCGATTCTCGGTCTCGCTTCGGGGTTATTCCTTCAGTCCCGCAAGGGCAGGGAGCTCACGAAAGATGCCCGCAAGAAGGCGCTTGCCCTGCAAAAGCAGGTGATGAAGCGCATCGACAAGGCCGGCGAAATGAGCAAGGATGTGTACGAGGACATTGTCGATGACGTCATGAAGTACTACACCAAGTCCAAGGATTTGGCCGCGAAGGAAGTCCCGGAGGTACGCTCTTTCCTCATGTCCAAGTGGAAGGAGATCGAGAAGGCGATGAAATAACCACGCAAAAAACACCCCCGCAATGCGGAGGTGTTTTTTTATTTGATAACGATCTGATCTTTTGAGGCGTCTACCTTGACCTTATCACCTTCCTTTACGCGTCCGTCAACGATCTTGAGCGCAAGATCGTCCAGAACAAGATCCTGGATCGCACGCTTCAGCGGTCGCGCGCCAAAACTCGGGTCGTAGCCTTTTTCGGCGATGAGCGCCTTGGCCTTGTCCGTGAATTCGACCTCGATCTTTTTCGCGTGCAGGCGTTTTGACACGTCTTCGAGCTGTAGGTCGACGATGTGGATCAAGTCCTTTTTTGCGAGCGCCCGGAACATCACGATTTCGTCCACACGGTTCAGGAATTCCGGGCGGAAGTGTTCGCGCAGCATGTCCATGACGCGCGATTTTACCGTTTCCGGCGTCGCCTCTTCGTCTTCCTCGCCGTTTGAGAACCCGATCTCGCCGCGTTTCTTGCCGAAATCGAGAATCAGGTCGGACCCGATGTTTGAGGTCATGATGATGACCGTATTCTTGAAGTTCACGACGCGACCTTTGCCGTCGGTGAGGCGTCCGTCGTCCAGTACCTGTAGCAACGTGTGAAAGACGTCGGGATGCGCCTTCTCGATCTCATCGAGGAGGACGACGGCGTACGGGCGGCGACGGATGCGCTCGGTGAGCTGACCGCCCTCGTCGTGGCCGACGTATCCCGGCGGCGAGCCGATCATACGCGAGATCGCATGCTTCTCCTGATACTCCGACATGTCGACGCGTACGAGCGCGTTTTCGTCGTCGAACATGGTTTCCGCCAGCGCCTTGGCGAGCTCGGTTTTTCCGACGCCGGTCGGGCCGAGGAAGAGGAACGAGCCGATCGGCCGCTTCTCTTCGCTAATCCCCGCACGCGAGCGGCGTAGCGCGTTCGAAACGGCTTTTACCGCCTCTTCCTGACCGATGATGCGTTTGTGGAGTTCGTCTTCCAGCTTCGCGAGCTTCGCGGCTTCGGACTCCAGCATGCGCGACACCGGAATGCCGGTCCATCGCGCGACGACGGTGGCGATATCCTCGTCCGTCACCGCATCTCGTAGCAGGCCGCGCTTGCCTTGGAGGCCGCGCAGTTTTTTATCAGCTTCCTTGAGTTTCGTTTCGGCGAGCGGCAGTTTGCCGTAGCGTATTTCCGACGCCTGCTCGAGGTCGCCTTTACGTTCCGCGATTTCCGCTTCGCTTTTGAGCTGTTCCGTTTCTTTCTTCGCCGAGTTCATGAGCGTGATTAGCTCCTTCTCGGCTTTCCACGACAGCTCGAGTCCTTCGGATTTTTCACGCGCTTCGGCAAGGTTACGCTCGACTTCGGCGAGGCGTTCTTTTGAGTCCTTATCTTCTTCTTTTGAAAGCGCGCGTTTCTCGATT
Organism: Patescibacteria group bacterium; assembly: GCA_038061235.1. Lineage (GTDB taxonomy): Bacteria > Patescibacteriota > Patescibacteriia > 2-12-FULL-60-25 > 2-12-FULL-60-25 > RHKK01. The sequence goes on along the minus strand of JBBTZS010000007.1, from coordinate 16,353 downwards.
TCGAGTTTGATTTGCTCGCGTTTAAAACGATCCAACTCTTCCGGAAGCGAATCGATTTGCATGCGAAGCGCGGAGGCGGCTTCGTCGATCAGATCCACGGCTTTGTCCGGCAAGAAGCGGTCGGTGATATAGCGCGTGGAGAGCTTTACGGCGGCGACGATCGCGTTGTCGGTGATGCGTACGCCGCTGTGCAGCTCGTACTTGTCCTTGATCCCGCGCAAGATCGCGATGGCATCATCCTCGCTCGGCTCGTCCACGAACACCGGCTGGAAGCGACGGGTGAGCGCCGCGTCTTTCTCGATGTATTTCCGGTACTCGCCGATCGTGGTCGCGCCGACGCAGCGCAATTGCCCGCGCGCGAGGGCGGGCTTCAACATGTTCGACGCGTCGAGCGATCCGCCCTCGCCGGACGCACCCGCGCCGACAAGCGTGTGCAGCTCATCGATAAAAAGGATCACTTTTCCGGCCGCGGTTTCCACTTCGCGCATCACGGCTTTCAGACGCTCTTCAAATTCGCCGCGAAATTTCGTGCCTGCCACAAGCGAGCCTATGTCGAGCGCGAGCACTTCTTTGTTCTTGAGCGATTCCGGAACGTCGCCCGCGACGATACGTTGGGCCAACCCTTCGACGATCGCCGTCTTTCCCGTGCCCGCCTCGCCGATCAGCACCGGATTGTTCTTGGTGCGGCGCAGCAGGATTTGCATGACGCGACGGATTTCCTCGTCGCGACCCACGACCGGATCGAGTTTTTCCTGACGCGCGAGCTCCGTGAGATTCTTCGAATATTTTTCCAGCGCCTGATACGACTGTTCCGGTTCCGGAGAATCGACTTTGACCGAACCGCGCACGTCTTTCAGCGCGTTCAGGATCGTATCCATACTGACGTCGTGCGACTTCAACATGTCCGCAAGTTCGTGGCGGCTGTCGATCAACGCAAGCAAAAGATGTTCGGTCGAAATGTATTGATCTTTAAATTGCGCCGCGATTCGTTCCGCGGCCTGCAAAACCTTGGCCATGGCGGGGGAGAGGTAGAGCTGACCCGCGCCGCCCATACCGACCGCGACTTTGGGAAGCTCGAGCAACAGATCATCGGCTTGCCGCTTGAGCGCCTCAACGTCCACGGCGAGTTTTTTCAACACGGCCGGAACCACGCCATCCTCCTGTTCAAGAAGCGCGGAAAAAAGGTGAACGGGTTCAAGCGCCTGTTGGCCGTTCGAAAGGGCGAGATGCTGGGCCAGGTTCAGTGCTTCTTGGCTTTTGGTCGTGAAATTCGGGGGAATCATAGGTCGATTCTATAATTAGCAGTCTATATAAGAGACTGCTAATCGTCAATTTGATAGACGTAGACCACCCTCCTAAATCCTCCCTCCTCATGTAATGAGGGAGGACTTTCAGAACCCCTCCTTACATGAGGAGGGGCAGGGGTGATCTACATTTTCTACACCGGCTTTTGCACGTCCACGTTTCCGTTCACGTCGCGGTAGCGGATTTCGATTTGGCCGAACGGGCCGTTGATGGTGAGATAGACGGGGAGATCGGCGGTCACGCAAAGCGTAAAGGTCTGTTCCGAGCCGTTGTTCGAGCTTTGTCGAAAGGCATAACGCGTGCAGCCGACGTTTGGATCCTGTTCTTTGGAGAGGAGCGTGGCGGTGTCCGAAATCGTGCTTTGGTATTGGCTTTGATAGCCGAACGCGTTTTGGAAAATGGCATTAAAATTCCGACCCTCTTCCGTGTCCGAGAGGTCCTTCCATCCCGACTCACCGTCCTTGAACCAGATCTCGTTTTGGTTGGCATACAGTTCCGCGGTTTGTGCGCCTTGGTCGGTCGGGACCGTGACTTTGCCGAGCAGCCCGTTTACTCGGTTATAATCGAGCGTGGTGTTGATCACGCCGGCCGCGGAAGGCACGAGCATGGCGACGCGAAAACTCTTCGCATCGTTCAGGTTGCGCAGTACTTGGCGAGCGTAGATCACATCGCGAGAGACGCCTTGAGGAGGGAGATCGGCGTCGGGAGTCGGGAGGCCGGAGGGGGCGGCTGCGTTTGGTACCGGTTCACCCTTTCGCTCGGGCGACTTGCAGCCGAGTCCGAACAGCGCGATCGCGAGGACGGGGAGGAGATAGGAGAGACGTTTCATCTTCATATGTTGGCATCATAGCCGAAATGCCGTCGATTTGCTAAAACAGGTCTCATGAGCGGGACATTGTTCGTCGTTGCGACTCCGATCGGGAATTTGGAAGACGTCACCGCGCGTGCCGTCCGCGTGCTTGGCGAGGTCGATGCGATCGCCTGCGAGGACACGCGTGTCACGTCAAAACTGCTCGCGCATCTCGGGATTTCGAAGCCGCTCGTCAGTGTTCATGAACACACGAATCCCAGAGCCGTTGCCGCGCTTATCGGTCGTCTCAAGAAAGGCGAGCGGATCGCGTATGCTTGCGACGCGGGAACGCCGGGCATGAACGATCCGGGTGGCAAGCTCGTCGCGGCGGCGATCGAAACGGGGGTACGCGTCGAACCGATTCCAGGACCTTCCGCGCTCACGGCCGCGATTTCCGTCTGCGGATTTCCGATGGACGAATTTACGTATATCGGTTTCATTCCGCACAAGAAAGGCCGTGAGACCTTATTCAAGGAGATGGTGAATCGCGAAACGCCGACGATCTTTCTCGAATCGACGCATCGCATCATGAAAACGCTGGAGGCGCTCGCCAAGCATCTCGATTCGAAGCGAGTGATCTTCGTGGGCAGGGAGCTGACCAAGTTGCATGAAACCCTCTATCGCGGGATGATCACGGATATTGTTCAGCAGTTAAAGGATACGAGTATCAAAGGAGAGTTTATCGTTATTATGGGATCAGAGCCTCGTAGCCCAGTAGCCAGGTAGCCTGGTAGGGCCTACAAGGCTACGGGGCTACTAGGCTACAACGCTTATGAAAAAGTATTACATCACAACGCCTATCTATTACGTGAACGATAAACCGCACATCGGGCACGCGTACACGACCGTGGTCGCGGATGCGCTCGCGCGTTTTCATCGTTTGCGCGGAGACACGACGCGATTCCTGACGGGGACGGACGAGAATAGCCAGAAAAACATCCAAGCGATGGAGGCGGCAGGGGAGACGGATTTGAAAGCGTACCTCGATCGCATGGCGACGACGTGGTTCGACACGTGGCGCGAACTCGAGATTTCCACCGACGATTTTATCCGCACGACCGAGCCGCGGCATCTCGCCGGCGTCGAGCGTTTTTGGCATGCGGTGAAGGAGAGCGGCGATATTTATGAAGGAACGTATAAAGGATTGTATTGCGTCGGCTGTGAAGCATTCAAAACGGAAACGGAGCTGATCGGAAACACGTGCCCGCTTCATCCGAATAATGCGCTCGAACAAATCAAAGAGAAGAATTATTTTTTCAAACTCTCGGCATACCGCAAAGAGCTGCTCAAATTGTATGGATCGGGCAACGATTTCGTGATGCCGGAGTCGCGCCGTCACGAAATTCACAATTACGTCGCCGATCATTTGACCGACGTCTCTATCAGCCGCGAGGCCAAGTCCGCTCCGGCCGGCATCCCGGTCCCGGGCGACGAGGGTCAGCGCATTTACGTTTGGTTCGACGCGCTTTTGAACTATATGACGGCCGTCGGCTACGGCACGGATGAGGCTTTGTTCAGCAAATTCTGGCCCGCGGATCTCCACTTGGTCGGCAAAGACATTATCAAGTTTCACTGCGCGCTTTGGCCTGCCATGATTATGAGCGCGGCGAAGAATGATCCGCTACTTCGAAATGCGGACGGCTCGCCGAAATTGCCGAAGCAAGTCCACGCGCACGGCTATTTTACGATCGACGGTCAGAAGGTCTCCAAGTCACTCGGCAATGCCGTTGATCCGCGCGAGTTTGTGCCGCAATTCGGATTCGATGCCGTGCGGTATTTCCTCCTGCGCGAGATTCCGTTTGGCGAGGACGGCGACTTCTCGCGCGAGCGTCTCGCGATTCGCTACTCGACCGATCTCGGTAACACGTTCGGTAATTTGGTGAACCGCGCGATCGCGATGTCGAAGAAATATTTCGACGGCAACGTTCCGCCGGCGGACACGGACAAAGCGTCGATGCCGTTCGGCAACAAGAGTGCCTGGGATGGCAAGGGAGGATTGGATGCGATCAGGCACGAAGTCGAATCCGCATTCGTACGCCATCGTTGCGACGAAGTTTTGGCCGCGATTTGGGACGGTGTCGGTGAAGAAAAAAAGTCGGGATTGTTCCAAGCGAATAAATTGATCGAAGAGACGCAACCGTTCAAACTCGTGAAGGAAGATCCGGAGGCGGTGGCGAATATCCTGTACGCGCTTCTCGAATCCATTCGTTGGTACGCATGGATGCTGCAACCGATCATGCCGAAGATCTCAAGCCATATCTTTGAACAACTTGGTCTCGATGCCGAGAAAGAGTTGAGTACAGGATGGGATCAAGGGTTGAAGTGGGGAGGGCTGAAGCCGGGAGCCGCGCTTGGCGAGCCGAAGCCGCTTTTCCCGCGAAGTGCCGAAGAGGATGTATAATGGATATATGCTCGTGGAAATCATTTTAGCTCTCATCATTCTCGCGCTGACGGCGCGTGGATGGCGTCAGGGATTGATCGAAACGCTCGGCGAACTCGTGGGAGCCGTGATCGCGTTCATGGTGGCTCGCACCTTTTTGCCATGGTTTGCGGGGCTCCTCGTTCCGTTCATGCCGGGACGCGATGGACTCGCTCGCTTCATCGCGTTCGTGATTATCGCGCTCATCGTCGCGCGTCTGGTCGGTTTCTTGTTCGGTCTTGCGGACAGCCTGCTTCACATCATTACGCATTTGCCGCTTGTAAAGCTCGCGCAAAAAATCATCGGTGCGATTCTCGGTTTCCTTTCCGGCGTAGTCCTCGTCGGTTCTACAACGTATCTCGTCTTGTTTTATCGTCTTGATCCGACCCTGATGGGCTGGTTCAGCGGATCGTTCGTCGCGCGCTGGTCGCAGGCGGTGTTTACGAACGTGTTGAGATTTTTACTTTAATCGGCAATCTTTCGAAAAATTTCGTAATCGACCTGTGCTAATTTAAGGATAGAGCGCAACGTCCCATGTGAAAGCTCTTTGTGGTCAGGAACGATCGTGGTGATTGTATGTCCGTTTTTGTTTCGCTTTCTTAGTTTAATATGACTTCCGCGTTGTGAGATAAAAACGAACCCAAAATGGGTCGTTAATATTCGGATGACGAACTTTGCCGAATAACCTTTCGGCATACCTTACGGAGTTGCTTCAAGTACGGTGAGGAGCGGCGATTGCTTATAGGGCTCGCGTTCTTTTTTCGGTATGTCTTCCAGATACAGCTCTACCGCTTCCTGTAAGTTCTTTTTTGCTTCCTCGATGGTGCGGCCTTGGCTTGCCACGCCAAATTCTACGGCATGAGCAACATACCATTTGCCTTCTTTTACAATGGAAGCCGTGAATTTGTAGGACATGCATTCAATATACATGGATGATTTGTTAAGAGCAAAATGCCTGTTTTAGCCAAATCTCTTTGGCTCATGTTAGATAATAATTTGATTGACAAAAAGCTTAAGATATGGTTTTATACATTGTTAGATTGTTCCTTTTATCTTAGCCAGCAAAAGGCCCTTTGGTAGCCCGTTGTGAGCACGATTGGTTCGTGAGCGCAGTAGGGAATGCCTAGTGGGACATGGAGGATAGAAACATGGCGCAGAAGGCATCGGTCGGTCAGGTCGCGGAGCTCGTCAACATGTGTGCGAATGGCACCTACGACGCCGAGTTCGTGCAGGCGCTGATCGAGCGCCGAGTCGAGAAGCCCCGCGAGCAAATCTACCGCCTCCACGTGAGCTACGCCAAGCTCCCGGGAGTCTTGGCGCTCGAGGAGAAGTTCTCGGGAGAGGGCAGCGTCTCGATTCTCTTCGACGGTCGCGAGTGGGAGCGTCACAGCTCCTGCATCTCGATCGACGCGACGCCGGGCGAGCGTGACTTCCGCGTCGCGGAGATCCCCGCCGAGTTCCGCAACCACCGGATCAAAGACGTCTGGAATGAGCTCGCCGCCTACTTCGATAAGAAGGGCGAGCGTTTCGCCATCGAGACCGAAACAGTCGAGTTCGCCGATGCACGGCCCGAGCTCCAGCGTAACAACCGGATCCTCGCTCTCGGCTCGTCTGCGCTCCGCGGTGTCGACTGCCGGTTCGTGACGGTGCTGCGCGCGGGCGATCACGGCCGCCTCCTGGATGGCCGCCGGGTCACCGACGTTCTGTACGGCCACTCTCGTCTGCTCCTCGTCCGCATGTAGCCTCCCCTGATACCCGTCCCGCGTTCTTCCGACATCCTGTCGGGATTGAGCGCGGGGCGGGTTTTCAAAATGTTTGAATTTGCGTGATGCGTCTAGCCCATGCCATCCTTTGCGTCATGAACCCGTTTTTGATCGACACGCATTGCCACATCCATTTTCCGCCGTATGACAACGATCGTGCGGAGGTTTTGGAGAGGATGAAGGCAAAGAATATCTGGGGGATTACGATCGGGACGGGTTTGAAGAATAGCGCGGCGGGTTTGCGTTTTGCCGAGGCGACGAATGGGGTTTGGGCTACGGTCGGGTTGCATCCGGAGCATGTGACGAGTGACTATCACGACGAAAACGAAGGCGAGAAGTCGGAGAAGTTTGCGACGCAAGAGCAGCTTGTTGAGATCGCCGCGTCATCGCCGAAATGCGTGGCGATCGGGGAAACGGGATTGGATTGGTATCGGATTGATGAAGAGCAGGGGAATGTTAGAGGTCAGATGTCAGATGCCAGAAGTTGGAATCAGGAGGGGAGGGAAAGGCAAGAAAAAGTGCTGCACGAACATTTGCGGGCTTCGTATGAACTTGATTTGCCGCTTGTGTTTCACTGTCGGGAAGCGCTGACGCGACTCGCGGAGATTTTGCAGGAAGAGTGGAACGCGGGACGCAAACCGCGCGGCGTCGTGCATTCGTTTACCGGAATGTGGAACGAGGCAAAGCCGTTGCTCGATCTCGGCTTCCATATCGGGATCAACGGGATTGCGACGTTTCCGTTGCGAAAAGGACAGGATCCTGACGCGGCGATCGATCGCACGATCGAGCGTATCCCCATCGAAAAACTGTTGTTGGAGACAGACGCGCCATATCTTGCGCCCGCGCCGTACCGTGGGAAGCGAAACGAGCCTGCGTATGTCGAGGAGGTGGCGAAACACGCGGCGGCCGTGCGCAAAATCGATTTGGAGGATGTGGCCGCGCAAACCACGGCAAACGCAATATCGTTGTTTGGTTTGATGTCGTAGGGGCACGGCGTGCCGTGTCCCTACGACAATCGGGCGCGCGATCCGATCACCCGCACCAAACCGTCTTTCATCATACGTTCGATCATGTTGCGGACCCAGTCGGCGTCATATTTTGGATCGTAGGTCGGGTCGATGCGTAGCCCGATCTTTGAAAGAAGAACGCTTTCCTCTTTTTGTAATTCGGTAAGGATTCTTCCGCGATAGATCCGGTCCGGAAACGGCTTGTCGCGATGCTTTGTCTCGTTTGGTTTTTTTACCGTCCGTTTCGGGATGCGTACGCGTCCGGACAGAAATTTCGGCGCGGCTTTGCATTGTGCTTTGAGCGGACAGACCGCGCAGGCGGGGGATTTTACGCATATCGCCTTAGCGAGATCGAACAGCGCTTGCGGGAGATCGCATGCACGATCGCCTTTGGGCCACGATTTGAGCGCTTCACGTTCTATGCGCGCATCGTCGGCGAGCGTCGGAAACGTTTTGCCGAGGAGGACGCGTCCCAAAACGCGACGGATATTCGTGTCGATCGGGACGGCCGGTTCGCGCAGGCAAAACGAGGCGAGTGCGGCAGAGGTGTACGGGCCGATACCCTTGAGCGCGAGCCACTCGTCGCGCGACTTTGGCACGCCGTGCGCGACGACTTGTCGCGCGATGTCGCGCAGCATCAAACCGCGACGATTGTACCCGAGACCCGCCCAGGCGTGGATCACGTCTTTGTTCGACGCGCGAGCAAGCGCGCGCCACGTCGGAAATCGTTTTAGCCAGCGTCGATAAAATTCCAGGACGCGCGAGACCTGCGTTTGTTGCAACATGATCTCGGAGACGAGGACGCGGTACGGGTCGCGGGTGTGACGCCACGGGAGGTCGCGCTTCTCTCGTTCGTACCAGCGCAGGAGAGGAGTCCGGTTCATTCGAGATCTCGAAACGTGAGCGTTGAAAGCGCGTTCATGATCGTCTGTTCGCTTAGGCGCGGATTCGGATATACGTATACGAGATAGGCGATCGTTCCAGCGGTTTGCACGCGAAAGACCCACGACGTTTCGCTTTTCGATCCGACCAGCAACCATCCGTTTACCGCATACGCGGTTTCCGGCGCGACCGTTTCGTTCATATACGGTTTGACGGTGATCCATCCCGCGTCCAATCCGCTCTCATTGTTTTTTACATCAGTGATGTTGAGCGGCAATTTCACGGTAAATCCGTGTGTGTAGTTCAACCATTCTTTCCAATACTGCGTCGCACGCGGCGGCACGAGGATATCGGCCTTTGCGAACCACTCACGCTCCTCTTCCAGCACCCGGACGCGGGCCCGGGCCTTGGCGACCTCCTCCGACGCCTGTTCGAGCTTTCGGTTCGCCTCGTCCGTCACGGCTTTTCCGGAGTCAACCGCTTCTTCGGCGTTCCGTTGCGCTTCCTGCGCCTTGGCGATGAGCGCGCTTCGATCTACATTAGCTTGATAAAGAAAAAACCCGGCCCCTCCTCCGGCCGCCACGGCTCCGAGAAGAAGAAACGCGAGCGCTTGCGCCATCTTACCCATATCCGAATCGTAACCTACGGAAGGTCGGAAAGGAACGTTTCCAGTCGCGCCTTGGTTTCCGACTCGTATTCCATCGCGATCACCGCGAGCATGACGTCCGGTTGTCGCAAGTCACCGCGCAAACATCGTTGTACGAGTTCGCTCCACTTTGTCGGCACGAGTTCGATGCGTTCGCCGTCCGCTTCGACGTTTGGCATCGGGTCATGGACCAATCGCTTGGCGAGAAAGAGTCCCTGCTCGAACCGGATCAGTCCCGCGTGCTTTTGCTCTTTCCAGAGCAGGAGTTCTCCGGGGCGGTACCCGGTTTCTTCATGCAGTTCGCGTCGCGCGCCCTGCTCGAGCGTTTCACCCGGATCGACGCGTCCACCCGGAAAATCCCAAAACGTCCGTCGTGCGGGTTGGTCCTGTTTGGTGAGGAGAACCGTGTTCCGATCGAGAAAGGGGATGACCGTGGCCGTATCCGGACGAATGTAGCATTCGAACACGCGTTCCGAATCGTCGAACATTTTTTGATTCCATTGATACGCGGTTGCGAGAAAGCCTTCAAACACTTTTTTCGCGTGAGGCGGCGGAGGAACGGGCATAGGGCTCGGGAGAAGTTAGAATCTAGAAGCTAGAATTTAGGCAGGATCAACGCTGAAATGAAATCATCTTCATGCTAACTTCTAACTTCAAACTTCTAACTTCTAGCTTCTCACCTCACGATAGTAGCCAATGGCCCGCTTTTCTGCTACCCTCGCTCGGATGACCCAACCGGCACCGGCCAGACGCCGCGTCACTTCGCATCCGCTTGATACGATTCGCGTAAAAATCGCCCCGCATTCGGCGGGCGGCTTTGAATTGTCTGCGTATGCAGATTACGGACCGATCACGGTCCCGTTGCTTGGCGAGGATGTGGAAATAGAGCAAGCGGGGCGTGTCCACGCGCCGGAGCGCGATCACGCCGTCGAGGGCGAGGCGCGCGCGTTTTTGTCGGGCGCTTATCCGCTGATCCCGATCGACGACGCGCATCGGTATCGCGTCCATGCCGAGGACGCGTACGACTTTGCGAAGGACGTGCTTCCGGAAATCGAATATCGCTACACGGTAGAAGCGCCGGATGAAGTGCTGAAATCGCTTACGGTCCGCTCGCTCGTCGTCGCGCCGGACATGCGTGTGACCGCCGGCCGCGGCGGATGGTTCGATTTTTCCATCGCATGGCATGCCGAGCAGGCCGACGTGAAAACCGATGCGTTGATCGAAGCCGTACAATCCGGCAAGCCGTTCGTCAAAACGGAAGACGGGCAACTCGTGGAACTTGCGAACACGGACGAGCTTGAGCGCATGGTGGATCTTTTGCATCACGCCAAGCGTAACGATGACGGGAGTTTTTCCGCGCAGCTATTGTTCGCGCCGGAATTCGTCGGCATGCTCGAGCGGGCGAAAGCGGCGCGTCTCGAGGCCATGGACAAGGGGTTTGAGACGTTCTTGCGCGAAATGAAATCCGGCAAACCGATCGAGCCGCTCACGTTTCCGCCCGCCCTAGACCGGGTCCTGCGCCCGTATCAAAAAGACGGCGTTTCGTGGCTGCTCTTTCTGCGCAAATACGGATTTGGCGGCATTCTTGCGGATGAAATGGGTCTTGGAAAAACGCTCGAAGTTCTGTCCTTTATCGCCGTGACGCGGAAGCCGGGAGACGCGCCGGATCTCGTCGTATGTCCGAAGACGCTGGCCTTGACATGGGAAGAAGAGGCCCGGCGCTATGTGCCGTGGTTGAAGACGCTCGTGATCGACGGCCTGGCCGAAGAACGCGAGGCGCAAATCAAGAGGAGCGAGGGCTACGATGTCGTGATTACGACCTACCCGTCGCTTCAGCGCGATATCCGGCAGTACGTGGCGCGCGCAAAACCGTTCCGAACCTGCGCACTCGACGAAGCGCAATACGTCAAGAACTCCGCCACCGCCACGGCGAAGGCGTGCAAGCTGATTCCGTCCGAGTTTCGCGTCGCGCTCACCGGCACCCCGCTTGAGAACGGCGTCCACGAGCTCTGGTCGATTTTTGATTTCCTCATGCCGGATTTTCTCGGCTCGATGAAAGAGTTTCGTTTGCGATTCGAGCGGCCGATTCGCGATCGGCAGGACATGCAAGCGCTTGAGCGGCTGCGACATAAGGTGAAGCCGTTCATGTTGCGTCGCACGAAGGCGAATTTGTTGTTTGATCTTCCGCCCAAGGTGGAGCAGGTGAGTCATGCCGCGCTCACGGCCGAGCAGCTGGTCGTCTACGCGCGTACGCTCGAAGAAGTGCGTACCGAAGTCGAGAAAGCGGTGGCGGAGAAAGGGTTCAAGCGCGCGCGTATCGAGATTCTCACCGCGCTCATGAAATTGCGTCGTATTTGCGACCACCCGGCGCTTGCCGATCCGCGTCTGCCTCGCGTAGAAGAATTATCCGGAAAAATGGGGCTTGCGCTCGAGCTTGTTCGACAAGCCCATGAAGGCGGCAAGAAAGTGTTACTGTTCAGCCAGTTCACGGGCATGCTTGATATCTTGCGAGAAGCGCTCGATCTTTACGGCATTGAGCATGTGACGATCGAAGGGAAAACAAAAGATCGCCAGGCGCAGGTCAAGCGATTTGCAAGCGATCCAAAGATCACGGTTTTTCTTTTGTCTTTGCGCGCCGGAGGAACGGGTCTTACGTTGACCGAGGCCGATACCGTGATTCTCTTCGACCCGTGGTGGAATCCGATGGTCGAGGCGCAGGCCATGGACCGCGCGCATCGCATCGGTCAAACGCAAACCGTGAACGTCTACAAGCTCGTCACCAAGGGCACGGTCGAAGAGAAGGTGATGGAGTTACAGGAACGCAAGAAAAAATTGTTCGATGCGCTGATCCAAGAGACGCCGGAAGCGCTGGAAGAGCTGACGTGGGAGGACGTGCAGGGGCTGTTTATTTAGGCATCCTCGGTTGACATCTTAGCCCTATTTCCATAGGATAAGCCCCGAATCATCCTTATTTTATCTATGCAAAATCTCCTTCCATACATTCTAGGCGCTGCTATTTTAGCCATTTTCTATGCCGTCTATCTAGCCGAGCGCGTTCTCTCGCTTCCGGAGGGCGATGAAAAGATGAAGGCGATCGCTCAAGCCATTCAAGAAGGGGCGATGGCGTTCTTGAATCGTCAATATCGAACGGTGCTTGTGATCGGTCTCATTGTTTTCATACTGATCGGCATCGCTCCAACGCTCGGTTGGATGGTTGCGGCGGGTTTTGCGGTGGGAGCCGCTCTTTCCGCGCTCGCGGGGTATATTGGTATGTATGTATCCGTTCGCGCGAACGTGCGCACGGCGGAAGCCGGTAAAAAGGGATTAAACGAAGCCATGGACGTCGCCGTGAAGGGCGGCGCGGTTACCGGTCTTATGGTGGTCGGTCTTGGTTTGCTCGGCGTTGCGGGTTTTTATGGCATCACACATGATCTGAAGTCGCTGATCGGTTTGTCATTCGGTGCCTCGCTTATTTCCGTGTTCGCCCGTTTGGGGGGCGGCATCTTTACCAAAGCAGCCGATGTCGGCGCCGACATGGTCGGTAAAGTCGAGCAGGGTATTCCGGAAGACGATCCGCGCAACCCGGCCGTGATTGCGGACAACGTGGGCGATAACGTCGGCGATTGTGCCGGTATGGCGGCCGACTTGTTCGAAACCTATGCCGTCACGGCCGTCGCCGCCATGGTGCTCGGTTCGCTTTCACTCGGCGGTTTGCAGGTCGCGCTTATCTATCCGCTCGCGCTTGGCGGCGTGTCCATCATCGCTTCGATTATCGGCATTGCGTTCATTAAGCTGTCCAAGGGCAGCGTCAACATCATGGGCGGTTTGTACAAGGGCTTGATCGCGGCCGGCGTGATCTCCGCCATTTTATTCTACCCGGTGACGACCAAATTGTTCGCCGGTACCTCGCTGGATGCGATGAAGGTGTATCTGGCTGCGCTCATCGGTCTTGTCGTGACGGGTTTACTCGTGGTTATTACGGATTACTACACCTCAAAATCTTTTGCTCCGGTGAAGACGATCGCCGCCGCTTCGGAAACGGGGCACGGTACAAACGTGATTGCGGGTCTTGCAGTTTCGATGCAATCCACCGCCGCTCCGGTGCTCGTGATCGTGGCGGCTACGCTGGGCGCATATTCGTTGGTCGGTTTGTACGGGGTCGCGGTCGCCGCGATGAGTATGCTCTCGCTTGCCGGCATCATCGTAACGATCGATGCCTTCGGTCCGATTACGGACAACGCGGGTGGCATTGCGGAAATGGCCGGATTGGATGAAAGCGTGCGCAAAGTGACCGATTCGCTCGACGCGGTCGGCAACACCACGAAGGCCGTGACCAAGGGCTACGCCATCGGTTCGGCCGGTTTGGCCGCGCTTGTGCTGTTTTCTTCCTACACGGCGGAAATCGCCGGTCTTGGTAAGCAACTTGTCTTTACGTTGGAAGATCCAAAACTGCTCGCCGGCTTGTTTATCGGCGGTTTGCTGCCCTATCTTTTTGCCTCATTCGCCATGCAGGCCGTGGGTCAGACGGCCGGCAAGGTCGTTGAAGAAGTTCGTCGTCAATTCAAGACGATCGCGGGAATCATGGAGGGTACGGCCAAGCCCGACTATGCAAAGTGTGTGGACGTCGTGACGCAGGGCGCGTTAAAACAGATGGTCGTGCCCGCGTTGCTTCCCGTGCTTGCGCCGATCGTCGTAGGGTTCATCCTCGGTCCGGTCGCGCTCGGCGGCTTGCTCGTCGGGTCTATCGTGACGGGTCTCTTCCTTGGCATCTCTATGACGACCGGCGGCGGTGCCTGGGACAATGCCAAGAAGTACATCGAAGACGGACACTTTGGAGGGAAGAATTCCTTCGCTCATCAGGCGGCGGTTACCGGAGACACGGTCGGCGATCCGTATAAGGACACGGCCGGTCCGGCCATCAACCCGATGATCAAAATTCTGAATATCGTAGCCATTCTCATCATCGGCATGTTGGTCTAAAAAAAGGGAACACTGTTAACGATATGTCTGAAAACCCCGTTTTAAAAATGCGGCCATTCCGCGTTACGGAAATTGTCTGGGAAACCGCGGAGATTTTTTCGTTGGAGATCGAACCGCAGGATCCCGCGGACATGATCGAGTTTCAAGCCGGGCAATGGGTGTATCTGCATCTGCTTGAGAAAGACGGTACGCCATGGGCGAGAGCCGCTTATTCGATCGCGTCCGCGCCGGAAGAGTCGTCCAAGAGGCTCAAGCTCGGAATCAAGTTGGAAGGGGATTTCACCAAGCGCGCGTCCAAGCTCATGCCGGACGACGCGGTTTCAATCCAAGGCCCGTTTGGCGTGTTCGTCACACCCTCCGGCGACGAGCCGCTCGTGATGTTTGCCGCAGGGATCGGCATTACACCGCTTCGAAGCATGATTAGGCAGTTGGCAAAGAGCAAAGAACAAAGAGCAGTGACATTGTTTTATTCGAATAAGACGATTGAAGACGCCGCATATTTTGAAGATCTCGATGCGTTGGCCGAGCGCGCGGATTGGTTTACGTCCGTATGCACGCTCACGCGAGGCGCGCCGAGCGATTGGCCGGGGGAAACCGGACGGATCGACGGCGCCATGCTCGACCGTCACGTTTCGTCGCTTAAAAACGCCGTCTTCTTCATGTGCGGTCCGAAGGCATTTATGGACGGGATCCGTCGGATGCTGGAAGAGCGGGGCATTGACACGCGCAAACGTCTCAAGCAGGAGTTGTTTGGGTAGAAAAACCTTTAACCATTAACCATTAACCATTAATATAACAATATGAACAAGATCACTTTCGTGCGTGGGTTGGCCGTTGTGGCGGGGTTGGCTTTGTTCGGGGCGGGATGCAACCCGTTTGCCCGCGTCGAGCAGAAGATCGGGGAGGCAGTGGCAGAACGGGCGATTGAAGCAGTCTCCGGCGGCGACGTGGACATCGACGGGGACAATGGGTTTACCGTGGGGGATCCGAAGACGGGCGATGTCGCCTCGTGGGGTACGGACGTCAAGTTGCCGAGCGGTTTTTCCGAGGCGTTGCCGAGGTATCCCTCGGGAACCGTGATAACCGCGTCGATTCAAAACAAGGGGAAGAGCGGCTCGTTTGTGCAGGTCATCGAATCGGACGGCAACGAGGTCCTCGGTTGGTATGACGAACAGTTGAAGCGTGGAGGGTTCGAACTCGAGAGCGAGATGACGCTTGGCGTGACGGTCCGGCAATACGAGAAGGTGGGCATGAAGATTTCCATCAGCGTTATGAGCGAGGTCGACGAAGAAAGCGGCAAGATGACCACCAATTTGACCGCCGCGTACGATGAAGCGTCCGGATAGCGGGGGATGATCGTAACAATAATGGGGTTGGGAGGTACCAATGCTCGTCGTCCAATCTCTATGAACCAACCACTTTCCACCCCCGCTCCGACGCAGCCAAGCGCTCCGACGAATCCCTCCGATACCCAAGGACCCGGGGCCCAAGGACGCTAAACGTCAAAAGCAAAACCCCCGGCATGCGCCGGGGGTTTTGCATGGTGGGCGTGCCTGGACTCGAACCAGGGACCTTTACATTATCAGTGTAATGCTCTAACCAACTGAGCTACACGCCCATTCTTCTCTATGCTTAGCGGCGATACGATACCCAAAAGCGGCTCGAAGCGCAAGACCTTATCAGAGGCTCAGCGCAGAGCCCTTGGGTCATTCGGATTGCTATGGTCATACGCTTTACCCGCTTCGAGAAGCGTTCCGTTCGAGTCGAAATCGAGTTTCCACGCCGCGCCGCGCGGCAAATCGAGTAACGGAATATCCTTCCAATCAGTCGCGCCTCGCAGTCGCAGGATGCCCGACACGCTCGGTTCTCGGTGGCCGACGACGAGGGCCGATTCACCGTCCGCCAGCTCGTCGACGAGTTCGCGCACGACGCTTGCGATGCGTTCCGCCATCGAATCGAAACTCTCGATCCCTTCCGTATTTGGCTTGAACGGTTTTCGGTCATACCCGACGTGCGCGCGGAACGCGTTCAAATCTTTTCCGAACCACTCGCCGACTTGCCACTCGACGAGGCGGTCGTCGTATTCGACTTCCGATCCCATAACGCTCGAGAGAATCTGCGCCGATTCGCGCGTGCGCAAATACGGGGAAGAAAGGACACGCTTCGGTTTTACGCCGTTGCGCCGCATGTCTTGGGCGACGCGGAGCATTTGTCGCGCGCCGAGTTCGGAGAGCGGAAAATCGCCGTCATAGAAGATGTCCCGCGGATTGTCCACGTGCCCGTGCCGGACGAGATAGATCGTTTTCATGCCGCGATCCTAGCATAGATCTGTGGCGAGTACGGCAGACTTGTCAGCTTGATCGAAGATTGTTAACGTATGCCCCGCAAACGCTGAGCAAGGCGGGCCATGCCTTCGACAGGCGGGCCTGCCCGCCGAAGCTCAGTAGAGCGTAGGCGGGTATCGTATAGCGGCTATTATGCCACCTTGCCAAGGTGGAGAT
>JBBTZS010000006.1:0-90245 GCA_038061235.1 Patescibacteria group bacterium | reverse complement strand
CAGCAACGGCTTCCACCACGTTTCGTTTTTTTTGAACCATTCGATCGTTTCTTTGAGCCCGTCTTCAAACGTGCGCATCGGTTCCCAACCGAGTTCGTTTTTCGCTTTGGTCGAATCAATCGCGTAGCGGCGATCATGTCCTTTTCGATCTTTCACGAAATGGATCAGCGTCTCCGGTTTGCCGAGCTCACGCAAAATCATCTTTACGACGTCGATGTTCGCCCGCTCCGCATTTCCGCCGAGGCAATACGTCTCGCCGATCTTCCCTTTCATCAACACGGCTTCGATGCCGCGGCAATGATCTTCCACGTGGATCCAGTCGCGGACGAATTTCCCGTCGCCGTAGACGGGGAGCGGGAGATCGCGTAGCGCATTTACGATCATGAGCGGGATGAGTTTTTCCGGAAAGTGATACGGTCCGTAATTGTTCGAACAACTCGAAATCGTGATCGGCACGTGATGCGTGTGATGGTACGCGCGTACGAGATGGTCGCTCGCGGCCTTCGACGCCGAGTACGGACTGCGCGGATCATACGGCGTGCTTTCGTTAAACCGTTTTCTCGAATTGAGCGCGAGCGCGCCGAACACCTCATCCGTCGAGACGTGATGGAAGCGTTTGATCTGACCTTCGCGCCGCGCCGCTTCTTCCAAAAGCGTTTGCGTGCCAAGCGCATTCGTCTCCAGAAACACGCGGCTCCCTTTGATGGAGCGATCCACATGCGACTCGGCCGCGAAATGCACGACCACGTCCACGCCTTCCATGGCGCGATGGACGACATCCGCATCGCAAATGTTTCCGTGGATGAAGAGGTGTCGGTCCGGATCAAGTCCGCGGATATTTTCCGGATTACCGGCGTAGGTGAGGGCGTCCAGATCCACGATCACGTCGCTCGGGTGATTTGCAAGCCGGTATCGAATGAAATTCGACCCGATAAATCCCGCTCCGCCCGTGACCAACAGTCGCATATGGCGCGTATTCTCTATGACGGGAGGGCGTATTGCAATACGACCTTCCCGTGGTAGGCTCATTCTCGAAATATGGCTTCCGACAGCCAAAAAGATCTCGCCGTCATTATCGTCAGCTGGAACGTGAAAGACGCTGTTTTGGAGAACCTTCGCTCCGTATTCGCATCCCGCCCTATGCCGGCGCTCGACGTGATTCTCGTCGATAACGCATCGGATGACGGCACGGTCGAAGCGGTGCGCGAGGCGTTTCCCGACGTGGGCGTGATCGCGAACCGGGAGAATCGCGGATTCGCGGCGGCGTGTAATCAAGGGATCAGGGAAGCGCTGTCACCACCCCTTACCCCTCCTCCCGGAGGAGGGGATGGGGAGGTGGGGGCTCCTCATATTTTGCTGCTCAATCCCGACATGCGCGTCGAGCCGGACGCGCTCGCAAAAACGGTCGACTCTCTCGACACATATCCGAACGTCGCCGTGCTTGGCGCGAAGCTCGTTGGCCGTGACGGTCAGTCAATGCATCACCTGCGCCGTTTTCCGACATGGAAAGACCAGCTCGTCGTGACGCTCAAGCTGAAACGCCTTTTTCCGAAGACGATGGATCGCTACATGGGAAACGATCTCGATCTCGAGCGGGAGCAAGACGTGGATACCGTCCGCGGCTCGTATTTCGCCATCAACCGATCCGCGCTCGAAACGGTCGGCTTGCTCGACGAACGATATTTCATCTGGTTCGAGGAAGTCGATTATTGCCGTCGCGTGAAAGAGAAGGGAATGAGCGTGCGATATGTTCCGTCCATTGTCGCACATGACCTTGTCGGCAAAAGTTTCGCGCAACGAGGCCGGTGGTGGAAACGCAAACAATTCCTGACGAGCATGGTGAGCTATTTTTGGAAGTGGCTATGAAACTCGCGATCCAAGTCATCACGCATCATAGCTCGAAGCATCTCGCGCCGCTGTTGGAGTCGCTGAAGGCGCAAACGTTTCAAGAGTTCGAGATGTGGTTTCTCGATAATTCGGAAAACCGCGATGAGGCGGAGTTGTCGCGCGCACAGGTCGTCTCGTCCGGATTGCGTCATACGTTCATCGTGAACGAAACGAATACGGGATTCGCCGGCGGTCATCAGGCGATGTTTCTTTCGCATGAAGCGCCGTTCGTCATGCTGCTGAACGACGACGCGACGCTCGCGCCGGAGTATCTCGAGCGCGTCATGCGTCGCATCGAGTCCGATCCCAAGATTGGAAGTATCACCGGACTTGTCCTTCGATCGGACGGCGTCACCATCGACACGACCGGACTCGAATACAAATGTCTCGCGCAAATTGTGGACCGCTTCGCGGGATGTCAGATGTCAAATGTCAGAAGCCAGATGTATTCGGAAGAAGTATTCGGAGTATCGGGAGCGATCGGGCTCTATCGTCGATCCGCGGTCGAAAAAGCGGGCGGACTCTTTGGTCCGAAGTGGTTCATGTATAAAGAGGACGTTGATCTTGCGTTACGACTTCGCAATGCCGGCTTCGTGTCGTGGTTCGAGCCGGAAGCGATCGCGTGGCATGCGCGCGGCGTGAAGGCGGGATCGAGCCATGCGAAGCGGCCCGTCATCCTACGCAAGTCGTCCTACGTCAATCAATGGCGCGTCTATCGTCGCCACTGGAAAGGGACGAGCTTTGGCGACAAACTGCGGAGTATCGGATTTGAGCTGCTCCGAAGCGCACATCTGCTCATTATGGCACCGAAGATATTTTTTGAGGCATGGCGCGAGCTTCTGTCTTCTGTCTTCTAGCTTCTAGCTTCTATGCAGCCCAAGGTCGCCATCATCTATCTCACCTTCCCCACAAAAAATTGGGAGGAGGATATCGAGCGTGCCATGCGCTCGTTCGAGAAGCTGTCTTATCCGAAGGATCGTCTCGAATTGATTTGCGTCGAGTCGAAGGGAAGTCGCCCGTCCGTCAAAGAATGGTTTGAACGGACGTGGATGCCGAAGTCCGGCGCCACGCTTCCGCGTATCACGTATATTTTTCGTGACGAAGAAATCGGATTCTCCGGCAACAACAACCTCGGCTTTGAAAAAGCGAAAGAACTCGGTTGCGAGTACGTCCATCTCACGAACGAAGACACGGAAGTCGATCCGGATTATCTCGTCCGTGCGGTCGAGCGAGCCGAGTCGGATTCAAAGATCGGCGCCGTGCAATCGCTTCTCCTGCTCGGTCAGGACCGCGATCGCATCAACTCCGCCGGAAACGCGTTTCACTTTCTCGGCCACGGCTATTCGACCGGCTACCGTGAACCAGTTACCAGTTATCAATTACCGGTTACCAGTGACGAGATCGGGTACGCGTCGGGCGCAGCGGTTCTCGTCCGCGTTTCCGCCATCGAAGGGAATCTCTTCGACGAGAAGCTTTTTTCCTATCACGAAGACACGGATCTTTCGCTCGGACTTCGTTCGCGCGGTTTCAAGATCGTGCTCGAACCGAAGTCCGTCGTGTGGCATTGGTACGAGTTCGCGAAAGCGAAAATCAATTTCTATTGGATGGAACGCAACCGCTACGTGCTCGTCTTCAGCTATTATCGATGGTGGACGTTGCTGCTCGTCCTTCCGGCCTTGATCGGCACGGATCTCGCGACCGCGCTCCTTTCGATACGTGGCCCTGCACCGTATGGTACAGGGCGTGGTGGCTGGTGGGACATGAAGCGCAAGGTGTACGGCGATCTGCTCTCGCGCGACTTCTGGAAGTGGATCGGCAAGCGCCGCCGCTCGATCCGCGCCTCGCGTACGATAGGGGATCGGGAACTGCTCCGCCTCGTCGTCGCATCGATCGAATTCCAGGAAGCGGCCGTCCAAAGTCCTATCGTCACGTACGTCGGTAATCCGATCCTGAAGGCGTATTGGTGGGTGGTGAGGAGGTTAATCGTCTAGGCTTGCCAAAAATAGGGCTTTTTGCTAATCTTCCCGCCATCCATATGAAGGCCGACACTCACCCGAAATATACGACCGACGCCAAGATTAGCTGTCTTTCTTGCGGCTACGAGGTTACGACAGGCTCAACCCAGCCGGAAATCAAGGTTGAGTTGTGTTTCAAATGCCATCCGTTTTACACGGGCAAGCAGAACCTTGTGGACACGGCCGGCCGCGTCGACCGCTTCAAGAACTTGAAGACGAAGGCGATGGAAAAAGGCGCGACCGCCACGAGCAAAAAGGAAAAGGCCGCCAAGCGTGCCGCCAAGAAGGACAAAAAGAAGTCCTCGAAAAAGACCCTGGTCGAGGCTTAGCTTTATCGAAACCGGCTTCCAACGGGTACAATGCCCGTCGAGCCGGTTTTCGTTGTTCCGAAACCAGATATGAATCTCATCGAACAGGCGAAATTCGCCATAAAAGAACTTGCAAAAGCCGAAGCGGTGTTGTCCGATCCGGCCGTGCTTGGCGATCAGAAAAAATTGAAAGAGGCGTCCATCGCGTTTACGCATGCGAAGAACAAGGCGGAAACCGCACAAACGCTGCTCGACGCCGACCGAGCCGTGAGGGACGCAAAGGAAGCCGTCGCCTCCGATAGTGAGGAGATGAAGGAGATGGGCACATCCGAGCTCGAGCGACTGCAGCCGGAACTGGAAAAAGCGACGGAGCTATTTGAGATCATGCTCACGCCGCCGGATCCGCATGACCGGAATGATGTGATCGTGGAAATCCGCGCCGGCGCCGGCGGCGACGAGGCGGCATCGTTCGCCGGCGATCTTCTGCGCATGTACATCCGCTTTGCGGAGCGTCGCACATGGAAAACCGGCCTCCTTTCCGAGTCCTTGAACGAAATGGGCGGATACAAGGAAGCGGTCGTGTCGATCAAGGGCGCCGGCGCGTATGGCTGGCTCAAATACGAGATGGGCGTCCACCGCGTCCAACGCGTGCCGGAAACGGAAAAGCAGGGACGCATCCACACGTCGACCGCTACGGTCGCCGTCCTTCCGGAACTCGAAGAGACGGAAGTCGTGATCGACGCGAAAGATCTGCGCATCGACACGTTTTGCGCCGGCGGCAAGGGCGGACAGTCCGTAAACACGACCAAGTCCGCCGTGCGCATCACGCATATCCCGACGAATATCGTCGTGTCGTGTCAGGACGAGCGCTCGCAATTGCAGAACAGGGAGCGCGCCATGGCGATTCTCCGTGCGCGTATCTGGGAAGCGGACGAAGAAAAAAAACGCTCGCAGCTCGACGCGGAGCGCCGCGCGCAAATCGGCCACGGCGGACGCTCGGAAAAAATCCGCACATACAACTATCCGCAAGACCGCATCACCGACCATCGCATCAAGAAATCGTGGCACAACATCCCGAATATTCTCGACGGGGATATTGAAGGCGTGATCCTGGCGGTGAAATCGGGCAAGAAGGGGAACGAGGAAGACGAGGATTAATGTAAACTACCCCCATGCCCATGCGCGCGTCGGGAAAGGAGATCGGTTCGTCCGTCGGACGGATGATTTTTCGCGGACATGACGCCAAGCGCATCGAGCGGCGATTGGAAAAAGTGGGTGATGAGAAATTGAAAGCCGCTCTGATAAAGCGAGGCGCGGGTGATGTCGACACGCGTGAAATCGCCAAAGCCATGTCCGGCGACGGAAAAGGGTGGTCACAACTCAAATACAAAAAAGTCGTCGCCGCGCTTCAAGACGTTGATGTGGCGCAAAAAGCAAAGAGCGCGAGCGCGATGGTGTTGAAGGCGTCACGAGAAGCGCAACAAGCGCTCGAAGGCCCGCGTTTTACGCCCGAGGAGCTGAAGGCGAGGATGAAAATGCTTGCACGAGAGCGCCGTGCAGATGCCGATGCAGAAGAAGCAACGGAAGGCTCCGGCATACTTGATCGCATGCGCGGGGCCATAGGGAGGGCGAATAAGGTGGAGCAAACGACGACGACGGCGCGACTTGCGGAGGAGTCCAAGGGGGAGCCGGAAGCCGAGCGGACTGTTCGAGGTCTTAGGGAGGAATTGCGAAAAGACCTTGGGTTGCAGCCAAGAATGCGCTTACCAAAGCCAAAAAATCAGGGGGGTGTCGGGACGGGCTTTCAAAGCTAGTTCCATTGACAAAACCCTTATTTTATTGTATAAAGTCATGTCCTGACTGTATGGTCAGACTATTCGAGCACGGGGCTCGGATATGAATTTTGGAGGCGCCATGGCGCACGCATGTTCGTTCATTCAGAAGTTCCGCGTGGCCCTCGCGACCGCGCTTATCGTCATCGCGAACCTCGCGTTCGCCGGCTGCACGCTCAACCGCTCCGCGCTCGGATGCGTTCCCGACGAGGTCGGCGACGACACCGGTCGCTGCCGACTCGTGTCGGCCGACGCGAGCGCGGACGCCTTCGTCCATCCCGGCGACGCCGGTGACGCCGAGATCGACTCCGGCTTCGACGCGGGCGAAATGCCCGACGGCGATCTCTCGGACTCCGGTTCGGAAGACTCCGGCCTCGATGCCGGTCACGACGGCGGTCCGCCTTCCATGGACGGCGGCTTCGATGCCGGTCGTGATGCGGGTACCGATGCGGGCACCGACGCCTGCGTGCCGGTCGTCGAGATTTGCGGCGACGGCATCGACCAGGACTGCTCGGGAGGCGATCTCCCGTGCCCGCTTCTCATCCGGATGGACGGGGCGGTTCCCATGACGGGAATCGCGATCCGGCTCATCTGGAACGAGCTGCCTCCGTTTGGTCGCCAGGAGCGCGGTTGGTTCTTCACGTCGTGCGTTGGTGGCCCCCGCATGGTGGACGCGGACACCGTCGAGTGCGCGTTCACGCATCCGGATCTCGCATCCGGACGCCAGCTCGAATGGTTCCCCTTCGACACGGGAACCATGACGAGTCGCTGCACGCGCGTGACGTGCCCCGGCATGCACACGGCGACGTACCTAGGCGCGCCCGCGGTTCCGGTTGTCACGTTTCCGGACGCGTACGACGCGAACGGGAACATGATCGTCGACGCGGCCGACCGCGCCGCGCTTCACGTCGAAGGCCTGCCCTGAATCGTCTCGCCGCCCTCTTCGACTTCGGTCGGAGACGGGCGGCTCTTTCATTTTCAAGGATTGAGGTTTGACGAAATTCGGGTTCTTGGCTAATATCTCGCCACTAATTAACCCGAGCTTTTTCCCTCAAAACGGATCTCCTTCCTTTCCCTCCCGCCGGTCTGCGGACCAACGGAGGGCCGGAGTCCGGAAAAAGCCGTATAAAAAAGGAATGCTATGTCAAAAATGCCCCAACTCACAGACATGCTCCAGGCGGGCGTCCACTTTGGTCACCAAACCTCCAAGTGGCACCCGAAAATGCGCAAGTTCATTTTCGGTTCCCGTCAGGGCATCCACATCATCAATCTTGAGGAGACGCAGAAGGCCTTGGAAGAAGCCATGGGTTTTGCCAAAAAAGTCGCCTTGCGCGGCGGCGTGATTCTCTTCGTCGGCACCAAGAAACAGGCGGCGGATATCGTCCAAAAGGCGGCCGAGTCCTGCAAGATGCCGTACGTGAACAAGCGCTGGCTCGGAGGAACGCTGACCAACTTTGCCTCGATCGCGTCGCAAGTACGCAAGTACAAGGATTTGAAACGCAAGCACGAAAAGGGCGAGCTTGGGAAGTACACCAAGTTCGAGCAGCTCAAGATCGGCGAGCAGATCAAGCTCCTGGAAGACAAAGTCGGCGGCATGCAGGATCTCACCCGCATTCCGGACGCGATCTTTATCCTCGACGTCAAGAAGGACAAAACCGCGCTTTCGGAAGCCGTGAAGCGCGGCGTGAAAGTCATCGCGGTGTGCGACTCCAACGTCGATCCGAGCGACATCGATTTCCCGATCCCGGCCAACGACGACGCGGTGCGCGCGATCGATATGATCGCGAATCTCGTCGCCCGGTCGATGAACGAAGGGAAGAGCGAATGGGAGGCCGGCCGCGCCAAGCTCGGCGGCGCGCTCATGAGCCAGCAGGCACACAAGTTCGCGGAACTCAAGAATAACTAACGCATGAAGGGTTTGCTCCTTTGATCAACTATTACGTTATGGCTATCGACAACACACTCGTGATGGAACTTCGCCGCCGCACGTCCGCCGGCATCGTTGATTGCAAAAAGGCGCTGGAAGAGGCGAATGGCGACATGGAGGAAGCGATCGAAATCCTGAAGAAGAAGGGTGCGATCAAGGCGGCAAAGAAGGCGGCGGAACGCATCGCTTCCGAAGGGTTGCTTGCGACGTATCTTCACCACAACGGCAAGCTCGCCGCGATCGTGGAGCTCGCCTGCGAAACGGATTTCGTCGCGCGTAACGACGTCTTCAAGCAGCTCGCAAACGATCTCGCGCTTCAAGTGGCCGCCATGGATCCGCAATTCGTCAGTCCGGAGCTTATTCCGGCCGAAGACGTCGAGAAGAAGAAAGCGGAATTCGAGGCTGAGATGGCGGGCGACAACAAGTCCGAGGAGATCAAGGCGAAGATCGTGGAAGGGAAGTTGAACAAGTGGTATACCGATACGTGTCTTACGAAGCAGTCCTTCATCAAGGACGAAGACAAGACGATCGAGCGGCTCATCGCGGAACTCTCGGGAACGATCGGCGAAAAGATCGCCGTTATCCGATTCGTCCGCATGCAGATGGAGGCGCCGACGGGACAGGCATGCTAAACGTATGGGAAAAAAGTCTCGCCGTGGCGGGGCTTTTTCTTTTGATCTATCCTATGCGTATATGCAACAAGTAGAGAGCAAAGAGCAGAGAACAAAGAGCAAAGAGCAGTACCCGATAAAAACTGCTCTTTGCTCTCTGCTCTTTATTTACTGTTTTTTGTTCTTTACGATTCCGGCTCATGCGCAAGGGGCCGACTGCGTCCTGTCGATCCGTTCGCAGGATATCAGCGTCGTGCCTTCGGCGCCGTTTCTGAATCAGTCGGCGCGCATTTACGTGACGGTACAACCGGAATGTGATCGTGATGCGGAGGGGAGCGTTCTATTTTACGCGAACGACGCGCTGATCGGAAACAAGCCTATTTCGTACAAGCAGGCCGGTCGCGCGGAAGAGGTTTGGGTGAACTGGCGACCGTCGGAATACGGAGAGACGACGATCCGCGTCGATACGAAAGGCGAGGGCGGGGAAGTCGGCGATACGGCCGACCTCACGATCTTCATCGACCGCGACTCGGACGGCGACGGCATCGGCGATCGTGAAGACCCGGACGACGACAACGACGGCGTACCCGACGGCGAGGATTCGCATCCCACCGACCCGTCGCGTTCGCGGGACACCGACGGCGACGGGCAGGACGATTCCACGGACTCCGACGACGACAACGACGGGCTCTACGATTTCGAGGAGGAGAACGTCGGAACGAACCCAAAAAAATACGACACCGACACCGACGGCATCGGAGACAAACAGGATGCGTATCCGCTCGATCCAAAGCGTTCCGAGCTTCCGCCCGCGTCCACGTCGGAACCGGGACCGGAACCGGAACCGTCGCCGGAACCCGAGCCCGAGCAAGCGGCAGCCGATGATTCCTCTTCGACAAGCATCGAGCTCGCGGAGAACGACGCGACCAAAGGCGAGGCGCGCGTGCTTGGCACATCGTTTGAAAACGGCATGGCGACTTCCGGATGGCCGGACGGCATCCTGGAGAACGGCGAGACGTCGTCCGACGGTATGACGTGGATCGATTGGCTGCGCGGCTTTGGATTGTGGCTGCTGCTTGCGCTCGCCTTTCTCGCGCTCGGCCTCTACTTTTTCCGACAGGATAAGAGGAAGAAAGAGAGCAAAGAGCAGTAAGCAGAGAACAGGGAGTAGTAAAAAAGAACAGAGAGCAAAGAGCAGTTTCTATCAGGAGCTGCTCTTTGCTCTCTGCTCTCTGTTTTTCCTGTGATACAATGACTCCAAATATGCCCAAGATTGCCATCAACGGGTTCGGCCGCATCGGTCGAAACGTATTCAAAGCCGGATTCGGTAAAGTCGGATTCAACGTCGTCGCCGTGAATGATCTCACGGATCCAAAGACGCTGGCGCATCTACTTAAATACGATTCCTCGTATCGTACCTGGGACAAGTCGGTTTCATCGGACGAAGACGAGCTGGTCGTCGCCGGAAAACGGATCAAGGTCTTTTCCGAAAAAGACCCGAAACAATTGCCGTGGAAAAAGCTCGGCATCGATATCGTTCTCGAATGTACCGGGCGATTCACCGATCTCGAAGGCGCGTCGCAGCACGTGGAGGCGGGCGCAAAGCGCGTCATTATTTCGGCGCCGGCCAAGGGTGGCGGCGTGCCGACGCATGTCATCGGCGTGAACGAAAAAGGCGCGGGGAAAAAAGCGCAGGTGATCAATAACGCGAGCTGCACGACCAATTGCATCGCGCCGGTCGCGGCGATCCTGAACAACGCCTTCGGCATCCGCAAAGCCATGATGACGACCATTCACGCCTATACCGCAGACCAGGTTCTCGTCGACGGACCCCACAAAGACTTGCGCCGAGCCCGTTCCGCCGCAGAAAACATCATCCCGACCACGACCGGCGCGGCCATCGCCACGACCGAAACGATCCCGGAGCTCAAAGGACTGTTCGATGGGATGTCGATCCGCGTTCCGGTTCCCGTCATGTCGTTGTCCGACTTCACGTTTGTCTTGAAGAAGCGCGTGACCGTCGAGCAGGTAAACGACGCCCTGCGCAAAGCCTCGATGAATCCTCTCTGGAAAGGCGTTGTCGAAGTTACGGACAAAGAGCTCGTCTCAAGCGATTTCATCGGCTCCAGCGCTTCGGCGATCGTAGATTTGCCGCTCACGAAGGTCGTGGACGGCGATCTCGTAAAGGTCATCGCTTGGTATGATAACGAATGGGGCTATTCGCATCGATTGGCCGAGATGGCGTTGGAGGTGGCACGAAACATGAAATGAAGATTTCCTTACGCGCGCTTTCATCAAAAAAACCGTTGCGAGGACGAGTCGTTTTGGTGCGCGTCGACTGGAATGTCCCTACGCGCCATGCGGCGCTTCGGGACACAGGCGTCCCTACGCGCCATGCGGCGCTTCGGGACACAGGCGTCCCTGCGAACGGTTCGATGGAACGCGACGCGTCGCTTAAAATCGAGCGCTCGCTTCCGTTGTTGAAGGAGCTCAAAAAGCGCGGCGCAAAAATCGTGGTTCTAACTCACCTCGGGCGTCCGAGCAAACGCGATCGTCGTTTTTCGACCAAGCCGCTGGAGCGTTTGCTTCGAGAAACGTACGGATTGGATCTCACGTATCATCCCGAATCCGTTGCCAACAAGTCCGAACACGCGAAATTGCAGTCCGCGCTCGCATCCGCAACGCCGGGGAGCATTCATTTGCTGGAAAACGTGCGTTTTTTGAAAGGGGAGGAAGAAAATAACAAAACGTTGGCGAAGGCGTATGCGGATCTCGGCGACGCGTTCGTGAACGACGCGTTCGCCTCGTGCCATCGCACACATGTGTCCGTTTCGGGCATCGCGAAACTCCTGCCTGCGTATGCCGGCCCAGCGCTCGTCGAAGAAGTCTCGGCATTGTCGCGGCTTCTCGACCATCCCAAATCCCCGTTCGTGGCCGTGATCGGCGGACTCAAGCTCTCGACCAAGCTTCCGGTCATCGAGGCGCTTTGCCGCGTCTGCGACGACGTACTGATCGGTGGCGCCATGGCCACGGCATTTTTGAAGGCGCAAAAGATGGAGGTCGGAAGATCGGCGCATGAAAAAGAAGGGGTGGCGCTCGCAAAAAAGTTGCTCAAACACAAAAATATTCACCTGCCGGAGGATGTGGTCGTGACGACGAGAGTCACGAACGATCCCGTCTTGCGCCGCGTGTCCGTCGATGCGATCGGCAAGAAAGACACGATCGTCGATGTCGGACCGAAAACGTTGAAAGCATGGGCCGAGATCATCGGCGGCGCGTCCACGATCGTGTGGAACGGCCCGGTCGGCCTCATCGAATGCGCGCCGTGCGGATTCGGATCACGCTTTCTCGCGCGCACGATCGGCGCGCGCGCCAAAGGGAAAGCGTTCGGCGTCGCCGGCGGGGGAGACACGCTACCCGTCATCAGCACAACCAAAACAGAACATCACTTCGACTTCGTCTCCACCGGCGGGGGAGCGATGCTGGATTTTATCGCGCTTAAGGGGAGATTGCCGGGGTTGTTGGCGCTTTTGAGGTAAGGGTACAATTACCAAAATTCTTAACCACACCCTGTCTTTATGAACGCTTCCATTGTTCCCGCATCGCTGCACAAGGACTTTGAATCCATCAAGAAGACGGATGGGCTTGGGTATGAGTACTGGGAGGCGCGTGAGCTGATGCCACTTGTCGGCTATATCGAGTGGCGTAAGTTCAGTGAGGCTATCAAGAGAGCGAAGGCGACGTGTGTCTCAACCAACCAACCGATTCAGGATCATTTTGTCGGCGCCGACAAAATGATAAAAATAGCTAAGAATACACCAAAAGAAGCATCTAGAAAGATTGTTGATTATCGTCTGTCCCGCTTCGCTTGCTACCTCATCGCCCAAAACGGCGACCCCCGAAAGCCGGAGATCGCTTTTGCGCAGGTTTACTTTGCCGTCCAAACACGCAAGCAGGAGCTTTATGAGACGCTAGACGATGACGGCAAGCGCCTGTTCACCCGCCATCAAGTCATTTCGCACAACAAACAATTGTTTGATACGGCCAAGAAAGCGGGCGTAGAAAACTTCGGAAAATTTAATAACGCGGGTTATCTCGGTCTGTACGGATTAACCGCCGAAGATATCAAGAAAAGAAAAGGCATCGGCCAAGACGACATCCTCGACCGCGCCGGTTCCACGGAACTCGCCGCCAACCTCTTCCGCATCACACAAACGGATGCCAAGCTCAAAATGGACGGCGTGAACGGGGAGGATGTGGCGACGGCGACGCATCACGACGTTGGAAGAAAAGTACGCAAGACCATCGAGCAGATCGGAGGGACTATGCCGGAAGAGTTGCCGGCGGAGGAACATATTCTAGATTTGGTGAGGAGGAAGGTGGGGGTGCTGCCGGGGAGAGTGAAGGTGAAGACGATAAAGGGGAAGAAGAGGGGGAGAAAATAAGAACGTGCCTTTCGCCGTCATCCAGCTTTTGAGCTTGTTATGACTGGGAATAGGTGTAATCTTATTTCGAATACCTCCATTTAGACCTATGACTAATAATATTGAGAACGAAGACTTTGCCGCCAGGTTCAAGAAGATGAGTGATCAAGAATTGATCGATGTCTTTAATCGGCAAGTTGGTAATTCGGGTTGGGTTGGTTCGAGGGCGAAATTTATGTCCGCGTTGCCAGAGGAGTTTAAGAACCGAGGTTTTGATTGCTCTGCGGTTGGTAACGGGAAGGGCCTCTCTTTTATGCAGAAGGTGAGGTTAGATGGAAAGAAAGTTATCATCGTAGTTGATGGGCCAGAGCAAGTGCTATAGAATACACCCAATCATGACCCACCGATTCAGAAGGATATAACCCGCAAACGCCGCTCACGACGTGTGAACGGTTTTTGCGGGTTTTTGTAATGAGAAAATCTTTCTGCCCTCGTAGCTCAACTGGATAGAGCGAGGCGTTTCTACCGCCAAGATTGCAGGTTCAAGTCCTGCCGAGGGTACCACGCTCCCGTCCTATGGTTAGGAGGCTATTCCTATGAAATGGCTATCAGGGTTCGATTCCCTGCGGGAGTACCAAAAAGCGCCATCTATTATGTTGCCGGGGTTGATGGTGTTGCTGAGGTAAGTAAAATTTGGCTAAAGTTTAGTGAATGGAGTGCTTTTTATGGCACTCATTCACTAAACTTTGACATTTATAGGTAAATAGAGTATACTGATGACGTAGCACCAACCTCTTATATGGCTATAACCAAACCGATCAAAGAACGGATTCAGGCTTTAAAAGCCGAATACGACACCCTTCGTAAAGGCAAGGACTCGCTTTTGGTGATGATCGATGAGGCCGAGGTTCCGGAAAGCGTTTATAACTCCAACGCCATTGAAAACTCGACCCTCACTCTTAAGGAGACCGAGAAGATCCTTTTGGATATGGAAGTCGCACGGGATGTTTCTTTGCGTGAAGTGTATGAGGCGAAGAACCTTGCCCGGGTCATCGGCTACATCCGCGAAAAGTCCAAGGAGACCGAGGTGAACAAAGAGACGGTTTTACTTCTGCACCGGATGCTTATTGGTGGCATTGACGATAAAATCGCCGGTCGGTTTAGAAAGCCCGGAGAGTACGTCCGAGTCGGTACGCACATCGCTCCGGCTCCGGAGCTGGTTGAACGAATGATCGATTCCGCCATCTCTGAATACACCAGTGATTTTTCCGCTTATTTTTTGGATAAACTTGCAAAGTTTCATTTGGAATTTGAAAATATCCACCCGTTCAACGACGGCAACGGGCGTATTGGACGCGTGCTCATCAATTTTCAACTTTCACGTCTTGGATTTCCGATCATTATCATCAGGGATCGAGAAAAAAGCGAATACTATCAAGCCTTTAATGACTTTCGAGATAATAAAAATACCAAGACGATGGAAAAGGTGCTTTCGCTCGGTTTGCTGGAGTCGCTCCATAAACGAATCACCTATTTGAAGGGTGAAAAGATCATCGCGCTTTCCGAATTCATCAAAAAGCAAAGCAAGTCAGCTCCCGCCATCACGAACGCCGCCCGTCGCCAGAATATTCCGGCATTCAGAGAGAAGGGCGTTTGGAAGATTGGTGAAGATTTTGAGACCGTGTTATCGGCGTCGACGACATGATAAAAGTTGCAACAAAACCGAACATCACTTCGACTTCGTCTCCACCGGCGGGGGAGCGATGCTGGATTTTATCGCGCTTAAGGGGAGATTGCCGGGGTTGTTGGTGCTTTTGAGGTAGGTCTTGTAAGCTTTTGCCGTATGCCCGCCCCGCAACGGATCCACCAGCTCGTGGAGAAATTCGAACAGAATTTCAAATATCACCAGTCAGGCGATTATAACGAGGAGCAGTTGCGTACGGAGTTTCTCAACCCATTTTTCGAGGTTTTAGGTTGGGATATGGAGAATAAGCACGCAAAGGGAGCGGATCGAGACGTGCATTATGAGAAGCTTATACACGGCAAGGCTCCCGACTTCGGTTTTTATCTGGACAAGAAGCTTCGTTTTTTCGTCGAAGCCAAGAAGCCCTCATTGAATGTTTGTAACAATCAGGACGCGGCGCTTCAGTTGCGCGGATATGGTTGGAGCGCAAAAACGGCACGCAGCATCCTAACGGATTTTGAAGAGCTTTCGATTTACGATACTTCGGTAAGGCCGAAGACCACCGACGCCGCCAAGATCGCCCGTATCGATTGCATAAAGTTTACCGAATATGTCGAACGTTGGGACGAGATCGAGGCCCTATTTTCCCGAGAAGCCGTTCTCGGCGGATCATTGGAAAAGTTAACCAAGAAACGTGCCCAGCAGACGGTGGATGATGAGCTGTTGGACGATATTTCCAAATGGCGCGATTTACTAGCCCATAACATTGCGAACCGTAACAAGGTTTCGGAGGAGCGGCTGAACCGCATCGTGCAGGACTCCATCGCCCGCATCCTGTTTTTGCGTATCTGTGAAGATCGGGGGATCGCGCATGAGGGAGAATTGAGCAAAGTTGTCGAGGGTGAAGGCGCATATGCCAAGCTCTACAAACTTTTTAAGAAGGCCGAACAGCGTTACGACTCGGATTTGTTCGAGGTAGCGTCGATCGCCGACTTGAAGATTGACGACAAGGTTTTGAAAGAGATGATTTCTGAGCTCTATTTCCCAAAAAGCCCGTATAAGTTCGATGCAATTCCGGCAGAAATTTTGGGTCAGGTGTATGAACAGTTTTTGGGCAAGGTAATTCGTTTGACCGAGGGAGGGCGTGCGAAAGTGGAAGTGAAGCCTGAGGTTCGGAAGGCCGGCGGCATCTATTACACACCGACCTACATCGTCGAATATATTGTCAAAAATACCGTGGGAAAGTTGGTCGAAGGCAAGACGCCGAAGCAGATCGAAACGCTTTCCATCGTTGATCCGGCCTGCGGTTCAGGTTCGTTTTTGCTCGGCGCATATAAGTTTCTCGCGGATTGGTACCGCGATTGGTACGTGGCCGATAATGCGGAGAAACACAAGAAGGCTTCCAAGATTTACCGGGATAAGAGCGAGCAGTGGCAACTGACGCTCGAAGAGAAGAAGCGCATTCTCACGGCGCATATCTACGGCGTCGACCTCGACCGTCAGGCGGTGGAGATGGCCAAGCTTTCCCTGATGCTGGAGGCATTGAGTTCGCCGGAGCAGCAAAGTTTGTTTAATGAGCGGATGCTTCCACGACTTGGGGATAATATCAAGTGTGGGAATTCGCTTGTCGGTACTGAATATTTCTTAGAGCAACTATCTGCGGATCCTCGTGAATTGACTCGTGTAAATCCATTTGATTGGAAATCAGAATTCTCAAATATATTTGCTCACGGTGGATTCAATGCCGTGATCGGAAATCCACCCTATCTTAAAGAGCTGAATAGTAAAGACACTTTCCGTGACATTAGAAAGGGCGATTACAAGATTTACTATCAGGGCAAGATGGACATGTGGTATTTTTTTCTGCATAGGGCATTTGATATTGCGGGCATAGATGGGAAGATAGGATTCATCACGAATAGCTATTTTCTAAAAAATCAGGGAGCCTCAAAATTGGTCGACCGTATTCGATTAGATGCGGTAATGAACGAGTATATTGATTTTGCTGGTCAACGGATTTTTAAAGGAGTCAGTGGCAAACACGCCATACACATATATGAAAAACACGCATCAGAAAAGTCTGATATGGTTAAGGTTTGTGATGCGTCCGGGGTTACGAACATTGGCTTCGCGTTGAATAACTGTAAATTTGTTGAGTACCAAAAAATTTTTAGTAAAGACTCTAAAATTTCATTTGACGAACAACTAATTGATTTCAGTCAATATAGGGAATTGAATGACTTTTTTGAAGTCTCACAAGGTGTGGTTGAGGCCACTGATAAGGTTAGTAAGAAGAATGCTTTGGATTCGGTTCCTGCTGGTACTGGGGTTTTTGTTTTATCAGGCAGTGAAGTAAAAGCACTTGGGTTGAAAAAAGAAGAACTGGCAGTATTAAGAAAGTATCTTGACCCAAACAATGTGATTCGTTACGGGACCTCTTTCAAAGAAAAATATTTAATCTACAGCGATTCCATGGTTAGAGATCGTATTAAGAGCGGTGAACTACCCGCTCTTAAGAAACATCTAGATAGAGTTGCACGATTCATAACATCTTCCAATAAACCCTATGGGATTCACCGTCCGAGAGAAGCTAGATTTTTTGAAGTGCCCAAGCTGATTTGTAAAGCCATGTTTTCTCGGCCACAGTTTACGTTTGACGATCAGTCATTTTTTGTTGGATTTTCTTTTTCGGTTGTGATCTCACGTGATAAAGGCTTCTCACTAAAATTTTTGCTTGGTTTGATGAACTCACGACTGGGCGATTATTGGTTCCATCAATACGGTAAAAAAAGGGGGGCGGACTTGGATATAGGCGTTGCAGTTTTTAGACAGTTTCCTGTACCCAGCAAGGTCTCTGAAGAAAAACAGAATCATCTAGAGGCACTTGTCTCTAAAATGCTTGTTTTACAAAAAGAGCTAGCTTCCTCAAATAGTGAGTCGGTCTCCGCTGTACTGCAAAGACAAGCAGACGCGCTGGAGAAACAAATAGACGTGTCGGTGTATGAGCTTTATGGATTGACGAAGGAGGGGATTCGCATTGTGGAAGAGGGGAAATAACGGCGATGACGCTACGCTCGAGGTACCGCCAAACGCGGCAATTACCGGGGGTGATGGTGCCGTTGAGGTAGTAAACTTCCTTTGGTTTAGATTAGATAACGACATCCTTCATCTCTATTGAGATTCTTGCACATCGCCAAGGGCTGGATCGCGGAAAGGTTGAGGAATTGATTTTTTAGGATCACTTTTTGCGTTTTTCAGATATACTGCAAGATCTTTTTTCAATTTATCCCCCCAGAAAGGATCGTTAATATTATAAATAATCACTCTCAAATGTCGGAGATCAAACGGGACATCCTCTAAGTTTGCAGAAGTGAATACAACAGGCTTTTTTGCCGCGTGCGCTAGCCCAAGCTCATAGAATACATTTGCATTTTTGCCTGTGAGATCTGCTAGCAGTATTTTTGATTTTTGAATTTGCTCCCAAATTTGTTCAATTACTGTCCCCGTTGAGAATAATTGGTCGGCACGTAACGGCTCCATTCCCGCCTCTTTAATGGCTGGAGCAAAAAGATCTTTGTAATACAGATCCTGCCAATTGCCGAATGGCATCATAACAAAGCACGTATCGAGATATGTTCTACCGGTGACCTCCTGCTCAGGTGCAATGGATTTTGGGGCGGATTGCTCTTCACTACTCGGGATATTTTCATCAGAGATACGAAACTGTTTGAGGAAATCTAAATTTTTTGTGAAGGTATCAATAAAAGCCTTGACCCTCTCTCGTGGTATATTGAATTGCCGTATCAGAGTGTTCTCAAAAAATTCGTTCTCTGGCAATTTTTTACCTTTGTAGAACTCCTCTACCTTTTTAAAATCCTCTACCTTTTTGAAGGCTTGTAGAAGAGCCTTTTGTCTTTGTTCAGGAGAGCCCGGAGCGATGACATCATTACCCACCTGAGTCATTACAACAGTTGCTGTGGAACCCGATCCCTCTACTAGACCGTATTGATTTGCAGACTTGAGGAGATCTTGGAATCTCC
Organism: Patescibacteria group bacterium; assembly: GCA_038061235.1. Classification (GTDB taxonomy): domain Bacteria; phylum Patescibacteriota; class Patescibacteriia; order 2-12-FULL-60-25; family 2-12-FULL-60-25; genus RHKK01. Next base: position 71,517 of record JBBTZS010000006.1, on the reverse strand, counting down.
AGTCGGTTGCCTTATTGTAACCAACAGCTTTTGCGAGCATATCCGCTTTCATTGGATTGCCAGCGTTTTGCTCTTCGAGAGCTTTTGAAATTCTAATAGCCTCTTCAAGGGTATTCTTCGGGAAGGTCCACAAAGAGGGAGCTTTTTGTACGCTTTTCTTTTTTGTCGATCGAGTTGTCGATGGCTCGTCGTTTTGATTCTCGTTTGGCATGGCGACCGTTACCTTAAGTCTCAGATGTGTGCATGTCAAACAAGCCTCAAAATGAAACCCTATTTTTTTGTGGTCTTAAATCTCCCTCTCACTTATCTCCAATAGTCGGTTATATTTCTCCACTCGTTCGGAACGGGACAACGATCCTGTCTTGATGTATTCAGATCCGCAAGCCACGGCGAGGTCGGCGATGAAGGTGTCGGAGGTTTCGCCGGAGCGGTGGGAGATGGCGGTTTTCATGCCGTTCTCGTGCGCGAGGTTGATGGTTTGGACGGTTTCCGAAAGCGTGCCGATTTGGTTCAGCTTAATCAAAATCGCGTTCGCGGTTTTCTCCTCGATGCCGCGCTTCAATCGTTCAATGTTCGTCACGTAATGGTCGTCGCCGACGATGACGCTCTTTTTTTTGAGCTTCGGCAACGCTTTTGACCACGCCTTCCAATCATCTTCCGAAAACGGATCTTCGAGGAATTCGATCGGGAAGTCTTTTTGCAACTGGAGATAACGTTCCAGCAGTTCGTCCGCCGTGTAGGTGTGCCCTTCGGTTTTCAAGCGATAGAGGTCGGCTTTTTTGTCGTAAAACTCGGACGCGGCGATGTCCGTTCCGATCATGACGTCTTTACCGGGTTTGTATCCCGCCGCCTTGATCGCTTTTGTGAGAACCGTGAACGCGTTTTCGATCGTACCGAGCTTGGGCGCGAATCCGCCTTCGTCGCCGACCGTCGTCGCGTATCCTTCCGCCTTCAAAATCTTCGCGAGCGCGTGGAACGTTTCCGCTCCGGCGCGAATCCGGTCGGCGAATTTTTTTTGTTTCGGCACGATCATGCACTCCTGCACGTCGAGCGACCAGTCGGCATGCGCGCCGCCGTTCAGGACGTTCATCGTCGCATAGGGGAGCCGCGCCGCGCGATGGAAGTCGTACGTCTTGCGAAGCGATTTCCACAGCGGGATTTCGCGATGAACGGCAAGCGCCTCCGCGACCGCAAGCGAGACGGCGAGCATCGCGTTCGCACCGAGTTTGGATTTGTTCTTCGTTCCGTCCAGTTTCAGCATCGTCGCGTCCACGTCGCGCTGGCGTTGCGCGTCCATGCCCTTGAGTTTGGGCGCGATAAGCGTATTCACGTTTTTCACCGCCTTAAGCACGCCTTTCCCTCCATAACGTTTCTTGTCGCCGTCGCGAAGCTCGAGCGCTTCATGCGATCCCGTGGACGCGCCGCTCGGGACTTTCGCTTCGGCGCTTGCGCCGCTCGTCAGCGTCACGCGCGCGGCCACCGTCGGGTTGCCGCGCGAGTCGAGTATTTCCCTTGCAACGATCGATTTTATTTTTGTTCCTCCGAACATATTGAGGCAGGTGTTAGGTGTCAGGTTCCAGGTTTCAGGTGTTAGGTCAGAGCTGAAACCTGGCACCTGACACCTGAAACCTTTTATCGTTATCTTATTTCAAACGTGACGCTGACGCGCGATTGCACGTCGAGCGCGCCCGACCGGATGTCCGGAGTCGCCTCCGGAACGGCGGCCGAGTCCAGGCCACGATAAAAGACCGGTGGCGGAACCGTGCCGTCCGTGCTCTCCGAGAACGTGACGATTTTCACGATGCGTACTCCCATGGCATCGGCCAGTTCTTTGGCCTTGCTTTTTGCGTCCGAGATCGCCTTGGTGCGCGCTTCCTGCCGCGCGTCCGTCGGATCGTCGATCGTGAAGCGGACGCCGTTCACCTGGTTTGCGCCGAGTTCGCCGGCCTTTGAAAGAACCGCGCCCACGTTCGACAAGTTTCGAACCTTCACTTTCAGGTTCTGGGAGACCGTGTATCCGATCACGTTTTGGATGCCGACGGCGTATTCAAACTTGGGAGAGATGTTGTAATTCGACGTTTGCATGTCCGCGTCCGCGATGCCCATCTGTTTCAATGCGGAAATAATGGCGTTGATCTTGGCGGCGTTCGTCTGCTGTACGGGCGTGACGTCGCGACCCTCGGAGTACAAACCGAGATCCACCTCGGCCAACGTCGGTTGGGCGGACACGTTTCCTTCGCCTTCGATCGTAAACGTCTCGCGCCCGCGCGGTTCCAGCCCGACGTGCCGATATTCGGCCAGCGCTTTGATGGAGAGGATCGCAAGGTACAGCACGAGCACCGTCCCGACGGCAACGATGATGCCGTTCAGGGACTTGTCTTTTGAACTTGGAAGAGGAGCCATAGGAAAAATAGAAGTTTATAGTTGACAGTTTACACTCTATCACTTTCTTTCTCAATCCGTTCCTTCAGTTTATCGACGTATTTTTCGTCTACCTGATGGAGCAAGTCGGAGACGGTGAGCCGGTGTTCATGTGCGATATCGCGCAGGCTTTTTTCGAACGCGGCATACGCGTCCGCGATTTTTTTCTTCGCGTCAGGAGTTACGTCGGGCATAGACAGAGACATCATACCATGCTAATTCTTGTTGCCGCATGCCGACCTACAACATCACGACTTACGGCTGTCAGATGAACAAAAACGATAGCGAGCGTATGGCGGGCCTGCTTTCGTCCCTCGGATTTACCAAAACGCCGGACGAATCCGTCGCCGATCTCATCATCGTGAATACCTGTTCGGTGCGCCAATCTGCCGAAGATCGCGTGTACGGCTCGCAGGAAAAATATCTCGAGTATAAAAAGACGAAACCGGACATGATCGTGGTCGTCACGGGTTGCATGCCCGGCCGCGATAAGGCGAAGGAGTTCAAAAAACGACTTCCCGGGACGGATCTATATTTCCCGACACCGGAAATGGTGCATTTGCCTCGATGGATCGCCGAACTGCGTCCGGAATTGGTGAATTCCGAATCTTTGGAGGCGGATTATCTCAAAATTCATCCATTGCGCGCGCCGTCGGCACAGGCCTATCTCACCATCCAGACCGGCTGCAACAAGTTTTGTACGTATTGCGTCGTCCCGTACGCGCGCGGTCTCGAGCGGAACCGTCCCGCGTCGGAAATCCTGAAAGAGGCGCGCGAGCTCATCGCACATGGCGTCATCGAGATCACGTTGCTTGGGCAAACCGTGAATTCGTATCGCGTCACCGATCCGGAGACCTTCTCGAAGGAGAATCCGTACGCGGATCATTTTGCCGCATTGCTGTGGGAGATGAACCAACTTCCGGGGCTTGAGCGTCTTCATTGGACGGCCGCTCATCCCATTTCCATGACGGACGAAGTGATCGACGCGCTCATATTGCCGAAGCAGGTGAACTATCTCCATCTTCCGGTTCAATCCGGCAGTAACGAAGTGTTGTGCCGCATGAACCGCAAGTATACGCGCGAACAATTTCTCGAAACGATTCGTAAAATCAAGGCGCGTCGTCCCGGTATCGCGCTCGGTTCCGACATGATCGTCGGATTTCCCGGTGAAACGCGCGAACAATTCAACGAAACATTGTCCATATATAAGGACGTGGGCTTCGATATTTCGTATAACGCGCAATATTCGCCGCGTTCCGGAACGTTGGGCGTCAAACTTTATCCTGATGACGTGTCCAAAGAAGAGAAGCGCGATCGTTGGGACGAGCTTCAATCGCTCATGGAAGCGATCTCGCTTGCAAAGAACCGGGCGTATGTCGGCAAAACCGTTTCGGTGCTCGTCGACAAGGCGGACAACGGCTTTGCGAGCGGCCAGTCGCGCGAGATGAAGCTCACGCGTTTCAAGTCCGACGACCCTTCGTTGGTCGGCAAGATCGTATCGGCGAGCGTCACGTCCGCGAAGTCGTGGGTGCTGGAAGGGGAGATGATTTGACCGCGAAGTCGGAATTTCGTATCATACATTCAAATGTCGGTTCGAGACGGGTCAGGAAATAGCCCCGGATCACGAGGTCCGGTGGGTACGAAACGCGCTCTTCCGCGCGTTTTATGTATCGTCGGACCCACGTCTTCGGGGAAAACCCTGCTCGGCATCCGGCTTGCGAAGAAATTCAAGGGAGAGATCATCAACGCGGACGCGCGCCAGGTCTTTCAGGAGTTCGATCTCGGAACCGGAAAGCCGATTGGCGGCAAGCGGACCTCGGTCGGCGCGCGCAAAATGTACCTGTTCGAAGGCGTGCCGCATTATCTCATGGATTTTCTGCCGCCGACCGAGACCATGACCGTGGCCGAGTGGCAGGAGAAAGCGTTGATCGCGGTCAAAGGGATTACGAAACGGGGCAAGCTCCCGATCGTTGTTGGGGGAACGGGTCTGTACATCCGGACTCTCGTCGATAACTACAACATCCCGCAAGTTCCTCCGCAGCCGGAATTCCGCAAGGCGATGGAAACAAAAGCGCTCGACGAGCTCGTGAAGCTGCTCATACGCGTCGATCCGGACGCCGAGCGCCTCGTCGATCTCAAGAATCCGCGCCGCGTGTTGCGCGCGCTTGAAGTCGCGACGTTCACCGGCAAGCCGTTCACGAAACAGAAAGGCGCCTCGAAGCCGGTGATCGACCCGTTTCTGGTCGCCATCAAGCGCGAGCGCGACGAATTGCGCGAGCGCATCAATCTGGCCGTCGAGGCGTACGTGGAAGCCGGCTGGCTCGACGAGATCCGCAAGGTGCGCAAACTTGGCATTCCGTGGAACGCGCCGGCGATGACGTCCATCGGCTACCGTGAGTTGAGCGCGTACATCCGCGGCGAGTGTTCGCTCGACGAGGCGGTGAAAAAAACGAAAGACGCGACGTGGCAATACTCCAAGCGGCAACTCACCTGGTTCAAGCGTGATACGCGCATCCATTGGGTCAAGGACGAAGACGAGGCGGAGGGACTGGTGAAGAAGTGGATATCGGAAAAGAAAAAACCCGCCTAGTTGCATGAAATGCTTCTGGCGGGCAAGCTTCAAGACATATGGCGTATTGGCTCGTAAAAGCGGATCCGTCGGACTACAGCTGGGAAGATTTACAGCGCGACGGAGAAACCGAATGGACCGGCATTCGTAATTTTCAGGCACGGAACGTTTTGAAGGAGATGCAACCCGGAGATTCCGTTTTTGTGTATCACAGCACGGAAGACAAAAGTATCGTCGGTATCGCGGAAGTTACACGCGGTCCGCGACAGGATCCCACCGATGACGAAGACAAGTGGGTGTCGGTGAAGTTGAAAGCCGTAAGACCCGTCGGTCGGCCGCTTAGTCTCGACGAAATCCGGAATACGCCCGGTCTTTCGACCTCACCGCTGGTCGAGCAGCCGCGGCTGTCCGTCATGCCGATCAACGACGTGCAGCGCGATGCGATATTGAAATATTCGAAGACGTCATGATCACGCGCGCCGTTATTCTCGCGGGCGGAGCGGGATCGCGTTTGCGTCCCGTGACGCTTGAAATTCCGAAACCGCTCGTACCGGTGCAGGGAAAGCCGATTCTCACGTGGCAAACGCGATGGTTTGCGCGTCACGGCGTCGAGCGCATCACCGTCGTCGCGCCCAAGAAATGGGAAGCGGCGTTCCGGGCGTGGGCCGCGACGCAGGAATGCGTGGACCTGTGGGTTGAATCCGAGGCGATGGGAACGCTCGGCGCGCTCGTCCATCATCTCGGATCCGGCCTCGGAACCGATCCGGTGTTCGTGACGAACGGAGACGAATTAAAGGGACTGGATCTCGCGACGCTTTCCTCGTTTCACACCGCGCATGCGCCGGCGATCACCGTCGCCCTCGTCCGCGTCCCGAATCCGCAGGACTATGGCGTGGCCGAGATGGACGGTCATCGCATCAAGCGCTTTCACGAAAAACCCGCCGTGCCGCCGTCGACGCTGATTTCCTCCGGTCTATACGTCCTTGATCCCGCGGTCCTGTCGGAAGTCGACAAAACGAAACCCTTTTTGATGTTCGAAAAAGACCTATTCCCTCGATTGGCCGAAGAGGGGAGATTGGGCGGTTGCGCGCTCGAAGGTCCGTGGTATGACTGTGGGACGTTCGAGCGCTGGGAAAAGGCGATTGCGGAGTGGGGGGAGCCTACTTGATTTCCTTGGCAAGCCGCTTCAGGTCTTTCGCCGTCCCCGTGAACCGCCAGTCATCGCGTCGCGTCAGTTTGTCACAGAAGGCAAAAAATTCTTTTTTACCGAAGATGCGCTTCAGCCCCATCTCTTTCGCGAGCGCGCGAAGTTTCGCGATATCTTTCTTCTCGTGTTTCCGACTCGACATGATCTCCAGCTCGAAGTAAGCGAGTCCGCTCGGGCTTTTCACGAGCGCGACTTGAATGGGGCCTTTTCGATACGCGATCGTTTCACGCGTCCCTACCTTTGTGAAAAATGCCATCGATCCGAACATCTCCGAGAAACGCAGGAAGTCCCGTTTCGAAACCGGGATGGAAATCTCGCGTCGGTTGTACGCGGCTCCTTCTCCGATCTTACACATGATCTCGGCTTTGCCGTTCGTGATCCGGCAACGTAAATCCGCCCATTGAAGCTTTCCGCGTTTGAGCTTTTGTCCCAAGCCTTCAACGTATCCGAATGACATGACCATGGTGCGCCGGAAGCGTTTTTCGAGTTTGAATCCACGCGCTGTTAAATGTCGCTGGATTTTTGGAATGTCGGCGCGACGGATCTCACCGCGCAATTCGACTTCGATGTCTTTTTTCGGCATATCACCCAGCTTGCCACAGACCGTATTTTGGCGTAAAGTGCCGCCCATGGCTCTCAAATGGTTCGGTCGCCGTTCGTCGCCGGAAAACGCTCCTGACACCCCCAAGGCCAAGGCGATCGCCTTGGTATTGGAGATGGTCCAGGTGCTCGCCGTCTCCCTCGCGATCATCATCCCGGTCCGTTGGTTCCTGATCCAGCCCTTCTACGTCCAGGGGGCGAGCATGGAGCCGAATTTTTTCGATCACGAGTATTTAATTATTGACGAGCTGTCGTATCGCTTGGATGATCCGCGTCGCGGGGATGTCGTCGTGTTCCATTATCCGAACGACCCGAAACAATTCTTCATCAAACGCGTGATCGGGTTGCCGAGCGAGACCGTCGAGATCTCGGAGGGGAAAGTCCGCATCTATAACGAGACGCATCCGAACGGCATTCTGCTCGACGAGAGCGTTTATCTTGATCAGGACTTCACCGCGGCAACGCAAACCGTGACGTTGAAAGCCGACCAGTATTATTTGCTCGGCGACAATCGCTCCTCCAGTCTCGATTCCCGTTTCTTCGGCCCCGTCGACCGGTCGCGTGTCGTCGGTCGCGTCTGGGTGCGCGGGTATCCGGTCGATCGTTGGAAACATTTCCAATCGCAATCGTATCAAGGATTTTAATAACACCTACCCAATATGTCTTTCAAAAAATCAGCCAAGAAAACCTCTGCGAAGTTCGTGCCGAAGAAGACGTTCAAGTCCGTCCCGACCGTTCCGGACGCGACCGAAATCGTTCCCGCGCCTCGTAAGGGGATGGGGCCGATCCAGTCCGTGCGCGGCATGCGCGACTTGCTGCCATCCGACCAGCATTATTGGCGTCGCGTGAACAAATTATCCGACGAGATCGCGACGTCGTACGGATTTGACCGCATCGACATGCCTCTTGTGGAAGAGACGGCGCTCTTTATCCGCGGTGTGGGTCGCTCGACCGACATCGTGGAAAAGGAGCTGTATTCGTGGGAAACGCCGGGGGGAGAAAACGTCGCGCTTCGTCCCGAGGGAACCGCATCCGTCGTACGCGCATACGTGCAGCACGGCATGTTGAACCAGCCGCAACCGGTCAAGCTTTGGTATATCGGTCCGATGTTCCGCTACGACCGCCCGCAAGCCGGACGCTTTCGCCAGTTCTATCAGCTCGGTTTTGAAGCGATCGGCGACGAAGATCCGGTGATCGATGCGCAACTCATCATCGTGGGTTGGAATTTTCTCCGCTCGCTCGGCATCGATGCGGTCGTGCGCGTCAACTCACTCGGTTCGCCGGAGTCGCGCGCGAATTACAAAAACGCGCTCGTCGCGTACTTCCGTTCGAAGCGCGCCAAGCTGTCGGACGACGACAAGCGTCGCTTGCTCAAGAATCCTTTGCGTTTGCTTGATTCCAAGGACCCGGCCGTGCAGGAAATGAAAGCCGAGGCGCCGCAAATCGTGGACTGGCTCGACGAAGATTCGAAATCTCATTTCATGCGCGTCCTCGAATATCTCGACGAAGTCGGCGTGCCGTATCAGCTCGATCCGTATCTCGTACGCGGACTCGATTACTACACGAGGACCGTGTTCGAGTGGTACGCGGCCGGCGACGATCAGGCGCTCGCGCAAACCGCGCTCGGCGGCGGCGGCCGCTATGACGGTCTCGTCGAGCAGCTCGGCGGACGTCCGGATACGCCCGCGGCTGGATTCAGCTTCGGTCTCGATCGCGTCGTGTCGCGCATCAAGGAAACCCAGCCCTCCTCTCCGATCGGATACAAGGCAAACGTATTTCTCGCGCAGCTCGGCGACATGGGCCGCAAACAAGCGATCGCCTTGTTCGAGGAATTCCGCGACGCGGGCATTCCCGTCGGCGAAGCGTTCTCCAAATCCAACATCAAGCAACAAATGGAAATCGCGAATCGTCAGGGGTCCAAATGGGTGGTGGTGATCGGCCAGAAAGAGGTCCTCGACGGCACGGCGATCATTCGCGACATGGAAGCCGGTTCGCGGGAAATCGTGGATGGTAAAAAGGTCGTGCACGAGATCAAGAAGAAATTGGGGCGAATAACGAATGGCGAATAACGAATGGCGAACGGTACGGGCGGGTTTCAAACCCGCCCGTACCGTTATTGACAAACAGGTCGTCATTTCGCTATATTCAGCCACGACAAAGTGCTTTTATCGGCTTTGATCTTCCCCATAGAAAGGAGCGTGGCTTATGGTAGAAATCAAGAAGAAGAAAAACGAGACGTTTGACGCGATGCTGCGCCGTTTTTCGCGACGCTTCCAGTCGTCCGGCAAACAGATCGAGTCCAAGCGACGCCGCTTTCACGACGGCGGTCCCAATAAGAACCAGCGTCGTGACGGCGCTCTCCGCCGCGTGGTCAAAGGCGAAGAGTACGCCTATCTTTTGAAGACAGGCCAGCTCAAGGAAGAACCGAAGCGCCGATACGGACGAAGATAAGTTGTAGGATGTAGGATGTAGGATGTAGCCAAAAGGGAACCACGGTGGTTCCTTTTTTGTTGAATAGCATTTATCCTACATCCTACTCAACTCCCCTATGACCACGCTCGAACGCATTGATCAAGATTTTAAAACAACCATGAAGACGAGAGACGAGTTCGGTCTCTCGGTTCTTCGGCTGGTGCGTACGGCGCTCAAGAACAAGCAGATCGAACTCGGACATGAATTAAGCGAAGAGGAGGCGCTCGCGGTTTTGAAGACCATGGTGAAGCAGTATCAGGACGCGCTTTCGGATTTTCAAGCTGCGAGCCGTCAGGATCTTGTCGAAAAACAGCAAAAAGAAATCGACCTGATCGTCGCGTATCTTCCCGCAAAACTTCCTGCGGAAGAAATCGAAAAGATCGTCGCCGAGGCGGTGAAAGGATTCGGCCCGAATGACACGGGGAAGGCCATGGGCGCGGCCATGAAAGCCGTGGACGGACGCGCGGACGGAAACGAGGTGCGCGCAATTGTGCAGCGTCTGATTTCAGGGTAAGATACAGGAAGCATCCATGAGGATCACGGAGCTTCTTTCCATGTTTGAGAATGTATCCGCACGCCCCGCCATGCACCGTATGGTGCATGGCCCCGTCGTCTGGGAGGGGTTCGCAAAAGCGAATCTCTTCTTGATGACGGCTTTTCTTTTATTCCTGTTCGGTTCATTCGTCTTGCCCGCTCCCGCCTTTGCGCAAGCGCCGGTGACTGAAGGGCTCAAGGCCGTCGGCGAGGCGGGAGGCATCGCGGGAGGCGAGACCGACATCATGACGATCATCGGGCGCATCATCAATATCGCGCTTGGTTTTGTCGGCATCGTCCTGCTCGTGATCATGTTGTACGCGGGATACGAATGGATGACGTCGGGCGGCGACGCGGCTAAAATCGACTCGGCGAAGACGCGCATCCGAAACGCGGTCATCGGTTTGGTCATTATCACGATGTCGTTTGCGATCGTGAACTTCATCCTGAACGCGCTCATCGATGCGACCGGCGGCGCGGGGGGCGCGGGCGGAACCGGCGTCGGGACGCCGTTGAGTTTTGGGCTTCCGAGCGCGTCGGGCTCGCTCGGCGGCGGCATCATCGAGACGCATGTTCCACAGCGCGACGCGACCGGCGTTCCGCGCAACACGTCCATCGTCATCACGTTCAAAGAGCCGATCAAGATCGCGTCTTTTATCGAAGGGTATGACGATAACGGTACGCCCGACGATTTGACCGACGACGCCACGTCCTCGACGACGACCGGCATCAACGGCGCGGCGGTCAAAGTGTATCCGTCCGGTCGGCGCGAACAGGCGTTGACGACGGCGCAGGCGCGCGTCCGCTTCACGTCCGACCGGCGTACGTTTGTCATTCGTTCGGTCGACTATCTCGGCAGTCCGACGGCCGACACGACGTACACGGTCGAACTTTTGTCCGGCGCGTCTTCGGGCGCGACGATTTCATCCGTGCTGTTGGAAGACGGGACGCCCGCGTTTAGCGGCGCGTTCTCTTCCGGATATCAATGGCAATTTGAAGTCTCGACGATCGTGGATCTCACGTCGCCGCGTATCACGTCCGTCATCCCGACGGCCGGCGGGCGTTTTGCGCCTAACATCATCGTCCAAATCAATTTCAACGAAGCCATCGATCCGACATCGGCGTCCGGCGAATGGACCGGCGGAAGCGGTTTTACGAACATCCATGTCGCGGCCACGCCAAACGAACCTGCCGGCGCGCCGTCGTCTCGTCCAAACGGCGAGTTCCGCATCTCAAACCAATACCGCACCGTCGAGTTCGTCACCGACCTAGCCTGCGGCACCAACTCTTGCGGCCGCACCGTTTACTGCCTGCCCACGGATAGCTCGATCGCGGTCGAGGCGTTCGCCGCCTCGCTTTCCGACACGCCGCCGCAGGCCGCGCTGACCGCGTTCGGATTTGACGGCGTCGTGGACATGGCCGCCAACTCGCTGGACGGAAACGGCGACGGCGACGCGCAAGGCTCGCTCGGCGACGCGGTTCCGGGCGACGACCGCTACGGCTGGACGTTTGGGACGAGCGATTCGCCCAATCTCGAGGCGCCGCTGATCCGCTCCACCAATCCTACCGCCGGCGACCTTACCGCTTCAAGCAACCTTCCGCTCGATTTTCGGCCGGAAGCCACGTTCGACACGATTCTGCAAAGCTCGACGGTGAATAGCGACAGCGTGATCCTGCGCACCAATGAGCCGGCCGAGTTCGCGGACACGTTTTGGTGGTCCGTCTCGCAGGATTTTCTGACATCGGGCGGCGTCCCCGCCGACGTGGGGGACGAGCCGGTCAACGGACGCGTGACGATCAATCATCGTTTGTATCTTCCCGCGACCTCCACGCTGACGACGCCTCCGATTTACCAGCCCTTGTTCCGCTCCGACGTCCAAAACGTGTATCAGAACTGTTTTAACCCGGCCGGTTCGGAAACCTGTCGCGCCGACGGAGCAAATCCAAATTGCTGTGACGGAACTTCACAAAGCGGCGCCTGCGCGGCCCCTCGACCTCTCGGCACATGACGATTCTTCGACGCTTGGCCCTCGCGGCCCTCATGACCCTGTTTCTCGTGACGGGCGCTTTGTCGTTTGAGGCGCGTCCCGCTCTGGCGCAAGACGTCGGTCTGGATGCCGTCGGTGCGGCAAGCGGATTATCCGCGGAGGATCCGCGCATCATCGCGGCTCGGATCATCAATATCGCGCTTGGGTTGCTCGGGATCATCGTCCTGTCGATCGTCTTGTACTCCGGATTCCAGTGGATGACGTCGGGCGGAGACGCGGTCAAGGTCGATGAAGCAAAGACGAGGCTTCGGAATGCCGTGATCGGTTTGATTATCATTTTATCGGCCTACGCACTGACGACGTTCGTGGTCCGATCGTTGACCGAAGCGACCGGATTCGGCGTCGGCGGCGCCGGCGGTCCCGGTCCCGGCGGCGGGCCGTTGCCCGGCGGCGGAGGCGCGACCGCGTTCCAGCTGCGCTCCGTCACGCCGTCCGGCTCGATTCCATTACGCAACGTGGAAGTGCGTTTCATTTTTACGCGCGACGTCGATCCGGCGACGGCGTCGGCCGCGATCCTGGTGTTGCGCGCTTCGGACAACGCGCCCGTCGCGGGGAACGCCACCGCCGACGGCTCGACCGTCACGTTTGTCCCAAACGCGCCGTGTCCCGCGCCCAACGAAGATCGCAGGTGTTTTGACGCGGACACGGAATTCATCGCTCGCGTCGCGACGTCGCTTCGCTCCGCCGCCGGCGCGTCGCTCGTATGCGGCGGATTCGCTCCGACATGCGAGGGCCGATTCACGACCGGCTCGCTGGTCGATACCGCCGACCCGGCCGCCGTCATCGAGTATCCGCTTGACGGACAAGGCGTTCCGGCCGACGACCTGATCCTCGTGCGTACGCGCGCGACGGATGACGCCGGCCTTTCGCATGTCGAGACCTTTGTTGACGGCTCGCGCATCGGGACGGGCATCGGACCCGATTCGTCATCGCCGTTTGTCACGGAAGTCGAGTGGGACACGAGCGGACTATCGACGGGCGGACGCAGCCTCATGTCTCGCGCGTTCGACCTCGACTCGAATACCGCGGACAGCCCTTCGATCGGCGTCGTGGTGCGCCCACAATATTGTTTTAACGGCGTTCAAGATGAGGATGAAACCGCGATCGATTGCGGAGGCGCGGCGTGCGGCGCGTGCTCCGGCGGGTCGTGTACGAGCGGGTCGATGTGCGCGAGCGGCGTGTGCGTGGGCGGAACCTGCGTCGAGCAGCCCGTGATCACGTCGATTTCGCCGGACGACGGCCGCGTCGGCACGCTCGTCTCCATCGTCGGACGCAACTTCGGCTCGGCGCCGGGCACGATCACGTTTGCCGACGGCCAAGTCGCCACGGCTCCGGCCGCATGCGTCGCCGCCGGCGTGCCGACATGGACGCCGACGTTGGTCGTCGTCTCGGTACCCGACGCCGCGATCGACGGCCCCGTTTCTTTGTTGAACGATTCCGGATTGAGCGATACGACGAATGACGAGCGCGGCCCCGTTCTCGACGATTTTGACGTGAACGACGTCGCGCGACCGGGATTGTGCGCCGCGCGTCCCGGTGACGGTGTCGCGGGTGATCGGATCGAGCTTGTCGGCGTGGGGCTCGGCGCTTCGTCCGGACGCGTCTATTTCAATGATCGTGAAATTTCTTCTTTCTTGTCGTGGGCGGACGACCTCGTGGCATTGTCCGCTCCCGTTTTTTCGCCGGCGACCTACGCCGTCCGCGCGACGGTCGGAGGCATCGGGTCTAACGCCGTGGCGTTTCGTTTGAACGAGCGCGTCGTGACGGCCGCGCCGATCATCGACGCGATCGATCCCGCCGCGGGTCCCATCAGTGAATATATTACGTTACAAGGCCGTCATTTCGGCGGCAGCGTCGGCCGCGTATTGTTTCGCCGCGGAGACGGAGAGGGCGTCGCGGATACGAACTTCCCCGAGCAATGTTCCGTCGCGTTTTGGACGAACACTGCGGTGACGGTCAAAGTGCCGCGTACGTATCGCGCAGGGTTGGGTGATTCGTCCTTGACGGCAGGGGACTGGCAGGTGGTGTTGGAGCGTCAGGATACGGTGGAGAGTAACGCGTTCGGTTTTGTCGTAAATGAAAATACGCCACGTCCGGGCATCTGCGCCGTGCGTCCGGGAGCGGGTCCCGTCGGCACGAGCGTCGAGATCATCGGCGAGCGTTTTGGACATGTCCGAGGGGGTCAGGCGAGTTTTGCGGGCCCGGGCGACGCGCGTATCTCGATGAGCGTCGCCGCATCCGACTGGTCTGAAAGCCGCATTGGCGGAACGGTCCCTTCAGGATCGATCACCGGTCCCGTGCGCGTCCGCCAGGGCACGACGGATTCGAACGGCGTTCCGTTTGCGGTGCGTAACTGCAACGAAGACGCTTCGATTTGCAGCGTGGGCGAAGTGTGTTGCCGCACGGGCGCCTGTTCGGTTGGCGGCTCGTGTCCCGCGTCTTCTCCCGAGGCCGAATTCGCGTGGCAATTGTCCACCGGTATCCTGCCGGTAAATCCGCGCGTCGTGGAAGAGTGCTCGCCGGATCGCCCCGCTTCACCGTCGCCATGGGCCGGAAGAACCGGAGGCAACAATGTGTGCGTGAATACCGATTTGTTTATCCGATTTACGACGCCGCTCGATCCTCCGAGCGTCGTGTTGTCCGGTCCGTCCGCTTCGTTGCTCGTGCGCGAATGTATCGGCCCGGCGGAAAATCCGTGTTCCGATGCGTCCGATCCGATTCCGCCCGCGCCCGGCACGGGATTGTTGGTCGACGTGGACGGCCCCGCCGATACGGGGAACGGTTTCATTCGCTTCCGTCCGGCGGCTTTGTGGGACGGAAACTCGACCTATCAAGTCATTTTGACGACCGGCATCGAATCAAATACGAACGTGCCGATGCTGGAAAACGCGTCGCGATGCGGAGCCGGGAACGCGTATTGTTTCACGTTTAGCACGCGTGACGCCGCCGCGACGTGCCGCATCGGGACGATAAACGTCGTGCCGGAATCGGCGACCCTGACGGACATCGGCGAAATGCGCCGCGAAATCGCCGTGCCGCGCGCGGAAGGGGATATCTGTTTGAACCTGCGCGCCGACGCATTCGACTGGCGTTGGGCGGCCAGCGACGCGCGCGTCGAGATTTCGAACGATTTTGAATCGCTTCCCGACGGTTCGCGCCGCGGCATGGAAGCGCAAATCGCGACGGCCCGAAACGAAACGGGTTCCGAGGCCGTGCGCGTGACGGCGGCCGTCATTCAAGACGGCGAAACCATCGAGGGACTCGGCCGCGTGTTCGTCCGACTCCAGCCGCCGCGCGTCGTCGCATTCGGCCCGAACTGTGACGAAGCGTGTTTGAATGTCGCGGCCTGGGCGCGTTTCAATACGGCCATCGAAGCCTCGACCGTCACGGGTAACGTCTTGTTGCGTCGCTGTGTGAATGAAAATTGTCTTTCCTATGATTCAACCTTGGACATGTCCGACGCGGTGATCCGCGTAACGGCCGCGCCCGACACGACATCGGAAGCGCTTACCTATCTCATCGTTGAACCGGTCGGTGCGGGCGGAACCACGTTGCTTGAGGTCGGCCGTTTCTATCGCGTCACGCTTCGCGGCGGCGATTTGACCGGCATCCGGTCGGCCAACGGCCTGCCGTTGGCCGGATTGAACGATCCTGAAGGATTTACGTGGACGTTCCGCGTTCGAGAAGGCGATGACGCGCGATGCTCGACGGCTCGCGTAAACGTCATCCCCGGTCAAAAATACGAAACCGTCGTGGGCGCGCGTCAGACGTTTGTCGCGACGCCGATTTCCGGACCAAACGCGTGCGACGCGACCGGTTCGCCGCTTATCAGCGATCGAACGTATGCCTGGAGCGTCGAGCAGCCGGCTCCGATCTCGCGCTTTGTGAACGGCGGAACGGGTCTTGCGGCGGGCGCGGGCCTTGTCGACACGACGCCGGATCTTCCGGCCGGTTGCAGCGGCCGCTGTCTCAACCTGGGTTCCGACGGCGTATTCGGCCAAACCGCGAGTTGCGGAAATGCGCGCGTGGAAACGACGAACGCACGATATTGCGTCGGCGGGCGCACGCCGTTTGGCGATCCATGCACGCTCCTGTCTCCGGGTTCGCGCGGCGGAGAAGAGTGCGACGAAGCGACGTCCCTGTGCGGAAGCGATTGTCGATGGAAACCGATGACCGGCGCGACCTGCGGGAACGGTGCGGTGAATCGCGGCGAGCAATGCGATGCGGGTCCCGGCGGAGGACGCGGATGCAGCGCCGAGTGTCAGCTGCTCGGCTCGCGCGCCGGCGTCTCGACATGCGGGAACAACGATGTGGCCGCCGGAGAAGCGTGTGACGATGGGAATACGAATAACGGCGACGGGTGCAGCGCCGACTGTTTGCACGAAGGTTCGATTCGCGTCCGTGCCCTGTGCGGAAACGCCGTCCGTGAACCGGGCGAATCATGTGAACGTCCGGCCGCCGGCGCGCCGTTCCCGTCCGGATGCAACACGACTACGTGTTTGAATGAGGGAACCGCTCCCCCGATTTGTGGAAATGCGGTTATCGATTCGGGCGAGGATTGTGATGACGGAAACTTGGTCAGCCGTGACGGCTGTTCCGCACGTTGTTTGCTTGAAGGCTCGTCCGCCGGATATTCGGTGCCGGCGTTTTGCGGCGACGGCGTTCGTCATCGAAGCGAGCAATGCGAGGCGCTCGCCGGCGATGGTCGGCAAGACGCGCTCCAGCTTGCGCACATTCTTGGCGAAGGCGAGCCGGATTCTGCGGGTCGCATGTCTTCCCAAATCGTGGCCGATTACGATGCGCAGCGAGGACAATCCACCTACGGCTTGCAATGCGGATACGTCGAAGAAAGTTCCTGTCCGTCCGGTACGGGCCTCGATGCGCGCGGATGTTGTGCGCCTCGTCCCGCGCTGATCGGCCAATATCCCACGGCCGGCGAAACGGGCGTGTGTCGGAACGTGATGATTTCCGCGGCGTTTAACTTGCTCATGGACGAGGGGTCTCTCCAAACGAACTTTGTGCTGGCAGAGGAGGTGACCGGAGATACGTGTCCGACGGGAACGCAGCGTGTCGCAAGTATCGAGGACTACGATCCCACTCCCGGGTTCCGCGGTTGGATCAACCGCACGTGGAATCGTCTATTGTCATGGTTCCGTCCATACGCGGCCGAGGCGGCCTGGTGCGCCGGTTCGGCGCGCGGGCGATTGGAGTTTTCTCCGGAAGGAGTCGGTACGCGGGCGAATTTCGTTCTTGAGAACGCCTTGAAGGCGGAGACGGATTATCAAATCCTTTTCCGTGGCGATACCAACCTCGCGGACAACGGAGACATAAACAACCGTACCGGCATCCGTTCCGCGCGCGGCGTGGTCGCGGACGGGAATTCCCTTTGGAGCTTCACGACGGGTCCGCGTTTGTGCACGGTCACGGCCATTCATGTCCGCGACACCAATCCCGACAGCCCGAATCTTTTTACGCGCGCGGATGAATCGCATTTGTACACGGCGGACGTCATTTCTTTGCAAGATGGCCGTCGCATCGCGCTCTCGCCGGTAACCGAATACACGTGGGCCTGGGAGCTGTGGGTCGCGTCCAACCTCGACGTGCTGCAGGCCGAGGTCGGAAGCGGAAGCGACACGGCCAGCCGTTCCAACGTGAGCGTGGTTACGCCGCCGCGCAATGGCGCCTCGTTCATCGAGGCGGGCATCCGCATCGTGCGTGACGACGTGAACGTCCCGAGTACGACGGGACGCATCGTAAAGGGGACGCAAAATGCCACCGTGCTGCTCTGTGAAAACCCTTGGCCCGCGCGGACCCGGGCACCGTTTAGCGAAACGTCCGGCCACCCGTCGCTTGAATTGCTCGGTTCCTCGCCTCTTGCGAGCGCGATTCGCGCATCGGGTCCGTATTTCAACTTTGCCACGATGTATTGCCGCGACGCGGGCGAGCAAGGAACGGCCGGCGATCTTCCGGAAATGAGCGTGCAGCCCGTGGCCGTCTCGATTGGGGATCGCGATCTCGGCATCCTGCGCCAATATCTTTTCACCTTTGACGTTCCGGCTCTGCGCGGGGACGGGATCGGCGTGCGCGTCGCGGCCAATCCGCTCCACCTTGCGCCGTCCGCGTGGTATGCGTCACGCGGCTTCACGGGAAACCCCGAAGCGATCACCGTTGACGGATATGAAGCCGTCAAAGACGGCACCACGTGGTACGTCGGCGCCGTGAATACGGCGGCGGCATCCGGCGTTCCCGTTTATTCGCAAATCTACATTCTATCGCACAACCCTGACGCCAAACCGGAGACGTTGAATATCGTTCAACAGATGGTGGAGACATTCACCTTGAATGCGAACATTCAGAGCGGGGCGTCCAATGCGTGTTCCTATGCGGTTGGCGACGGTACGCATGTGCCGGGAGAGCTGTACCGCGGAACCGGCGGCCAACTCGTCCGCTGTACGGCCGACTGGGAATGTCTGGACCAAAACCCGAACCTGCTATGCGCGAGTTTCAAGGCCAAGATGCAGCGCGACTCCAAGCGCATCGTCGATTTCCAGTTTATGACCGATTCGCTTGAGGAGGCCAACAGCCGATCCGGTAACTATCCGCAACTCCAGGCCGGAACCTTTGTCCCAACGATTTCCACCTCGCGCTGGCCCTCATGGTCGTCGCAGTTGCAAGGCGAAGTCGGCGTCACGTTCCCCACGGATCCGGTGAACCGTTTCCTGACCTGCGGCGTGTGTTCCGGAAGCGGTTCGCCGTGTCAGGATGCGAGCGAGTGTCCGTCGGGCGAGTCCTGCAGCGCCGTGCCGGCCCAACCGGGCGTCGAGCCGTCGACCTGCTGGAATCCCGACGTCCGCCAGTATCAGTGTCCGAGCCTGACGGTCGGTGTCCGCGAGTCGGCGTCGCGCATCTATCAATATCGCTCCATCAACGCGGGCCAGCGCTATGAGCTCGCCACCGAGCTTGAAGGCGCGCTCGCAAATCGATACGTCCCGCCGCTGCTCACGCAGATCCGCCGCTGCTCGAACTTGGATTCGCCGTGCTCCGTGAACATTGATTGTGACGTGCGCAATGCCGCCGGCACGGTCGTGTCTTCCGGAACTTGCAACGCGACCGGAGGCAATTGGCGCTATCACGGCGTGTGCGAAGCGTCGGCCGTATACGGCGCCGGAGGCAACATTTGCGGCGACGGCGTGATCGGCAGCACGGAGCTGTGCGAATTCGGCGACACGCGTCCCGAAGTATGTGCCGTTCCCGTACGGGACGATCCTGCGACGCCCGCGCGTGAAGATTTGGCGACGAATAATGGAACAAAGCTTCAAATCTGTGACGACTGTCAGCGTTTCATCGACGGCCCCGATACGCGCTGTCTCATCAACGTGCAATGCGGCAACGGTCGCGTGGATGCCGGCGAAACCTGCGACGACGGCGCGTTGAACGGCAGTTACGGCCGATGTAACCGCACGTGTACGGGATACGACGCCTTCTGTGGAGATGGCGGTCGTTCGCCGGGCGAATCTTGTGATCTCGGCGTGTTAAACGGGAACTATTGCCGTAGCTCATGTGATGCTTCGACATCATGTAGTTTATCCTGCACGGGTTCCGGCCCGCGTTGCGGCGACGCACGCGTGGACGAAGGATTCGAGGATTGCGACGGCAACGCCGAGCGTACGACAAGCGCCCTCTGCCAGGGTCCGACGAATCCGGACGAGCCATGTGTTAACGATGCCGATTGCGGGGAAGACGCGCGTGATGCCTGCGGGGGGACAGGGCCTTTTGGTTATAATTTTGCGAGCTGTGTCGGCGTAACGGTGAATCGCTGCTCAAATAATCCCTTGGGCCCGGCATGTACGACCGATGCAAGCTGCGGCTCGGGACTCGATGCTCGCTGTCTCACGTATCCGACCTCGCGCACGCGCACATGTAAGGCATATGGCGGTGCCGATCCGGACACGCAGTGGTGCACGTGGAACGTGTGGACGGACTGTTTGCCGACAAATTATTGCGGAGACGGGATTGTGGATACGGATGCCGGCGAGGACTGTGACGACGGCAACCGGAGCAATAACGACGCGTGTACCAACGCCTGCCGATCCAATGTCTGCGGAGACAGCTTTTATTACAGCGGCGTGGAAGAGTGCGATCTGGGATCGGTCAACGGCACGCGTTCCTGCACGGCCGACTACGGCTCGACCTGCCTTTCTTGTTCGACGAGCTGCCGCCAAGTGGCGAGCTCCGGCGGATTCTGCGGCAACGGCGTACGCGAAGGGTCGGAGCAATGCGACGGGACGGAAGGTCTCGACGGTATCACGTGCCGCGGTCTCGGATTCGACTACGCGAGAGACGTGAGCTGCGCCCACTATCGGTACTATTATCGCCCCAGCAACGGCGAGATTCTCAGGGTGTGCAGCTCCAGCTCCTATAGCTGCGCGGAATGCCTCCGTGGCGAGGATTGCGCCCGGTCGGACGATACCGGAAGCACGGTTGTTCCCGTGGACTCGCGGATCTCCGATCGCGTCTGCAAGCCGGGTACGAGATTGGACCAGCTTCAATGCTCCTCATCATGCGGTTATTCCGGCTGTTTACGCTGCGGTGACGAGCCGGGAACGGGTACGATCAGAGGACAAGTACTTGATGCGGTGAACTACATTTATCCGGTGCCGAATGCGCGCGTGACGCTGTATAACCGCGGCATCCGCGTCGGAGAACCGACATTCACGGACGGAGACGGCTACTTTACATTCAACGACTTGGATGAAAATGCCTCTTGCGTGAATTATCGAGTAGTAGTGGATTTTTACCAAGATAATCCATGCACGGGCACGGATCAGCAAGGCCTAAGCTGCGCGGGAGTAAGATGGACAGCTGATTCTTTGGGCATTGCAGACGAGGGCGTGCACGGTGGCTATTGGCCGTATACCAGCGGGAGTTTTAGCGTAAGCAATTTTATATCCAACGGCTTACATAGCGACCAGGCGAAAATCTATCTCGTGCCGAGAATCGGCGAGGGAGAGACTCTTGTGATGGTTCAGGCAAATTCCGGACAAACCATCCTCCCCTCATTGATCATGCCAAGGACGGGAGCGTTCGTGCAGACGACGGGATGGAATGCAACGACGGATCTCGGCCGCCAAATGCAGTCAAATAAATACACGTATGCCTCTTGCGAGTTGAATGCGAAGGATGGCGTGCGTCCGGGGGTAACCGGCTATTGTGTCGTGGATGGCGAAAATGACCAATCGCACGCGTGTATCACTGACGCAGACTGCGGTGCGGGAGTGAGTTGTCGCGTGGGATACTGGGGATGCAGTCGCCAGATCATGAATCCTAAAGGGAGGCAGGATTTGAACCTCTATCCTCATGCGGAATTGGTCTGTCGCACAACCGTTGGTGGCATTGTGACGCCGAGCTGCCGAGGGGCGCCGTCACCCCACATCTTCCGTTACAAGATCGCACCGGGAGTCCCCACATGGTTTGCGGGTGGGAACACGGGACATGCCAGCTTCTTTGTCGTGGACACCAATACCGAGGATCGTCCGCCGTCGCATGAGTATCTCAAGTCGGCGGCCGCGAACGTGCAGGTCACGATCGTGACGTTTGACCGCGTGTATCGCGTGACGCCTCCGGACGTGACACCGGCTTGTGTGCCGGGTCCGGGTCCGGTGACCGCTTCCCAGGGGCCGGCTACATGGGAACCCGCCGCAACCACTGCGAGCAGAAGTCCTGCGTTCGATATCGAAACCGGCGTTGGCAAATACTGGCTCGTATTCCAACAGAACATCGCGAACGGGAGTATCGAATGGGGCAACCAATACCTTTGCCGAGGCTCGACCATTCCCAACGAGGGGCCATCGGCGAGTCCGAGCGATCCGTTGACACCCGCGACTCCTACGTATCCGTTACCATGGCCGATGTATTGGAATGATGGAATCTATGCCTATCCCCGTTGAAACGCCGTCGGGGGCGAGTCTGACGACGCCCGGAGCGACTGGAAGGAACGCCACCAAATATTGGGTCATTGGAGGCGTATCGCTTGCCGTTGTCATTTTGATCGCCGTCGGCGTTTGGTTCTTGCGGTCGCGAGACCCGTTTGCGGAATCGGGTATAGGCCCGGATCGTCTCCAGGGGCCGGCTTCGTTCACGGAAATTCGCGAAGAAGGTGTCGAGCCTAATTATGAATTTCCGGCTGAAGGATCAGATCAACTTCCCGAAGATCAAGAAGAAATTCTTCGCAGAGAGTATGAAGCATTTTTCGGGAGGCCGGTGGAGTCGGTTCCGGAGGTTTCCACGGGGACCCAGGGGTCGCCTTCCGAGCCTTCGCCACCCCCACCCCCCACCTCTCCCGATCCCGACAATGACGGTCTCACCACGATTCAAGAAGAGCAGATCGGCACCGATCCGAATAATCCGGATACCGACGGCGACGGGTTCAATGATGGCGATGAAGTGCAGGCAGGGTATAATCCACTAGGGCCAGGAAGGCTTCAATAACACTATGACAAATCCACCAGCAAATCTCCCGTTTGAACCGGTCCCTCCCTCCGCAAATGCTTCGGGAGGCGTGCCGCCGACCGGGGGCATGGCGCCTTCGCCGCGCCCAACCCCGCCGCCTCCGCCTCCTGCGCCCACCCCTCCTCCCGGAGGAGGGGCCGGGGGAGGTGCGCCGCCCGCGCCACTCGCTTCTCGAAAGGAGCCGGAAGATATTTTTTCAAACATAGAAGCGGCTCAAAAACCGGAACCGAATATCACGACGGGAGGTCCGGCAACGGGTCCGCTCCCTTCCGGCGGGGGAGGGGCGTTAAAAACGCTCCTTATCATCCTGCTGATTATTGTCGCAGTGGTCACGATCGGCGGCGGCCTGTTCTGGTTCTTCGTGTTGCGGACGCCCGTCGAGACCGGAACGTCCGACGAAATTCCGACCGTCAAGACGAACGGAGCTCCGATTCCCACGGGAACGTCGCCGACGATTCCGTCCCAGCCGACGCCCACGCAACCCGTGATCCCGACTCCCGTCACGGAACCTCCCGACGGAGTGAACATTCCTCCGCCAACCTCGGTGACGGATACGCCTCCCGTCGAGCCTGAACCCGAAGTCGATACCGATGGCGACGATCTGAGCGACCGCCGTGAAGCGGAGCTGGGGCTTGATCCGAATAATCCGGACTCGGACGGCGACGGATTGAGCGACGGTGATGAGGTTTTGAGATACGGAACAAACCCCACGCTTGCCGATACCGACGACGACGGCTTCACCGATGCCGAGGAAATCCGTAACGGATACAACCCGATCGGCGCCGGTCAATGCGCCAACCCCGGCTGCACACCGTAAACATCTGACATCAGACATGTAACATTTTACATCACCAATGCCTCCGCCATTCTCTTCACCCAAACCGGGTGCCATGCCGCCTCCGCCGCCATCGGGGGGCGCTCCGGCTATGGGTGGGAAGCGTGAGCCGGAAATCGTGGTGATGCCGGAAAAGTACTATGGGATGGCCGCCAAAATGGTAGGGAAAACCCAAGCCGAGCTTGAGGCGATGGCGGCAAATAAAGCCGCGCCGGCTCCCGCGCCAAAGCCTCCCGTTCCGGCCGGTCCGCCGCATCGCCGTCCCGTCTGGCCGTTCATTTTATTGTTTGTGTGCGTTGTCCTGCTGATCGGCGGCGGCTTTGTCTGGTTCAATCGTGAAGTCTTGTTTCAGCCGCAATCACCGCCGGTCGTCGTCGAACCGACGCCCGAACCGCGCCTCACGCCCAACGCGCCTGCCAATCTGACGGCAACCGTGACGACCGGTACCTTGCCGGCCGTGACCCTGACATGGGTTGACGGGGGAGGAGAGCTGACCGGATTTCGCGTGGAGCGACGCGAAGGCGAAGGAACGTTCCTGCCGCTTACTCCGCTGTCCGCACATTCCATTTCATTCCTCGACGTGACGATACGCACCGGACGCTCGTATCAATACCGCGTATACGCCGTCGGGCCGGGAGGCGAGTCGTCCCCGTCAAACACGGCTTTTGCGAATGTCGCGGAAGGAGTTCCGGCTCCCGTGGCCCCGACGTTGCCGCCCGGCGGTCTCGACTCCGACTCCGACGGCCTCTCGGACCTCGAAGAGGCGGTATTCGGCACCGACGCTCGCGTACCCGACACGGATCGCGACGGCTTCCTCGACGGCAATGAAGTGTTCCATCTGTATAACCCCGCGGCCGCCGCGCCGGTACGTCTGTTGGATTCCGGTCTCGTCGTGCCGTTTGTCTCGCCGGCAGGCTGGTCCATGTACGTACCCAAGAGCTGGACCGCGACGCCGGATGAAAATGACGGTTCGCGCGCCACCATCCGCACCGGTCAAGGTGAAGTGTTCCGTGTGTCCATCGAAGACAACCCCGGCGAACAATCACTTGCCGACTGGTACGCGACACGCCATGCGGGTGTCGTCTCATCACAGCTTCGTGACATTCTCACCAAAGGCGGGCTTGTGGGATTGCTCGGTCCCGATCGTCTGGATGCGCACTTCGCATGGGACGGCAAGATACTCGCTCTCACGTACGACAATGCGGAAAAACCGTTCATCAATTTCCGCACCACGTATGAAATGTTGATGAACTCCCTACGACTCTCCGGCGTTCCGCCTACGCCTTCCCCATGATTCGTTTTGACCTTTTAGGCCGTCGGCTTCCCGCCGCGCTTACGGAAGCCGATTTGAAAAAAACGGGCAGAGTCATGTCCAAGCTCTTGCGTGTCAAGCGTCCGGCGAGCGTCGGTTTTCGTTTCATGTCCGAGCGTGAAATTCAGCGGCTCAATCGCGCATTCATGGGCAAAAACCGACCGACCGACGTCTTGTCTTTCTCGCCTCCCGATACCTCAGAGTTCAAGGTTCAAGGTTCAAGGATTCCTTATTTGGGCGATATCGCTATTTGTCCGCTCTATGCGGGTAAAGAGGCGCGTCGTCGCGCCATTCCGGTCAGGGAAGAGCTGTTACGTTTGCTCGTTCATGGCATACTGCATCTGAAAGGGTATGATCACTGTGATGAACGGGAAGAAATGCGCATGTTCAGCCTTCAAGAGCGCGCCGTGGAAATGATCGTAAAGCCGTAACCTATGCCTCCTCTTACCCGAAGCTTTCGTGACGCGCTCCGCGGCATCGCCACCACCTTTCGCACGGAGCGTAGTTTTCGGATTCAGGTCGCCGTAGGAGTCGTGGTTCTTGCCTTGCTTTCGATGTTTCCACTCGAGTCATGGGAGCGCGCGATCCTCGTGCTTGTTGTGACCCTTGTCCTGGTGCTAGAATTGGTCAACAGTAGTTTGGAACGCTTGGTAGACCTTGCCAAACCGCGTCTGCACTCGTATGCCGGAGAGATAAAAGACGTGATGGCAGGCGGAGTTTTGGTCGCGTCTATCGGCGCAGTCATTCTCGGCTTGATGATTCTTGGTCCGCATTTTATTACGATTCTGCAACGCGTATGAAAGACCGTATCCTCGCCGGAATCGACCTTGGAAGCCACACCATTCGTTTGGCGGTCGGCCAGATTTCTCTCGGCGCGGAACGTCGCGATGTTTTGCAATTGATCGGCGCGCACGAAGTCCCTTCCCAGGGGATTACGCGCGGCTCCATCCGCTCCATCGATGACGCGGTGGCGGCGATTTCCGCCTGTCTCGACGGCGCGGAGCGTCAAATCGGTGTCCCGGTCTCGGAAGCGTATGTCGGTATCGGCGGTACGCAGGTTCAGGCGATTACGACCAAGGGTGTCGTCGGCGTGTCGCGTCCGGAAAACGAAATTCAGGAAGAAGACTATTTCCGCGTCATCGATGCCGCATCCGGCGGACAGATGGCGAATTTCGACGTGCTTCACCGTCTTCCGCAACGGTTTACCGTCGACAGCCAAACCGATATCAAAGATCCCGTCGGGATGGAAGGAAAGCGCCTTGAAGCCGACGTATGTGTCATCCAGGGCCTTTCCGGCCACGTACGCAGCCTCACCAAGGCCGTGGGAAGCGCAAACGTGGACGTGAGCGGGATCGTGTTTTCGCCGCTCGCCACCGCGGAGGCTTCGCTTTCAAGCCGTCAGCGCGATTTAGGCGTTGCGCTGGTGAATATCGGTGCCACAACGACCTCCGTGGCCGTCTTTGAAGAAGGGGACCTGCTGCATGCGGCCGTGATTCCCATGGGTGCCGATCATGTGACCCGCGACTTGGCCACGATGCTTCGTACGGACATCGACGTGGCGGACAGGTGCAAGAAAGCCTATGTGAGCGCCGCGCCAGAGCTTACAAGTGATACCGATCTTGTTGACTTGCATGACTTGGGCGCTTCCGAGCACGAACTTGTTTCGCCTCGTTTTATGTCCGACATTGCCGCCGCGCGTATCGAGGAGTTGTTCGCGGCCGTTGAAAAAGAATTGCGCCAAGCGGACAGGAGCGGCAATCTTCC
Organism: Patescibacteria group bacterium; assembly: GCA_038061235.1. Taxonomy (GTDB): domain Bacteria; phylum Patescibacteriota; class Patescibacteriia; order 2-12-FULL-60-25; family 2-12-FULL-60-25; genus RHKK01. Next base: position 45,246 of record JBBTZS010000006.1, on the reverse strand, counting down.
GGCCGGCATCGTATTGGTCGGAGGTGGCGCAAAATTGCGAGGCATGATCGAGGCGGCAAAAAAGCATTTGCGTTTGCCGGCCACAATCGCAAGCCAGGCTTTGGTCTCGACGCCTCTCACCGAAATCGCTCGTGATCCGGCCTTCTCTCCGGCGATCGGTATCATGCTTTGGGGCTTCAATCAGGAGCGGTCAGGTCCCGCTTCGGGACTTGGTTCCATGTGGAGCGGGAAAACCAAAGGCGTGTGGAAAGTCGGTGCGTCGATGAAGAAAATTTTCAAATCGTTCATACCGTAGAGAACAGAGAACAAAGAGCAAAGAGCTATTGGCAGAGAGCAGTTAATAAAGAACAAAGAGCAGCTCTGAATTCAGAACTGCTCTCTGCTCTTCGCTCTCTGCTCTTTGTTCTTTGAGCACTTCCCTTGACATTCCCGTTTGACCCGTCTCGACGCGAGACGTAATGTCTTGGTGATGATCACTTTTTGTGGTCAACGAATGGAAAAATGAACCCTTGACGTACTCAATATATATGGCCGAAGTGAAACCAGAAATCGAAACATTTGCCAAGATCAAAGTCGTCGGCGTTGGCGGCTCCGGTGGGTCGTCCGCCAACCGCATGATTGCGTCCAAGATACGCGGCGTAGATTTTGTCGCGATGAACACCGATGTTCAGGCGCTGCACTTGTCGCTTGCGCCGACCAAGTTGCATATCGGAAAAACCGTGACACGCGGTCTCGGCGCCGGCATGGATCCGGAAGTCGGCGCGCGCGCGGCCGAAGAAAGCGCGAACGAGATTCGCGAGACGTTGAAAGGTGCGGACATGGTGTTCATCTCTTGCGGTCTCGGCGGCGGAACGGGTTCCGGCGCAAGTCCGGTCATTGCGACGATCGCAAAAGAACTCGGCGCGCTTACGGTGGCGGTTGTCACGCGACCCTTTGTGTTCGAAGGCACGCAACGCAAGGCGATCGCCGAAGACGCGCTTGAAAAACTCGCCTCACAAGTCGACACCATCATCACGATTCCCAATGATCGCATTCTCCAGCTCATCGATCGCAAAACCACGATGATAGAATCCTTTGAAACGATCGACGACGTTTTGCGTCAGGCCGTGCAAGGCATTTCCGAATTAATTACGTGCCCCGGTCAAATTAACACCGACTTTGCGGACGTTCGGAAAATCATGAGCAACAAGGGAGCCGCGTTGATGGGCATCGGTCGCGGCCACGGAGAGAATCGTGCGGCAGATGCGGCGAAAGCCGCGATCGCTTCGCCGCTGCTTGAGGTATCGATGGACGGAGCAAAGAGCGTACTCATTTCCATTACAGGAGGATCAAACCTGACGTTGCAGGAGGTCCACGAAGCCGCAACGCTCGTCACCAAAAACGCCGACCCGGACGCGACCGTGATCTGGGGAACGGCCATTGATGAAACGATGAAAGACGACATCAAAGTCACCGTCATCGCCACGGGCTTTGACAAGGCGCCGGCCGGGTTGCCGTCATCGCGCAAGTCGTCTTCAAATCGCGCCTCGTATTCCAACGAGCCTTTGGCTCGTGTCCCGATGCAGCAACCGCGTGTGCCAAATAATCCCGTGCCGCCCGGCTTTGGCGTTCCTACCCCGTCGTTTTCATCGGAAGAAAGGGAAACGGTTCAACCGGAGCCCATACGTGACGTCGAGCCTTTGCCAAAGGCGAGCGGGATCTTCTCACGCATCATCTCCTCGCCGCCGCCCCGCCTGCCTGACCGGCAGGCAGGTACCAGCTCGGCTTCTATTCCGCCGGTCAGGAAGTCGGAAGATGAAGACGACATGGACGCCATCCCAAGTTTTATTCGAAAGAAAATGATGTGATACAGTGAGCAAAGAGCAAAGAGCTATTGGCAGAGAGCAGTTCATAAAGAGCAAAGAGCAGCTCCGAATTCAGAACTGCTCTTTGCTCTCTGCTCTCTGTTCTTTGCTCTCTGCTCTTTTCCCATGCACTGTCCCGTCTGCAGCAACCCCGACACCCGCGTCGTTGATACGCGGGTGTCTTTGGACGGGACGTTCATCCGTCGTCGTCGGCAATGCGATCAATGCGGGTATCGGTTTTCCACCAACGAAACGGTCGAGCTGCTGAACCTGGTCGTGGTAAAGCGTGATGGAACGCATGTGCTGTATATCCGCGACAAGATTGAGCGGGGATTACGTCGCGCGCTCGAAAAGCGCCCGCACACCGATGCGGATTTTCGCGCGCTCGTGAGTGGAATCGAGCTTGATATTCAGCGATTAAACGCCACGGAAGTGAAAAGCTCCGATATCGGCACGATCGTCATGGATCGACTCAAGGACTTCGACAAGGTCGCATACATTCGTTTTGCGTCCGTATACCGCAGTTTTGAAGATGTGAAAACATTTCAGGCGGAGCTGGACAGGCTGGTCGCTCCCGGAAAAAAACGTTCAAAAAAAACCGTGAAATCCGTCAAGCGCGGAAAGCCACAACCGAGAAAGCGATCCGGTTGACCACCCTCCTAAATCCTCCCTCCTCATGTAATGAGGGAGGACTTTCAGAACCCCTCCTTACATGAGGAGGGGCAGGGGTGGTCTAGCCGTGTCGTGATATACTGCTGGCATGCGGGTTTCACCGTCTCAATTCATCGGAATGATCGCGCTTTCGGCCGTGTTGGGCGGCGCGGCAGGCGGAGCGGCCGGAGTTTTGGTTCCCGCGATGTTGTTTGACGTGAGCGGTCGGACGGCAACCGAGTCCGTGAAAGACGCGGTCGGCCAAGAGGGCTCTGTGGACCGCGCGGACCAAAACGTCGTGGCCGTAGTCGAGCGCGTGCTCCCGTCCGTCGTGTCCATTGATATCGTCCAAAAAACGGAAGAGGCGCCGACGTTCCGAAGCGGATTTCCCATCGGTCCGATCAGCATCGGGGGCGGCACGGGCTTTTTCATCTCCGAAGACGGACTCGTGGTCACCAACCGACATGTTATTTCCGATCCCGACGCCGAATACATCGTGATCACGCAAGTAGGCGAGGAATATTCCGCAACCGTCCTTGCGTTGGATCCGGCGATGGACTTGGGCGTGCTCAAGGTCGAAGCCTCTACCGATAGGGACGGACAACCGTTCCCGGCGCTTGAACTTGGCGACAGCGACGCGTTAAAGCCCGGACAAACCGTGATCGCGATCGGAAACGCGTTGGCGGAGTTTCAGAATAGCGTGACAAAGGGAATTGTCTCCGGCTTGAATCGCAATCTTGTCGCCGGCGAGTTCGGGCGCGAAGAGCTCATCGAAGAAGCGATTCAGACCGACGCCGCGATCAATCCGGGGAATTCCGGCGGTCCGCTTCTTACCCTCGACGGAAAAGTCGTCGGGATGAATACGGCGATCACGGACGGCGCGCAGTCGCTTGGATTCGCCCTTCCGTCTAACGCCTTGTTCCGTGCGGTCGAAAGCGTGCGTGCCTACGGTCGCATCGTCCGTCCGTGGATCGGCGTACGCTACGTTCCCGTTGACGAGGAAATCGCGGAAAGCGAGGAACTCCCCAACGATTACGGCGCGCTCGTGCTCGGCGGCCCAAACGACCCGGGCGTGATGCCGGATTCTCCGGCGGAGAAAGCCGGATTACGCGAGCGGGATCTCATTCTTGAGATCGACGGCGAACGGATCGGCGTCAATCGCTCGTTGACCGCCATCGTGGCTCGTTTGTTACCCGGCGAGACCGTCACGCTCAAGGTGTGGCGCGATGGAAGCGAAATGCAGATCCCGCTTATTCTCGAAGAGCGGCCGAGCGAATGATTTTTAACTCATAACTTATAACTCATAACCAAAAACTATGAAGCGATCCATCCCCGAGTTCCGGGTTCTAAGTTCTAAGTTCTAAGTTATGCCTAAACGCACCAAGATCGTCTGTACCATCGGGCCGGTCAGCGAGGAGGTCGAGACGCTCGCCGCGTTGACCGAGGCGGGGATGAACGTCTGTCGGCTCAACTTTTCGCACGGCACGCATGAAAACCACGCCGAGCTCATCCGTCGCATCCGTCAGGTGCGCGAGCTGACCGGCGAGCCGCTTTCCATCTTGCAGGATTTGCAGGGACCCAAGATTCGCGTCGGGGAGTTACCGAAAGAGGGGATCGAGCTTGTCGCCGGAAAAACGGTCGTATTCACGTCAGATACGGGGGATATTCCTAAGACGATTCCCGTGACGTATCCGAATTTGCACGAAGACGTGAAACCGGGTCAGCGTTTGTTGCTCAACGACGGGTTGCTCGAAGTGACGGTGAAGTCCGTTAAAGGTCGGGATGTGATATGCGAGGTCGTGACGGGCGGCAAGCTTACGTCGCACAAGGGTCTCAACCTTCCGGAAACCGAGACGAAGATCTCCGCCATTACGGATAAAGACAAAGAAGACCTCATATTCGGCGTGGCGCAGGGCGTGGATTGGATCGCGCTTTCGTTTGTCCGATCCGCCGAGGATATCCGGAGTCTTCGCGCTTTGATCGAGGCGGAGGAAAAAAAACTTGCCAAGCCGCGCGAATTGCCGATCGGTATCATCGCGAAAATCGAAAAACCGCAGGCGGTCGAGCGCATGGATGAGATCATCGCGGAAGTCGACGGCATCATGATCGCGCGCGGCGACCTCGGCATCGAGTTGCCGGCGGAAAAAGTCCCGGTGATCCAGAAGGATTTGATCAAGAAATGCCTCGCCGCCGGTAAACCGGTCATTGTCGCGACGCAAATGCTCGATTCCATGATCCGTAATCCGCGCCCCACGCGCGCCGAGGTCTCCGATATCGCGAACGCGGTGATCGATCACGCGGATGCGACCATGCTCTCCGGCGAGACGGCGAGCGGCTCGCATCCCGTCGAAGCCGTAAAAACGATGGCGGCCACGATCGCGGAAACCGAACAGAGCTCGTATGACGACGTGCCGATCCAGACGCGCCTCAAGGAGTCGCCGGACGTGGCGATGACCAACGTCGCGAGCATTCTCGCCAGAATGACGGATACGAAGGCGATCATCATCGCCTCGACGGACGGCGCGGCCGCCCGTCTCGTTTCGCGCTATCGCCCCGAAGTGCCGATGTATCTCGTGACGCCTTCCGAGCAGGTCGCATATCGTCTCAATCTCACATGGGGCATCCGGCCACTCCATCTTCCCGACACCAAAACCGTACCGGAATTGTTGGAGAAGGGGATGAGCGAACTCAAACGTCGGAAACTCCTCGCGGACGGAGATGAAGTCGTGATGGTCGCGGGTGACGCGTTAGGCGACTCGGGGATGGTGCAACTCGTCGAGCTAAAACGAATTTAAAAAAATACTCCCGAAATGAGGGAGTGTTTTTTATGGCGGTGTCGGTGGGTTAGGTACCCCACCAGTGCGGTGTGTTGAGAGCTTCTTTGAGGGTTTGACCGAAAGCGATTTTAAGGTAAGTGGGTCGGGGTCGGATTTTCAAAATGAGACAAATGAGACACTTTTATGGGATTGAGACAGGGGTCTCATTTTCGTCAGCACCCACAAGTCAGTCTGGTGTTTCGATGGAAGAATTGATAAAATCATCGTATGAACAACCCTAAAATAATCGAATGGGTCTTACGAGTAGCGGTTGCCGGGGAATTTATCGGCCACGGTGTTTTCGCGCTTCAAGGCAAACAAGCCTGGATTGGCTGGATTCATCAGCTTACAGGCGCAGGAATAGGTACGGCGGCGACACTCCTTACGCTCATTGGACTGCTGGATTTACTCGTTGCATTGATCGTCTTAGTGCGACCGATTCGCGCCGTTGTCCTGTGGGCGGCAATTTGGGGATTTTGGACCGCGCTCGTCCGTCCATTCGTCGGCGAACCGATTTGGGATTTCATCGAGCGTTGGGCCAACTGGGGCGCACCATTGGCATTGCTCCTCGTGCTCGGGTGGCCTAAAAACACAAAAGAGTGGTTTCGCTCTCGATAACTATGAAACTTGGCATCATCTTACAATCCAACAATCCGGAGCATGTTTGGAACACGCTTCGGCTCGGCGTCGTTTCTCTTAAGGCCGACCACTCGGTGCAGATCGTTTTTTTTAACGAAGGCGTCGAGATCGAGGACATCGCAGACACGGCGCAGTTCGATATTTCCAATAAGCTCCAAGAATTCAAATCTCTTAACGGCGTGCTCCTTGCTTGTCTAACATGTCTCAAAATCCGCTCAAAATCAGAAAGCAAAGTTTGTCCGACTACCACCATGAGTGCCCTGGTAAAAATGATTGAGGAATCAGATAAGGTCTTGGTGTTCGGATAATGGGGGTATATGTTTGCCACCCGACTTCAGCGCTTCGTCTATCATCATCTTGCGAAACCCCTGTTTTTTCGCCATGATCCCGAATCCGTGCATGACGCGATGTGTTCCTTCGGACGAAAATTTGGACGATACGCGGTGAGCCGTCGACTGCTACGGGCATTATTTGCCTACGAACATCCGTCATTACGATCGACTGTCTGTGGGATTAGTTTCCGGAACCCGGTCGGGTTGTCTGCCGGATTTGATAAAAATGCGGAATTGACGGATATCATTCCGTCCGTAGGCTTTGGCTTCGAAGAAGTCGGTTCGATCACGGGAGAGCCGTGCCAAGGCAATCCGAAGCCACGTTTATGGCGTTTACCAAAAACCAAAGGCTTGGTTGTCTATTACGGACTCAAGAACGACGGAAGCCAGGCAATCGTGGCGCGGCTCCGGCAAAAAACGTTTACGATTCCCATCGGAACGAGTATCGCGAAGACAAACAACGCGACAATCATTTCGCTTGAAGCGGCGGTCGCGGATTACATGAAGGCCTTTCAAGCATTTACGGCTATCGGCGACTATTTCACGATCAACATCAGTTGTCCGAATGCTTATGGAGGCGAACCGTTTGCAGATCCCAAGAGGCTCGAGGACCTTCTCTCGGCGCTTGACCCAATCCCTACCAAGAAACCGATCTTCTTGAAAATAGCTGCCGATATCTCCTTCGATGAGCTGGATGCTCTTGTAGCGGTCGCTGATCGCCATCGTATTCACGGATTTATTCTCACGAATCTTACCAAAGATCGAACGAGTTCTCTTATTGACAAGCATGAACTTGAAACCGTTGGGAAAGGAGGGATTAGTGGAAGACCAACAGGGGATCTGTCAAACGCCCTTATCTCGCATCTATATAAAAGGGCGGGAAATCGCTATGCAATCATCGGGGTGGGCGGGATTTTTACCGCTCAAGACGCCTATGAAAAAATTAAGCGCGGAGCCTCTCTGGTGCAGTTAATCACCGGCATGATTTATGAAGGTCCTCAACTTATCGGTGAGATCAACCGCGACTTGGTAGAACTTCTCAAGAAAGATGGGTTTCAACATATTCATGAGGCGGTGGGAACATATTCCTAAAGCAAAAGCCGTCGAGCTTAGTTCGACGGCTTTTGCATGGCGGGCCAGTCGAGTTAGGTACCCAGAACCTATGGTGTGTTAAGGGCTATTTCGGAGGTCGAGACTCGGACAGATTCCAGGCAAGTGAGTCAGGACTAGTCTGGGGTCTAGTGAGGCATCTAGAGCACGCTCCTACTTCATCGCTAGAATCGAATCCGTTAGCGACAACCGCGTGAGACATTTCAAAAAGTGAAATGTCGGTATAAGAGTAAAATACTGTTCCTGAAATCTTTTCACTCCAAACATGAAAAGACCAACCGATCGTTTTGATCTAGGTTCTGCATCTGCAAAATGTACGTCTGATTCTTGTCGCTTTTTGCCTTCGCCATACAGTCATTAAAAACATTCTCAGCATTTGTTAGACGAGACGCATAGGTCGGTATCGCTGCAATCTTTCCATATAGAACAAGGTTGAAATCATGTGAGACTTGCGCGGCCTTTATTGCAAACTCGTAAGCACCATGAACTTGAAACAAAGCGTCTAAAATTCGCATCATGCTCAGGTAGCTATCACTAAAAAAGTTTGGGTAAAGCAACCTAGCGTCGTTATATGTTTCAAGTAGATGAGCTACTTTGACTGCGGCCGCTTCTTTCGTAGGATCACCAGACTGATAGTAATTCTGAATAGATGTGTCGATCTTTTCCATTAACGAGCTATCATAATGGGCCTGCTCAACAACTTTCGTTGATTGGGACTCTATGAGTGGCAGGCCAAGGTAGAATCCATCATTAACCGTCAACCTTTTTTCTCTTCTAACTCCAATGTCTAACACAAACCCTAACAAGGCATCCACATTGCCGTGGTGAGATGGGCTTGGGTTATCCTGATCGATCATGCCGAAGGCCGAATCGACAACTAAAACGAGCAAACCATCCTCAGTACGTAGAATTTTTATCAGGCCACATTTGGCATCGAGATTAATATGTCCTTTTAGATTAAACTCGGTCAGCTTGTATGAATCATGAGTCTTATTCATAAATAACATGAATTTTTTATTTTTCTGCCTGCTCGGCCCAGGTTTTCCATGGTTCACGATTTCCCATTTTACGAGCTAACCAGGGGTAGTAATCTTCTTCCAGATCTTTCAGAGACATCCATTCATCATAATATCGGCCACTTGGATTCGGCCATTGATCCAGACCTTGTCTTTTTCGCCATGAAGAACGGATCAGGTAAATAACATTACCGGCTAACAGAGCGACAATTAGAATGGCTAATAATTTCATAAAGTCATTATTGATCACGGGTCTCATCAACGCTATCACAAAACGACCCTTTCGGGTCGTTTTGTTGGTCACAACTCATCGAACGGATTCCTCGCACACCGAGGCGGGTGAGTCATCCGATACTAAGTTGTCATGGCGGACGCGAAGGGATTCGAACCCTCGATCTTCTCCGTGACAGGGAGACGTGTTAACCGGGCTACACCACGCGTCCAGGCGCTCTTTTGCCTTGACGAATACTCGTCCCGGGGGGACGATGACATCGTCTGGCGGGCGATACCTTAGCAAGGTTTACCGTCATTGGCAAGGGGAGAGTATCATTTTCTTTTCATCACCTTCTTCACCGCCGCTTTGATGTGTTTGACGCCCATGCCGAAATGCTCGATCAATTCCGCCGGGTCTCCGGATTCGCCAAAGCGATCGTGGACGCCGATGAATTCCATGGGAACGGGGCAACTCTTTGCAAGGCATTCCGCGACGGCGCTCCCGAATCCTCCGGCGACTTGATGTTCTTCGACCGTCACGACCGCCTTGCAACGCTTGGCCGCTTCGATAATTGTTTTTTCGTCCAAGGGTTTAATCGTGTGCGAGTTGATCACCGTGCATTCGATGTTCTGCTTCGCGAGCTCATCCGCGGCCTTGAGCGCGTTCCAGAGCAATGGCCCGCAGCCGATGATTGCCACATCTTTCCCGTCGCGCAACGTGACGGCCTTACCGATTTCAAACGGCGTCCGATCCGTCGTAAAGACGCGCGTCTTTTCCCTGGCGTATCGCACGTAGCACGGGCCTTTCCACTTCGCGATCGCCATCGTCGCTTTTTTCGCTTCGTGCAAGTCGCATGGCGCGATGACCGTCATGTTCGGGATGCAACGAGTGATCGCGATGTCCTCGATGGCTTGATGCGTCGCGCCGTCCGGACCGACGGAGACGCCGGCATGACTCCCGATGATTTTTACGTTGACGTCGTTCAGGCAGATATTCGTGCGCACCTGCTCCCATGAACGACCGGGGCAGAACATGGCATAGGAAGTGATATACGGAATTTTGCCGCCCAACGCCATGCCGGCCGCGCCCGCCGTCAACAGTTGCTCGTGTACGCCCATCTGGATAAAACGTTCCGGATAGAGCTTTTTGAACTCAAGACTTCGCGTCGATTCCGTCAGGTCCGCGCACATGACGACGATGTTGGTATTCTTTGCCGCCGCCTCAACCACGCCCATGCCGTATCCGTCTCGCGTGGGTTTTTGCGGCAAGTCGGGTGAAAAAATGTCCTCGACAAGATGGGCGTCTGTTCTGATCATACGGCTTTTGCGTGATCGGCTTTTAGCCGTTTTTCGATTTCCCTCAACTCCTCCAGCGCTTGTTTCTCCTCGCCGTTCTTGAACGGCTGGCTGTGCCAGAGATAGTTATTTTCCATGTAGGAGACGCCGCGACCCGGCACGGTGTGGGCGATGATCGCCACCGGACGCTGACGCCTGACCTTGGCGTCCTCGATCGCGCGAATCACGTCCGGAATATCGTTTCCGTTGCATTCGATCACATGCCAGTTGAACGCCTCGTATTTATCTTTCAACGGTTCAAGCGGCATGATGTCTTCCGTGTCGCCGTCGATCTGGATGTTGTTGCGATCGATAATGTTGATGAGATTGTCGAGTCGATATTTTCCGGCAAACATCATCGCTTCCCAGTGCAAGCCCGCTTCATGCTCGCCGTCGGACGTGCAGCAAAAGACGTGAAACGTTTTGTCATCCATCTTGGCGGCATAGGCAAGCCCGGCGGCTTGCGCAAGTCCGGAGCCCAGCGGTCCCGAAGTCGTTTCCGATCCCGGCAATCTCTTGCGTTCCGGATGGCCTTGCAGTCTCGTGCCGAGTTCGCGAAGCGTCAGTAATTCTTTTTTCGGAAAATACCCCGCTTCGGCCATGGCGGCGTATCGAATCGGGCAAATATGCCCGTTCGACAAGATGAGCCGGTCACGATCCTCCCAGGCCGGATCCTTAGGCTTGTGATGCATCACGTGGAAATAGAGCACCGTAAAGACATCGGCCATGCCAAGCGGCCCTCCCTGGTGACCCGATCCCGCGTGGGCCACCATTTCTATGACGTGTTGACGGAGTTTGTTTGCGATCAATTCCAATTTTTTAACTTCTGTGTCGTGAATATGCGCAACCATATAAAGACAGTTTAACAGACGAACGCTACTTGTTCGAACGGAGTTTTTTCCAGACGGTTCGCACGATCCAAACGACGAGCGCGATACCGAGCATGAGCGGCAGGAAGAGACCGATGAGGAACACGCCAAAGGCGATGAGTCCGTCCGCAAAGCCTTGGAGCGAAATGACGAGATCGCGCAGGGATTCACGGAACGTTTCACCCGGCCGCCACACCGGCGTCGGGACCTGCACGCGCGCCTCTTCCGTCATGGACACGTAAATCGTGGAGTATTCGGTTTGATCGCGCAGGAGTCGGAGTCGGCCCTCCATCGACTCGATGCGCGCGCGTACGTCGCCGAGGCGCGCGGTGACCTGCAGCGTCTCCTCGATCGTATCCGCGTCGGCGAGAATGCGGAGATATTGCGCCTCTTCGGCTTTCGCCGCGTTCAGGCGCGCTTCCAGATCGACGAATTGCGCCGTGACGTCTTCCGTATTTGTCGACTCGTTGAACACGGTCGACGCGAGTTCCTTGAGTCGCGCAAGCGTCCGCTCGAACGCGTCTTGCGGCACGCGCAGGGTGGCTTGCGCCGTGCGCACGCCCTCGCGGTTCACGACGTTCGCGCTCGCGACGAATCCGTTCTCCGCCACCGCGATGGCCCGCGCCTCGTCCAGCCGTTTCTCGGCGTCGTCCACGCGGATGGAAAGCGACCCGTTGCGAATCACGCGTTCGCCGACGCGCGCGCGATCTTCCGGCGTCGCGCCGTCGCCGGGCATGATCGGCGGCATGGGCGCGATGTCGGGTCTCATCATCTCATAGCTCTTGTCGTATGCGTCACCCGACATCATGGCGGATTCTTCGCCGCGCAACGCCTGCATGACGGGCGACGCACGCCATTCCATGCGTGTCGCGCTTTGCCAGATCAACGAGAGAACCGCAAACAAGAGCAGGATCGAGAGAAGAACAACGGCCAAGCCTAATACTTTCAGAGGACGGAATGACGAAGAGGGAGTGGGCATATGGGTATCATGATAGCACGTAGCATGTAGCACGTAACACGTAGCATAGAGGCTGCGGGAAGAATCAAAAAAGGGGCCCTTTAAGAGCCCCTTTGTTACGTGCTACGTGATCAATTGACCACGTTGATCGTGCCCTGCATGACAGGGTGGATCGAGCAGCTGTAGTCGAACGAACCGACCGTGTCGTAGATCTTGGTGAACGACTCTTGATAGTCGAGGTCACCCGAGTTCCAACCCTGTCCGCTTACGTTGTGAACCGCGTTGTCGCGGTTGGTCCACGTCACGCGCGTGCCGCGCTTGACGGTGATCGTCGCCGGAACGAAGCCGTTGCCGGGCGCTCCGATGGAGATCGTGATCACGCCTTCCTCTTCAAGACTCTTGTCTTGAGCGATGGTGGTGGTGAGCGTCATGACGTTTGCGGCCTGGTAATCCGTCGCCACTTCAATCGGCGTGCCGATACGATAGTTGACGAAGAACCCATCCGGGATGTCATCGATTTGGTTTTGCCAGGCGATGCCGTAGAGGGTCTGGGCCATCTGCTCGCTGGCCACATGGCGCAGTACGCCACCGCGGTCAATCGCGTAGGTGCGAGGATCCGTGTCGATCTTTACCATCTTGCGTCCCGGACGATAGGTGACGTTGCCGCCCAGCGGGACGGTGGACAAGTGATTGTCCGCGATTTGCTTCACGGTGGAGAAGTCGGCGTACCAGGTGAAATAGGTCTTCGAGTTCGGGAAGACGTAGCGCTTACCGTCGGACGCGAAGTAATACACGGTGTCCATGGAGCCTTTGATCAGCTCGCCGGGAGCGAAGCTGACGGACAGGGTTTGAGCCGAGGTGGCAAACGGCGTCGCAAGCATGGCGACCGATCCGGCCGCGGCCAAGGCGCGTTGTAAGAGACGCTTCATAAAGAGAGGATGTGTGTGTTGAGTAAATAATTTAAGCACCTCCTAGGATGAGGCTTTTTTCGAACGAGGTCAACTTATTGCACGACGATCACGCTTGAGCTCGCCGTCCCGACCGCTCCGTTCGGGTCGGCGGCGGTGCCGATGAAGGAGAAGCTCCCGCCGGTCGGACGCGTGACGGTCGCCGTACAGGAGTTGGTTTCACAGCGTTTGGAGAACGTTCCATCGCTCGTGGTGATGTCCGTATAGACGATGCCGTCGTCGTCGTACGACTGGACGGACACGTCGACGGTTTCTCCCGGCAGCATCACCGTTTTCCCAACGCTGACCGTGAGCGTCGGTCGAGGATTCTGCACGACGGCGTACGTATACGTGGCGGATCGGCGCGTAAAACCGTTTGCGTCTTTCGCGATGACATAGACTTCATGCGTCGTTCCGACGAGCGAGCTTTCGGTTCCGAGATAGCGACATCGTTGGACATCGTTGCAGCCGCGCACGCTGTTTCCGTCGATGTAAATGTCGATGGTTTTCGCGACGAAACTGGAATCGACGTCCGCGATGATTTCATGTAACGAGTTCGGTTTAATTTCCGGGCGCATGGTGACGGTGACACCGCTCGATCCGGACGCGGCCTCGATGGTGGACGTGGTGAACGCGCGTACCCCGTCGCCCCATACGAATTCCGCCACGCCGACGACGCTCGTTTTTCCGCTTGGGAAGTTCAGGGTGGCGCCGCATGGGCTGTATTCGCAGAGGCGCATGTGCACGCCCTCGAACCAAATATTGACGTACCAGATCGCGGTTGAAGGATTCGCGGCGGCCATGAGAGTGAACTCCTGTCCGGGAGAGATATTTTCTGGAACGTGCGTGAGCGTTCCTCCGCGGATCGGCGTTGTGCTGGTCGGTGTCGGTGTAGGCGTTGGTGTCGGCATGGCGACGAGTATATTCGCGTAAATCGTGGGTGCGAGCGCTTGCTCGGTCAGTCGATTGAATTGCGTCGAAGAACTCACGGACGCGCCGATGTTATAGTTCACGAAAAACGCGGCGGACAAATCATCAATCATTTTATTCCACGCATCGCCGTAGAGCTCGCGGGCTACGGCCTCGGTCTCCACCCAACGCAGAATGCTTCCGTGCGCAACCGCATATACGCGGGGATCGCTTTCGACTTTGATCATGCGCGTGCCCGGTCTGTACGTCACATTCCCTCCGATCGCCACGGCCGCGAGCTCCGCGTCGGTAACGGTTTTGACGGAATCAAACCCGGAATACCACGTGAAGTACGTTTTTTCGTCCGGAAAAACGTACCGTTTCTCGTCGGCGTTGTAGTAGTACACCGATGGGGCCGAGCCTTTGATGAGATCTCCCGCCTGAAATGTCGAGGCGTCGGCGGAACTGGGCAGCAAAGCCAAAACCGCAAACGCAGAAAAAAGAAGAGCGCGTCGCATATGTTCCTATTATACCACGTTTCTGCAGCCTTGTTTCACGCTTCAAGTTTCAAGGGTTCGGGTTACGGGTCGCGGGCTACGGACCCTCTATCAGTCGCTTCAGGCTTTCGGCCGCCGCTCTCGGATGTGCGTCGAGGAAAATCGCGGAGGCGGCGCAGACGCGGTCCACGCCGGCCGCGAGAAGATCGGGGATCGTGCCGCGCGTGACGCCTCCGTCAAAACCCACGACCAAAGCGGGCCAGCGTTCTTTGATCTGTTTTACCTTTTCAAGCGTAGACGGAATGAGTTTTTGGCCGCTCCAGCCGGGAGTGACGCCCAACACGAGCACCGCGTCCGTGATTTCCGCATACGGAGCCAGTCGTTCCGCGGATGTGTCCGGCGAGATCGCGAGCCCGCATTCCCATCCGAGCGTTCGACATTCATCAATAATTTTTTGATGGTCGATCGGTGCTTCGAGATGCCAGAACGCACGCACCACTTGCGGGATGCGTTTCCATGCGCGGATGACGGCGAGCGGATCCGATACCATCAGATGCAACTCTATTTCGAGAGACGTGTCGACGGCTCCCGCCTCATACCATGTCCGGCTCGAGACGAAATGCCCGTCCATGCAATCGAGTTGCACGCAACGGGCGACTCCTTCCACAAAATCGAGACGCGTCCGGAATTCGGCCGCGTCCTGTACGAGCAAAGCGGGAATGAGTTCGGGCATGGGTGGGGGTGGGGGGTGGAAGTTAGAATTTAGAAGTTAGAATGAATGTAGGGGCGGAAGCGGGAGGCTAACTTCTAAATTCTAACTTCTAACTTCTCTTCGATCGTAGATCGCATCCAGCTGTTTCACGCGTCGCGCATGACGCTCGGCTTTGGAAGGTTTTGTTTTCAAAAAAACGGTAACGATTTTCTTCGCCAACGCGGGTTTCGTCACCCGACCGCCGAGCACGAGGACGTTTGCATGGTTATGTTCGCGTGCAAGTTTCGCGTCCTTTTCCGTTCGCGCCACGATGGCACGCACGCCGCGAAAACGATTGGCGGCCACGTCCATGCCGTGACCCGTGCCGCAGACGAGAATCCCGATCGCGTCCGGATCGTGTCGGATCGCCGACGCGACCTTTTGTGCGGTCAGCGGATAATCGTCGCCCTCGATCAGGTCGGGACTGACATCGACGACGACGTTCGATTTTTGCTTCGTGAGACGCGATTTCAAGATTTCCTTTAATGTGAAACCCGCGTGGTCTGCGCCAAGGTAGAGGGAGGTGGTTTTGGGCATAAAACATTCGCTTGACCTGACGGGAAATTCATCGCATGCTGGTCGCGTTTCCCCCGTAGTATATGTCAGAAACCCCAAAGCCGGAAACCGGCCCGCCCCTCCTTCCCGCAATGGAGGAAGAAATCGCCTCGTATTGGAAGAAGCACGATATTTTCCGACGTTCCATCGAGGAGCGACCGCGTTCCAAAGGGTATGCGTTTTATGACGGCCCTCCGTTTGCCACGGGGATGCCGCATTTCGGGCATTTGCTGCAAAGCGCGATCAAGGATGTCGTGCCGCGCTATTGGACGATGAAGGGCCGCCGCATCCCGCGCGTGTGGGGATGGGATTGCCACGGCCTGCCGGTTGAGTCATTGATCCAGAAGGAACTCAAGCTGGCGGGCAAGCCGGCGATCGAAGCATACGGCGTCGATGCGTTCAATCGCGCGTGTGCGGCGTCCGTGCTCAAGTATGCGGACGAATGGAAACGTTACGTCGAGCGCATCGGCCGTTGGGTGGAATTCGACAATGCCTACATGACGATGGATCACTCCTACGTCGAGTCGGTGTGGTGGGCGTTCGCCGAGCTGTGGAAGAAAAAACTCGTGTATAAGGGATTGCGCGTCTCGTTTTTTTCGCCGTTCAACGGCACGCCGCTTTCCAACATGGAAGTGGCGATGGAAAACTCGTACGTCGACGCCGAGGATCCGTCTGTCATTATCAAATTCCCCGTGCTCGGAGAGCCCGACACGTTTTTTCTCGCCTGGACGACGACGCCGTGGACGTTGCCCGCCAACGTCGCGCTCGCGGTTCATCCGAACGCGACCTACGTCAAAGTCCGCGTACATGGCCGCAAAGAGACATTCTGGTTTGGAGAAAAACCCACCTCCAAGGTTCTCCGCGAATTTTTTCCGCTGGAAGAGGATCAAGAGGATTTTGAAGTGATCGAGAAGCGGCACGGTTCCGGTCTGGTCGGGATGGGATACGAGCCGCCGTTTGTGTTGGATGCGACCGCGTTCGAGCGCCTGACGCGTCGGCCGGGTACGACGCTTTACAAGGTCATCGCGATGGACTATGTCACGACCGAGGAAGGAACCGGCATCGTGCATACCGCGCCCGCGTTCGGCGAAGATGACTTTCGCGCCTCGACCGAGCGAAAACTTCCGGTCGTCGTCACGCTCGACGATAACGGGAAGCATTTGCCCGGCGTGCCGCTCGTGGCAGGCATGGGTTTTTTGGAGTCCAACGCGCCGATCATCGAGGATTTGCAGAATCGCGGCCGTCTCTACCGCTCGGAAACCGTCACGCACTCCGTCGCGATTTTTGCGCGCAACAACACGCGTCTCATCTACAAGGCGCAAGATGCATGGTACGTCGATGTCACAAAATTGAAGCCGAAGATGCGAAAGACGGCGGAAAAAATCAGCTGGCATCCGTCGAGTTTCAAGGAAGGTCGTTTCGGAAAGGGGATCGAGACCGCGCCGGACTGGTGTATTTCGCGCTCGCGTTTCTGGGGCGCGCCGCTGCCCGTCTGGACGAACGTCGACGGGTCTGACGTACGCGTGTTCGGTTCCGTCGCCGAGCTGGAAAAAGCGATCGGAAAAAAGATCGATCTGAAAGATCCGATGGCTTTGCATCGTCCGTGGATCGACGAACTTACTTTCAAGAACGAGGCGGGCGAGGAGATGCGCCGCATCCCGGACGTGTTCGACTGCTGGTTCGAATCCGGCTCGATGCCGTACGCGTCCGGGCATTATCCGTTCGAGAACAAGAAATGGTTCGATGCCAACTTTCCGGCGGATTTTGTCGCCGAAGGGCAGGATCAAACGCGCGGCTGGTTCTACAACGCGCATGTCCTTTCGACGGCGCTGTTCGGCAAGCCGGCGTTCCGCGAAGTGGTTTGCACCGGTCTCTTGCTGGCGGAGGACGGTCGCAAGATGTCGAAAAGCCTGAAGAATTATTCCGATCCGTGGGACGTGCTCACCAAGCACGGCGCAGACGCGCTTCGGTTCTACCTGGTTTCATCGTCCGTGGTCGAAGCCGATGCGGTGAATTTTTCCGAACGTGATTTGCAGAATCTCGTCCGCGGTTTCCTGAATCTGTTCTGGAACGTCAAAACGTTTTACGCGACGTATGCCGAGGGCGAGTCGATCCGTCTCGCAAAGCCGCGCAGCGCCCACGTGCTCGACCGCTGGATGTTTGCGCGCCTCCACGCGACGATCGACGAGGTCACCAAGGCGATGGACGCGTACGAGTTGGCTCGCGCCGCGCGACCGTTGCGCGGCTTCGTCGAGGACCTCTCGACATGGTGGCTGCGCCGTTCGCGCGACCGCATCAAGTCGGAAAACGTGTTCGATCGCAAAGACGCGCTACGCACGTTGCTCGAAATCCTGCTCGAAACCGCCAAGCTTCTCGCGCCGTTTACGCCGTTCATCGCGGAGAAAGTCTATCTCGATATCGGCGGCAAGCTTGCGTCCGTCCATCTCGAGAAGTGGTCCAAAACCGACGCGCGTTTGATCGACGAGCGTCTGCTCGTGGACATGCAGCTCGTGCGATCGATCGCGTCCAAGGGTCATGAACAACGCTCGGCGTCCAAGTTGCCGGTGCGCCAGGCGCTTGCCGCCGCGATCGTTCGCGTGAAGGACGCGGAAGAGGCGGCGCGGTTGTTGCGTCAAACCGACTTGCTGCATCTGCTCGCCGAAGAGCTGAACGTCGAAACGGTACGCGTCGAGCCTGCCCGCCATGCTACGCAAGGCGTTGCAGGCGGGGCGAAATCAGATCTGGGCGACGCGTGGACCGTCGAGCTCGACACTAAGATTACGCCGGAGTTGAAGCGCAAGGGATTGCGACGCGAATTCGTGCGTCAGGTGATGTCGCTGCGCAAGCAGGCCGGCCTCGAGCCGGGAGACCGCATCCGTCTCATGATGACGGCCGTGGAAGGGGAGTTGCGCGACGCGATCGAGGAAAAGCGCGCCGACGTTCTTCGCGATCTCAAAGCAACGGAGCTTTCGTATGAATTGCCGGAAGAGGAAACGTCGATGCTCATCGCCGACGCGAAAGTCGGATCGGACGAATTCCGTATCGCCATTGAAAAAATGTTGGGCTAACAAAAATCCCCGCCCCGTGAGCGCTTGCGCTTTTACGGGGCGGGGATTTTGATGGTGTATTTATTGTACCAAGTTAGAACCTATTTTATTTAGCAAAAATTTTTGACGGAAACCAATCACTTCGTCCCACCGCCAGCCGCCGAGTACGGTGGCTGGCCCGCAGAAAACTTTCTTTATAATTTCTGCTTTGTGCGCTACTATTTTTTTCCTAAAGGAAAAAAAGTTTCTGCTCGGCTCCGCGCTCAATCGCGCGGGGCGGCGGAACTAACTTTGACGAGCGGGCAAAAAGTTTCCTCCCCTCAACCCCTCCACTTTTTGCCCGCTTGCCATACGCCTGAAAGAGAACGGAAACTTTACAAAATGGATGAGATGAAAATAAATGTATGCAGAAAATAGGATTCGTGTTAAACTGTAATTATGAAAAGAGAAATTGAAGCAACATTTCTCTCGGTTGATAAAGATTCCGTGCGAGACAAGCTAAGAAAGGTGGGGTTTGAGTTAAAAACTCCCGAATATTTGATGCGCAGAAAAACTTTTGATTTTTCTCGTGTCGCACCAGGACACAATAAATGGGGCCGCGTTCGACAGGAATCCGATAAAGTAACGATGACTGTTAAAGAAATCCGCGGATCGGGTATCAACGATACTTACGAAACTGAAATTATAGTTAATGACTTTGATACTGCTGCTTCTTTTTTTGAAGCATGCGATATTCCGGCAAAGGCATTTCAGGAAAATATGCGTGAGGTATGGGTGCGCGACGGAGTGGAAATAACTATTGATACATGGCCTGGGCTGAATCCCTTTGTAGAGATTGAGGGAATAAATGAAAAAATAGTGCAAGAAATATCCAATGAATTAGGTTTTGATTTTGGAAAAGCGGTTTTTGGCAGTATTGATCTTGTATACGAGAAAGAGATTGGCATACCCGCCGAAACAATAATTCGTTTACCGGAAATTACATTCTCAAATCCACCAAAGAAAAACGCCGCGTGAGCTTATGAGCTCCTACGCGGCGTTAAGGTTTGTTTTTCTCCAGGAGGGATGTGCGGATTTTGGGGTAGGTGTACTCGCCAGGCTCTTCCATACACCATTTTGAGGGGCGCACGAAATCCGAAGAATGGAAAGGAAAATTTTATTGAGGCGCGGGGGCGTTGCGTAATTGGAGTTTTTTAGGATTTCTTGATAAAGTTAATAAAGAAGGCTCGCGCATTTTCAAACAAAGGGCATCACGTAAAAACGACAGCCTAACGCTGTCGTTTTTACGTGATGCACTCGACTGGAGTCGAACCAGTGACCTCCCCGATGTCCATCGGGACGCTCTCACAGAACCGCTTTTTGCTCCCGCCAAGACTCGAACTTGGATCTCAAGCTTCGGAGGCTTGCATTCTATCCGTTGAATTACGGGAGCAAAAAACGGTGCTGTAAGTAAGCTGAGCTACGAGTGCGCGAAAGCGAGCGCACCGACGATAACGGAGAACGGGGTGCGTGACAAGCAATGTCAAAAAATGAAAAAGCCCAACCTCTTAGTCCATCGGCGTGAAGCCGATGATGAGGTGGGCGATAGGAAGGAGGGTCATGCCGGACAATCCGTCCCGCGCCTTCCAACGCAGGGACTTTCCTATGCGGATGATACCGGGCTCGAAACCGGTTTTCAGCTCGGACCGCGAATCTCTGGGGTTGTCGTCGCAGCCCATGAGGTAGCGGATGTCGAAGGGCCACGGTGTTTGATGCCGAGCAACCCATGCCTCCGGGCCGGACGTTTCAAAGGGATCTCGGCTTTCGAGCCAGAACCTCGCGGTTTGGACGATCGTTTTGCTGTACCTGCCATGCAGGTACATGATGATGCGCTCTCCACGAGGGCGCTCTGCACGGCAGTCGTACACATGCTCGACGTGATCGGCGATCGGACCCTCGTTTGAGAGGCGAGCCTTACTCTCTTCCTCCCGCGTAGGATAGGTGATGCGACGGGTGCAGATGTGGCATCTCGTATTCGTGATTAAAACTACTTCCATGCGGAGCCCCTTTCGGTGGAACCATACATAGGGCACACTAGATTCGGCTAACTGTCAATATCGTTGACAATTACGATGGAATTGTTATGATGGCGACCGCTTGTGGAGTATGAGCAAGCTTGTGCTTTCTCCTCGCTTGCAGCGGTATGGTCCTTCAGACACATACCACTGCGGCACTCGGAGAAAATGCAAGCAAGCTTGCGCTTTCTCCTCGCTTGCAGCGGTAGCTCAGCTGGTAGAGCAGGGGCCTCTTAAGCCCAAGGTCCTGGGTTCGAACCCCAGCCGCTGCACCAAAAGAACACACTCCTTCATCGGAGTGTGTTTTGCGATTTATGTTCTCTAGTCTAGATTAGACCTAAATGATCCAAGCCCATGTAACCAGTTTCAACCACCGTCAGCTGTCCCGATCTTAAGAGAGCGCGGAACGCGTCCATGGTCAGCTCAAGAACCTCGAGGAACTCGTTGCCATCAGGAGTTGGCGTTTGCACGCGCTGACAATTGGTGGCCACGAAATTATGTCTGATCTTCGTAGAATAGGCACATTCGAGGCATGTGCCGACTTCTCGAAGGTCGCCGGTGTATCCAGTCTCCTCGAGTAGTTCACGAGCGGCGGCTTCCAAAGCTGATTCACCTGAATCGATTGCTCCACCAGGCAGATCAAGAACCATTTTTCCAGGTCCAGGTCGGAACTGTCTCACAAGGACAGCTCGATTGTCGGCGGTAAGCGCAAGAATGCAAACGGACTCTCCTTCGTCCTTTATATCAAATGTTTCAACTCGCCCATCGGGAAGCTTGTAGGTACGACGCAACACCCGGCGATAACCGGTTCGAAGCCGTTCCTCCGTGAGTTGTTTCCAGGCAAGCTCCATAGGCAGGATGACGTTAGCAAATAGTTTTTTAGATGTCACCTAATTGACGAGAAATGAGGAATCTGATTGAGTCACACCGTTCTTTCAAAGACAAACAACTGAGGGCGTGTCATGAATATATTGGTAACCGGAGGCATCGGTTTCATCGGGTCTCATCTGTGCGAGGCGCTGCTCGTGCGAGGGCACTCGGTTGTCGCATTCGATAATCTCGACCCGTTCTATCCGCCCGCTCGAAAACAGGCGAATCTCGATCTCCTGCGAAACAAGCGACATTTCTCATATATTCATGGCGATGTGCGGCGACGTAGCGATTTACACAAGGCTTTCAAGGAACGTAACATCGAGCATGTGTTCCATCTCGCAGGTCGGGGAGGGATGACGCCGTCGGTTGCCAAGCCACTCCTTTATCTCGACGAGACGGTGAGAGCGACGCTGCTGGTGCTTGAGTGCTGTCGGGAGTTCGGAGTCGCGTCGTTCGTGCATGCAGGATCATCTTCGGTGTATGGTAGATCGGATGCGAAACGATTCTCGGAGAGCCTGTCGACAGATATGCCGACCGCACCCTATGCGGCCTTCAAGAAGGCGGACGAGCTCATCGGACATGCCTATCACCATCTTCATGGCATGACGGTGGTGAATGCCAGACTCTTCAGCGTGTATGGCCCACGAGGAAGACCAGACCAGATTATCTACAAGATGACCGCGGCGATCGATGCCGAAACGCCGCTCCTTTGGTACGAGCCAGAGCCAATTCGCGATTTTACCTATGTGAGTGACATCGTCGATGGTCTCATCAGATGCCTCGATCTGCCGCCACATACCTACGAGGTTTTGAATCTCGCATATGGGCAACCGTATGCCCTGTCGACCGTCGTAAAGCTCGTCGAGAAGGCGCTTGGGAAAAAGGCGGTGTTCAAAAAGAGCGGGCCGCCGCCCCGTTCCGATTTCCCGAGAACATGCGCTGATATTACGAAGGTTCGACGGGTGCTGTCGTGGCGTCCGCAAGTTCCGCTGTCGAATGGGATTGGACTCTTCGTCGACTGGTATCGAAATATTGAAGCCCAATCGTGACCGACTATCTAGTCGGTCTTTTTGCAGCGGTAGCTCAGCTGGTAGAGCAGGGGCCTCTTAAGCCCAAGGTCCTGGGTTCGAACCCCAGCCGCTGCACCATCGAAACTCCCTCTTGAATAAGGGGGAGTTTTCGTATAAGAAGAGAATATAACCCGAATGGAGGTGTGACATGAAGGGTGAGCACGTTCAAGGTATACAGGGCTACAGTCTGGCTTCGGCGATCGACGGAACAGCCCCGGGCGGCGTTTCGGACGAAGCGTCCGATCCTCCGCCGGCGCGTTGCCGGTGGTGCGGCGGGTTCCTCTCGGTCCGCAACCGGCCGGCGAAGAAGCGGAGTCCGGCGAAGAAGAAGGAGATTCCGTCCGAGGTCGCCGGACACGACACGGGCCTCAAGGAGGTCGTGAAGGCGTTCGAAAAGCCCAGGGCGATTCATCGGGAAGACCCGCCCGACACCGAGCAGCTGTGCCACGTGCACCAACGCGCAACGCTCGACTGGCATCAAGGGTTCTCGATCGTCCGACCGCCGCATTACCCGTCGGAAGATCCGGACGCGTGGTCCGCTCGAAAGAGGCCGAAGAAGACTTGACCGAGCTACGCTCGGTTTTTTTTGATCGTTCGCGTTTGACGATTCAAGTTGAGCGATGCACGATACGCGGCGTATGCGCCAATCGCGACTCTTCACGAAAACCACCAAGAACGCGCCCCACGACGCGGACTCGGTCAACGCCAAATACCTGTCGCAAGGCGGGTTCGTCCATCAGGAGATGGCCGGCGTGTATTCGTGGCTCCCGCTGGGCCTGCGCGTCCTGCGCAAGGTCGAGAACGTCATTCGCGAAGAGCTAGACAAGCTCGGCGCGCAAGAAGTGCTCATGTCCGCGCTCCAGCCGAAGGAGAATTGGGATACGACCGCTCGCTGGAACACGATGGATGTCTTGTTCAAAGTCCCGTCGCAAACCGGCAAAGAATACGGCCTCGGTCCGACGCATGAGGAGATCGTCACGCCGCTCGTCAAATCGTTCGTCAATTCGTACAAGGATCTTCCGGTCGCGGTCTATCAAATCCAAAGCAAGTTCCGCGACGAATTGCGCGCTAAGTCCGGTGTGCTACGCGGCCGCGAATTCGGCATGAAGGATTTGTATTCGTTTCATGCCGATACGGAAGACTTTGACGCGTACTATCGTAAAGTGCTTGAGACGTATCTCACGATTTTTTCGCGCTGCGGATTGAACGCGAAAGTCGTGGAAGCATCCGGCGGACCGTTTTCGAAAAAGTTTTCGCATGAGTTCCAAGTACTCACGCCCGCCGGTGAAGACAAGATTCTTACGTCCGAAAACGGGAGCTTCGCGCAAAACTGCGAGATCGCCACATTGAAAGAAGGGGATAAGAATCCGGAAAACGGCGAGCCGTTGTTTTGCAGCACCGGCGTGGAAGTCGGCAACATTTTCGATCTTGGTTCGAAATTCTCCGACGCGTTCGACGTCTCGTTCACCGACGAGAACGGCGAGCGCAAGACGGTTGTCATGGGATGCTACGGCATCGGGACGACCCGCCTCGTCGGCACGATCGTCGAGGCCTCGCATGACGACAAGGGGATCGTATGGCCGATCGCCGTCGCGCCGTATCACGTACATCTCGTCGCGCTTCGCTCAAAGGACGAGGATGTTCAGTCGCGCATCAATTCCGTCGCGAAGGAGCTCTACGACGGTCTGTGGGCCGAGGGCATGGAAGTGCTGTGGGACGACCGCGAAGGCGTCTCGCCGGGCGAAAAATTCGCGGATGCGGATTTGATCGGCTTGCCGCTACGTCTCGTCATCTCGGAAAAAACGTTGAAAGAAGATTCCATCGAGTGGAAACCGCGCAACGAAAGCGAGGCTCATCTAGTGAAAATAGAAGATGTGGTGGAGAAGGTGCAGGGGATGATGGGTTGACTTTTTCTATATTTTAGTGTTTGCTTAGAGCGTCCGGGCGCTTGGGATTTCTCTCAAGTTTTGATGCCCGGGGATGGGGGAGCATGTATCAAAAATTAGGTGTGTTCGTTCTTTTTCTTCTTATCGGTTCCGTCGACATCCTGATCGGGTGTGACTCCCGACCACCGGCACCGCCGCCTCCTCCAAGGATCGATGCGGGCCTCGTCAGAAGGGACGTCGGTCCTCCCGGAGAGGATGCGGGTAACGATGCATCCATCATGGATGCCGAGATCGGAGACGATGCCGAAACGAGCCTCGACGGAGGCATCATGTTCGATGCGGGAGCTCCCGATGTCTGGGACCCCTGCTCGACTGGTGCCGACATGGATGCGGACGGCGACCGCTCGCTCGCATGCGGCGGTACCGACTGCGACGATCTCAATCCCGCAAGGAGCGGGATACTCGAGGAGCTCTGCGGGAATCTCGTGGACGAGGATTGTTCCGGAGCGCCCGATGACGCGCTCGACACGTTCATCTGTGATCTACAGATCTTGTGCCGAAACACGGACTGCTTCTGCTATCCCGGTTGCCCGCTCACGCTATGCCTCGAACGTTTGCGTGGCGGGTACATCGACTTTCACCACTGTTCGAACCCCGAAGATGTCGCGGCCGCCTACGTGATGGATTGTGCGGGGATGACCGTCGCCTGCTCCGATCTCATCTCGTGCATCGGTAACGTCCTCATCACGAGCCCGGATCTCTGCATGTGTGCACCTGGATTTCCGTCGTGCTCGGGACTGTGCACGGACATACAGAACGACCCCTACTCCTGCGGCACTTGCGGAAACGCCTGTCGCATACGCGAGGTGTGTACAGCCGCCGCCTGCGTACATTGCGGTCGCGACGGGGAATCCTGTTGCTACGGCGATCCCTCCATGACCTGTGATCCGGGCCTGTCGTGTGACAGCGCCTTCATCTGCCGCCCCTAATAAGGACGGCTTTTTCATATCATGCCAAATCATCAAGTATCAAAAATCTCCCCAAAGGGAGATTTTTTCAACCGCTTACATTGAGGGTGACTCGGAAGGCATCGAAGGAGCTTCGGGAGCGCTTGGAGCCTGCGCGGAAGGTGCCGCCGCTCCCGTGTGTTTCAAAGCGTCTTTAAGGCCTTTGCCCGCTTTAAACTTTGGAACCGTGACCGCACCGATATGGATCTTTTCCGTGGGCTTTTGCGGATTCACGCCCATGCGAGCGGCGCGCGTCTTGGCCATGAACGCGCCGAAACCGGCGATATTCACTTCACCCCCTGATTTCAGGGTGCCGGTCACGACGTCCACGAACGCCTCGACCATGTCCTCGGCCTGCTTTTTTGTGACGCCGACCTTCTCGGATAAGTGGTTGATGAGTTCTGCCTTGTTCATAGATATAGGAGTTCTAATGAATGATGAAACCACTATAGCGAATTTGGCTCAACTGTGCAAATTCTTGAGGCAAGTTCGAAGGAAAGCGTCAAGAATAGGCTTTTATGTTAAAGTGATCTCATAAAAAAATGCTATGCCTAGACGACAAGAACAGCCCATTTCAACGCCGCCTTCGGATGAAGAACGCCCTTCCGGCCCTCGCCTGAAAGCCGATCGTGTCGCAGGCAAGGAAAAAACCGAGAGGGCCGAAATGGTTGGAATATCCCCGGAGCAAGGTCAGCTTTTCATGAACACGATTCGTGATTTGATGAAAAAATTTGATCACCGACTCATGAACACGGCGATGGATCTGGGTGAGCGCAGTCGCATCAATCTGGCGATTTGGCGCATGGCTAAGGATCAGGATTTTGCCATGCATATGATGAATGAGGCGCTTTTTTTCGCCAAGGAACAACCGATAGACAAGAAGCTTCCACTCTTGAAGAGAATAAAGATGGTTTCAGAAGAGCAGCTTTTTGAAGGGCTTTTGAAAGCGCTCGAATTATCGACGGAAGAACAAGAAGGCATGAAGGAGGTGCGTCGCTTGGACGACGCGGCATAACCAAATCCCAGAGGAGGCTCAGTACACCTTCTCCTTTCGAAAGAGAGGGCTGGGGTGAGGTAGTTCTACTTCGCGTACTCAATCACCCTTTGCTCTCGAATCAAGGTCACCCGTATTTCACCCGGGAATTTCATTTCGCTTGCGATCTTATCCGCGATGCTGCGGGCGAGTTTTGCGGCCTGATAATCATCCACTTCTTTCGGATTCACAAAGATACGCAGCTCGCGTCCGGCTTGGATGGCATACACTTTTTCCACGCCCGGGAAGCTCTTCGCGGCGTTTTCCAAGTCCGTGAGGCGTTTCACGTAAAACTCAAGCGAGTCCTTGCGCGCGCCCGGGCGTGCGCCGGAAATCGCGTCTGCCGCTTTGACGATAATCGCTTCGAGCGTCTTTGGTTTGTCTTCGTGGTGGCCGATCGACTGATAGCAAATCTCTTCCGGAAAGCCGAATTTCTGCAACATTTTGTAGCCGATTTCCGGATGCGATCCTTGCATGTCATGGTCCACGGCTTTCCCCACGTCATGGAGCAGGCCGCCGAGCTTGCACACGTGGATGTCCGCGCCAAGCTCTTCGCCGAGCATGGTTGAAAGACGGGACACTTCCATGGAATGCAGTAAGGCGTTTTGACCGTAGCTCGTGCGGAACTTAAGGCGTCCCAAAATCGTCATGAGTTTTGGATCGATGCCCGCCGGTGAAATGCCAAGTTCGTACAACGCGTCTTCGCCGGCTTTGCGAATGTCTTGAATCAGCTCGCGCTTCGCTTCGTCGACAAACTCTTCGACGCGTCCCGGGTGGATGCGTCCGTCGGCGATCAGCTTCTCGAGCGCGCGCTTCGTGACCTGGCGGCGGATGGGGGAGAAGCCGGAAATCGTCACCACATTCGGCGTGTCGTCGATAATGAGTTCGCATCCCGTCAAAAGCTCGATCGCCTTGATGTTCCGCCCCTCGCGTCCGATGATGCGACCTTTCATCTCCTCGGTCGGCAACTCGACATACGTCGTCGTCGTTTCGCAGACATGCGAGGATGCCTGGCGCTGGATCGCCGTCGCAAGGATGTTTTTCGTTTTTTTGTCGATCTCTTCCGCGGTCAAATCATCAAGCTTGCGCAGGCGCGCCATGAGCGTCTCGGAATGATGCTCCTCGATTTCCGCGAGCAATCGGTTCAACGCGGAGTCTCGGTCCAGGTTTGCGATTTCTTCCAGTTTTGCCATCGCCTGTAACTTCATGTCCTCGACATGGCGATGCGCTTCTTCCGCCTTCCTCTTGGATTGCTCGACCTCGTCCTTTGACTTATCGATATCAAGCAATTTTGAGCTGACCGTTTGTTCGCGTTCGAGCAGCGCCTGCTGCTGCTTTTTTACTTCTTCAAGCGCCCGCTTTTCTTCCAAGCGGGCTTCCTCGAGAATCTTGATGGCTTTATCTTTGGCTTTGGCGAGCGCCTCCACTTCACGCTTCTCGGCATTCTTCATCATGTCCGAGGCTTTGCGTTCGGCTTCGACGATCTTATCTTGCGCTCCGGAGACTTTGCGGCGATGGATGAGTTCACGAATCGCGTATCCGAGGGCGAGCCCGATCGCGCTTCCCGCAATCAGGGCGATGACGACAAACAAGGCGTTATTCATACAAATACGCCGGCGGCAGGCCGTCTGTTTAGGGAATCGCTCTTTGGTTTTCGCGCTCCGTCACATCCGAAACTTTGCTTAAAAACGTTGGAAATCGATGACGTTCATCCTGCGCAACCGGTCGGTTCAAAGGGTTGTTATTGCGTCTTGAGGCTACCAAGCACTTGATCCTTCGTCAATCCTTCCATGTGGATTGCGTCTTGCACATCAAAGTCGCCGACTTTTGTCCGGCGCAATTCCAAACAATATCCGCCGACGCCAAGCGCATGTCCGATATCATCTGCGAGAGAACGGATATATGTACCGCTTGAACATTTAACATTGATCATGAGATCGGGCCACGCATAATGTTTGATGTTCAATGCATAAATGTTCACATGTTTCTTCGGTCGCATTTCTTCCGTGGCTTCCCCGGCCCGTGCCAACTCGTATAATTTCTTTCCGCCGATCTTTTTCGCCGAATGCAAAGGGGCGAGCTGCTCGTATCCGCCACGGAATTGATCCAGCGCGCGCTCCACCTCCTCTCCTTCCGGAGGAGAGGTCGGGAGAGGTGCGGGAACGATGATCCCTTCCACATCAAACGTGTCGCTTATCGCCCCAAGCCTGATCGTTGCCTCATATTCCTTATCGACGCCGACGAGCGACGTGAGTCTTTTTGTCCCTTTCCCAATCCCAAGTACCAAAAGTCCGGTGGCGAAGGGATCAAGCGTCCCGGCATGGCCGATTTGCCGGATTTTCAAAATACCGCGCAGCTTGGCCACGACGTCATGCGAGGTCCAGCCCGCGGGCTTGTCGATGAGAAGAAGACCATCCATTTCATCATACTATCCTTGACTTTCCGCTCAATCAAGCCTAAACTCGGCCCATGAATGTAACAGAACTGGCCCGTCGCCTTCGCGTCACTCCGCAGCAGCTTCTCGCAAAATTGCCGGAGCTTGGCTTTGATATCGGCGCGCGTGCCATCAAAGTGGACGATCGCACGGCGGATCAGATCTATAAGAAGTGGCTCGAGAATTCCCGCCGCGAGCGTTTACGCGATCAATTGGTCCGTCAATCCGCCGTCGGCGCGCGCGAACCGGGCGCTCCAAAAACCGATATCAAGCTTCCCGCCGTTATTTCCGTACGCGATTTTGCGGGTCGCATGGGATTGCCGGTGATACGCGTCATGCAGCAGCTCATGAAGGCGGGCATCCTCGCCTCCCAAAACGAGCGTATCGACTTCACGACCGCGTCCATTATCGCGGATGAACTCGGTTTCACCGTGACGCCGGAGTCCGAGGATGAAAAGGAAATGCAAAAGACGGCCGAATCCGAGGATCGCTTAAAGCAGATCATGACGTTGCAAGGGACGTCCGAGCTCAAAGAGCGACCGCCGGTCGTCGTCGTTATGGGTCATGTGGATCATGGCAAAACGAGAACGCTCGACGCGATTCGCGCGACGAACGTGATGGCGGGCGAGTCCGGCGGCATTACGCAACACATCGGCGCGTATCAGGTGGAAAAGAAAGACAAGAAAATTACGTTTATCGATACGCCGGGCCACGAGGCGTTCACGGTGATGCGTTCGCGCGGCGCGAAGGTCGCAGACGTCGCGATTCTCGTCGTGGCCGCCGACGACGGCGTACAACCGCAGACGAAAGAAGCGATCAACATCATCCACGCGGCCAAGCTCCCTTACGTCGTTGCGCTGAACAAGATGGACAAGGCGGATGCCGATCCGAACCGCGTATTGGGACAATTGGCGGAATCGGGCGTGACCGTCGAAGAATGGGGTGGCAAAGTGCCGATGGCAAAGATTTCCGCCAAGTCGGGTCTTGGCATCGACGATTTGCTTGATCTTGTCCTCCTCGTCGCCGAAGTCGAGAAGGAGCGCATCATGTCCAACCCGGACGCGCGCGCCGCCGGAACGATTATCGAAGCGCATGTGGACAAAGGCGAGGGTCCGGTCGCGACCGCCATCGTTCAAAACGGCACGTTGCATCGCAACGACTGGTTGGGCGTGAACGGCGCGGCCTACGGTCGCGTGCGCATGATGCGTGACTGGAACGGCCAACCGCTTCTGATCGCGCCGCCGGGGACGCCGGTCAAGATTCTCGGCTTCAAGCTCGCGCCGTCGGTCGGAGACATCCTCGAAGTGCCGGAAGATCCGAAAACGCTCGAACAAAAGAAGGCCAAGACGACCAAGCGTCAGGTGGTCGAGTCGTTCACTGCCACCAAGATCGCTCCGGCGGAAGGCGAAGAGATGCCGGAAAAGAGGACGTTGAACGTGATCTTGAAAACCGACGTGCTCGGCTCGCTCGAAGCGATTCTCGGCATGTTGGAAAAAGTGACGCACGAATTGGTCAGCGTCGAAGTGATCCAAAAAGGACTCGGAAACGTGAACGAAAGCGACGTCGAGCGCGCCGCCAACTCCAAGCCGTCCGTCGTCTACGGTTTTAACGTGATGGTCCCGACGCCGATCGAAGTCGCGGCGCGTGAAAAAGGCGTCGAAGTAAAAAAGTGCAAAATTATTTACGACTTGTTCGATGATGTCGTGAAGCGTTTGAACGAGCTGCTTCCGCAGGAGACGATCATCACCGAGCTCGGATCCGCCGAGGTCGCCGCGGTGTTCCGCACCGAATCCGGCCGCATGGTCGTCGGCGTGAAAACGAAGACCGGCAAGCTTGTGAAGGGCGCCAAGGCGCGCGTCTATCGGGCTTCGACAGGCACGGGAGAGCCGGAAATCATCGGCGATGGCGTGATCGACAACCTGCAAAGCGGCAAGTCGCCGGTAAAGGAGCTCGCAGGCGGCACCGAAGGCGGCGTGTCGTATGTCGGCAAGATCAAGCTTCATGTCGGCGATCGTCTCGACGCGTACACGGAAGAGTTGAAAGTGCGCAAACTGGAGACGTTCCGGTAGGGAAAAGAGCAGCAAGCAAAGAGCAAAGAGCAGCAGTTGCAAGGGTGCCGACCT
The DNA here is from genome assembly GCA_038061235.1 of Patescibacteria group bacterium. Taxonomy (GTDB): domain Bacteria; phylum Patescibacteriota; class Patescibacteriia; order 2-12-FULL-60-25; family 2-12-FULL-60-25; genus RHKK01. The sequence goes on along the minus strand of JBBTZS010000006.1, from coordinate 14,277 downwards.
CGGACTATCCTTGAACAATACTGCTCTTTGTTCTCTGCTCTTTAAAAGACTGTCAACTGTTTACTGTCAACTGTTTACTTCCCTATGGCCCACATCTATACCGATGCGAATTTTGAAAGCGACGTATTGAAAAGCGACGTTCCGGTCGTCGTGGATTTTTGGGCGGAGTGGTGCGGCCCGTGCCGCGCCATGGCACCGATTATCGAAGCCGCGGCCGGCGAAATCGACGAGTCAAAAATGAAAATCGGCAAGCTGAATGTTGATGAAAACCAGGGCACGTCGATGAAATACGGGATCATGTCCATCCCGACGATGCTCGTCTTCAAGAACGGTGAAGTGGCGGACAAGATCATCGGTAGCATATCAAAAGATGTTTTGATGGAGAAACTTGCGGTCTATTTGGCATAGAACATCGAACATAGAGCATTTAATATAATATATTCAGCCCCGTCTAATTAATGTTCTATGTTAAATGTCATATGCGCAATGTAGCAATCATCGGTTCCGGACCGGCCGGTTGGACGGCCGCGATTTACGCCGCGCGAGCGAATCTCGCGCCGGTATTGTTCGAAGGGGCCGAGCCCGGCGGTCAACTCATGACGACCACGGAAGTCGAAAACTTTCCCGGCTTTGTCCACGGCATTCAAGGTCCCGAGTTGATGCAAGTGATGCGCGACCAGGCCAAGCGCTTTGGGACGGAAATCGTCTCGTCCATGGTCGAGTCGCTGAAACAGGTGGAGAACGGTTTCGAGTTGGTCGCAAACGGTCAGACCTACCGCGCGAAAACCGTGATCCTGTCCACCGGCGCGACGGCGCGGCGTCTCGGACTTGAAAACGAAAAGCGCTTGTACGGCCGCGGCGTGTCCGCCTGTGCGACCTGCGACGGTTTTTTCTTCAAGGGAAAAAACGTGATCATCGTCGGCGGAGGAGACAGCGCGATGGAAGAGTCGAGTTTTCTCACGCGTTTCGCCGAAAAAGTGTATCTCGTACATCGTCGCGACTCGTTCCGTGCGTCCAAGATCATGCAGGACCGCGTGAAGGCGAATCCCAAGATAGAAGTCGTATGGAATACGGAAGTCGCGGATATTCGCGGCGAAGACAAGGTCGAAGGCGTGGTATTGAAAGATACGAACACGGGCGAAACGCGCGAGATGAAAATCGACGGCGTGTTTGCGGCGATCGGCCATGTGCCGAACGTGACGCTCGTGCAGGGTCTCGTCGATCTGGATGAGAAGGGCTACATCGTCACGGTTCCGGGTTCGACGCACACAAATATCCCCGGCTTGTTCGCGTGCGGAGACGTGCAGGATGCCAAATATCGCCAAGCCGTCACGGCCGCCGGCACCGGATGCATGGCCGCCCTCGATGCGGAACGACATCTCTCGCACGAATAAACAAAAACTCCCGATTTAAAGTCGGGAGTTTTTGTTGCAGACAAACACTTAAGCAATCCGCATCCAAGAAATGTTTCTCTAGGGGAGAGCGAGTCCGAAGACCTGCGGCACCCTATGGAAACATTCCATGCTTGTCGTGGACGCGGATTGCTAAAGGGCTCGTCGGTCATCGCACCTTAACAAACTCAATCCTACGCGTCAAGAACGCTGGGTTAAGCCATTTTTTAAGGCGAAGGTGGCGGTTAAAAAGATCGCCGAATGGCGATTTTCGCACGCACTCATTACTTTTCTACCATGGAGTAGCGGTTTTGTCAAGGACCCGGAAAGTCAACTTCTTCCGTATTTGGCGATGGATTTGATGCGGAAACCTCTTCCGGCGTCGCGCCAATAAGACAGACGGCGCCCCATGGGCGGTAATAACTGTTGAACGTTTCTTTTTTATACGTCCCGTCCGGATAGCTCACGTGGTAGTCAAAGCTCGCGCTCGCGCCCGCATGCGCCGATTCGGTGCATCGTTTCCGGCCCACCGGCAAATCCGTGGTCGGGATGTATTTCGTCGGCGGCGGCGACACGATATTATACACGATCGGTTTACTGCTCGACGTCGCGCGTCCGTCTTGCGTTCCCCAGATGAGGAACAGCAATTCATCGCCGCGGATTTGCGAGGTAATAAGGATGTGTCCGGGCGTGTCATTTTGGAAACGGAAATCCGGCGATGGATCATAAATGGTCGCATCGATTCCGGCCGGTTCGTAATACCGCACGCGGTAGCTGTGGCTGCGACGTTCCACGATCGGCAGGCCCGAGGCGAGCGCGGCGCGGAAACTCGTCGTGCCGACTTGGCACAATCCGCCGCCGTACTCCGGCACGGTTTTATCGCCCTTGATCACGAGCTCCGGCAGCCAACCGTGCGCGCCGTCGATTTCGCCGAGCGTGTCGAGCTGGGAAAAGATGCCGCCCGGCTCGATCAGGACGCCGTTCATCCTGGCTTTTCCGAGCGCGATATTTTTCCGGCGATTGGTGGGCGAACCGGAAAAATCCGAGCGTCCGACGCCGAGCAGCTCGGTGATGCCGAGGCGTTCCGCGTCTTCGCCGACGATCTTTGGCGTGATGCGTTTCAAGTGCAGGCTCGACGTCGGCGCGGTTCGTTCCCAGGTGAGCATCAGGTCAAGCGCGATTCGCTCGCCGTCCACGACCACGCCCTCTTCCGGCGCGACAAACTCCTTAAAAGTGCCGTTTTCATTTAAGGCAAGTTTTCCGTCCTTCGGTTCGACCAGCCGGCCTTTGACCATCGCGGAAAGATCGTCGGTGATCCGCGTGGGATCCAGGGAGAGTTCCGTGCCCGACGCCGTCGAGCTGACAGAAACCCAGCCGATCGCCGTCGAGGTCGTGATGCCGTAGCGCGTTCCGTCGAGGAGCAGCGTATGCTCCGCGCGAGATAAAAACGCCGGGACGCGCGAGCGCAGAGGCTCCAGATCCTTCGCGGTCACGCGCGGAAGAATGACGGCGGTTCGGATCGTGATCGGTTGAAAGTTCAGCTGTTCGGCTTGCGCGAGCAAAGTATCGACCGCTGCCGCGACATGGCCCATCCGTCCCTCGCGCTCGGGAGTGACGCGCACGTCGAGTTCCTGCGTGCCGGACACCATCCGGATTTCAAGCCGCGCGTCTTCCGCCATCACCATCCGCTCGCTCATCTCTTCCTGCAACAATTGCTCGATGACCGCGCGGTTTACCTGAGGCTCCAAACGCAGGTTCGCGCGCCGGATCAGCAGGCTTAACCGCGTGAACGTGTCGCTCGTCACGCCGGCATTTCGACCGAGGGCATAGGCTTCATTCACGGCCTGTTCGACGTCATAGCGGATGAGATCCCTGGACAGGTCGGGATCGTTGACGCCGATCAACTCGGCCGGGACGTCGATGCGTTCCTCTCCGTACCAAAACCGGAAACCGGGTTCAAGCGTTTGCGTCACATGCGTTTGCAATCGATCGCGGGCTTCGTCATGGCGGAAGCCGTCCAGCCGCAACCCGCCGACGCTTACGCCCGGATAGATGCGATTTTGGAACGCTTTTTCAAAACCAAATGCCGCCGCCGAGAGCCCGGCGGTAAAGACGAGGGCAAACACCAGCCCTAAACCGACCCAAGCAAAAATATCTTTCGCCTGGTTCGGCGTGCGAATTTTCTTCTCCGATTCGGCGTTTTGTTCCATAAGCGGATGTTATCACATGACGGGGATATGACGTTCCGTACCGCGTACGGGGATGCGGATCTCGAGAATGCCGTTGCGGAGCGAAGCGTCCGCTTTTTCCGCGTACACGTCCATCGGGAGAATGAGCGTACGGCTAAACGCCCCCCAGTAACACTCGTGATGGAACCAATCGTCTTCATTCACGTCTTCTTCATGTTCACGCATCCCGCGGATCGTCAACAAGTCTCCGTTCACGGCCACGTCGATGTGCTCCGGCTGCACGCCGGCCATCGGCGAGCGAATCACGAGAAAATCGTCGCGCCGGAATACGTCGACCGCAAGTTGGCCCTCGCTCTCGCCTTCCGGCCAGTCCAAAAACGGGGTATCGGCCATCGGTTCGCGTTCCTTCGTGAAGGAAAATCTCATGAGGGCATTTTACATGAATCATGGAACATTGAACAACAAACATTCCCCTTATCCAAGCCCAAATCTCATATGTTCAATGTGCGATGTCATATATGATATGATACGCCCATGGCATTCGGCCCGTTTGAGCGTGTTCGCGCCCTCTGGAAAGAGTGGCCGGCCGAGACGCGTTTCTCGGTCGGCGTTCTGGGGATGTGCGGCACGGCCGTACTCCTCCTCTCTTCCATGTATTTCCGATCCAACATTCTCTCCCCGTTTCGCGTCCCGACGGCGACGCTGATCAGCGCGCAAGAAAAATTGCAAGCGCTTGCCGCATCGAGCGACGCGCGCGAGGCCGAGCGCTTGAAGGGAAAAGACACCGACCGCGACGGTTTGAGCGACTACGCGGAAATTACGATCTACAAAACGTCGCCGTATCTCGCCGACTCGGATTCCGACGGAATTCCCGATGCGATCGAGATCGCGCAAGGCACAAATCCCAACTGTCCGACGGGCCAGACATGCGGCGGACTCGTGAACGCGGACATCCAGCCGATATACAACGTCTCCTCGTCGTATAGTAATTTATTACAGCAGACCCAGATCAGGACGGTGGAAAGCGGTGCCCAGCAATTTATCATCGACGCGCCCGACCCCTCGGTCGTGACGGCGCGTCAGGCGCGCGATCTGTTGGTCGAGAGCCAACTTATCCCCGCCGGCCAGCTGACGGGATTGAGCGATGCCGATATCCTACAGGTGTATCGGGCGACCTACGCTCAAGTGTTGCAGATCCGCGAAGGTTTGGAGAACCCCTAAACCCCCATGCCCAGTCGACGCCCTTTTCTCCGCCGATGCCTGACCGCGCTTCTCACGGTCGTGGCATGCTTCGCGTTTATCGTCGGCCCGATCGCGGCGCCGGTGGCGCAGGCGGCTCCCGTGGAGGTCGTCGCGAACGTTCCGGACGACATCGGACGCGTCATCGACGAGATCTTTACGCAACTGTTGCGCGCGGGCGTGGTCGCGCTGTTCAACGCCGCGCAAACGTTTTTGGGCCAGCTCGCGTATGACGCGGCTACGTTTATCGCTTCCGGCGGAAAGGGTCAGAACGCCCTCACGCAGGCCAAATCCCCCGGAGATTACTTCAAACAGGTGGGAGAGGACGCGCTTGGCTCGGCCATCGGCTCGCTTTCCGACGAGTTTTTCGAATCCAGCATCGGGTTCGATTTGTGTAAACCGCCGAATCCGCAAAATCTTCTCAACATCCAGCTTTCGCTTGGCAACTTTCTTCCGCAAGCCTCTTCGGGAGGCGCGTTTTCGCGTCCGAGGCCGTCTTGTGATTTCCAGCAAATCGTAAGCAATTACGACCAATTTTTTACGACGTTAAGCTCCCAGGATCTCCTGCAAAACATCAACGCCTCCTTTAATACGAATGCGAGCGACATCGGCGGAGCCGTACAGATTTTTGGACGAACGGCGGCCAAGGTCTCCTTTGATTATAAGAAAGCCATTCAGGACCGCGGCGAGGAAGGGCCGTTCAAGAGTGTGACGGATGTGGTGTCGGGGAATGTGAAGACGCCGGCCGCGCTTGTCGCCGCTTCAACGAAAGAGCAGCTGATCGAAGGACCGAATCGCGATGAAGGCGCGCGCCGCAACGCGATCTTGAGTTCGGCCGTGGAGCAGGGACCGATCCAGCTCGCCGTGTATACGGCTTCGATGTTTATCAACACGCTCGGCTCGCAGCTGCTTGGCCGCATCATGGAAAAAGGACTCATAGACGCGTTCGACTTCAGCGACCTCGACCAGCAGACCAGCATCGCGAGCGCGGATCCGGACGCGATTCCGTCACGCAGCCGCGAAGACGCGCGTCGCGCCAACCTCTCGTTACGCGACGTGAACCTGATCCGAACGAGCAACGTGGAAATTCTGTCCGAGCTGATCGCGTGTCCGGACGCCCGCGGCACCTGGAACTGCGCGATGGACCAGCAATTGGCCCAGGCGATTCGCGGAAATGCGTGCGATAACGGCACCTGTACGATCGGAAAAGCGGTCGGGCAGGGGCTTATGCACGGCGAGTGGCGCTTATATCCGGATTCGATGGTTCGTCAAAACCAAGATCGGAATTGCTATCAGGAAGCTTATTGCACGGGAAATACGCGCAAATTGCGTTTGATGCGCATTTTGCCCGTCGGGTTTGAATTTGCGGCAAACTCGGACGCGAACATCGCGCGTTGCGCGAGCGCCGACGGATGCGTGACCTTGCGAGACGTCGTCGACAACTTCAGCAACTGCGGTCCAAACGGAGAGCGCGACGCGGAGCATCCGTGGTGCAAGCTCATCGATCCGGGATGGGTTCTCACGTCCTTTGAACAGCAATGCCGCCTTACGGGCTTTGGCGATCAGCTTGTTTCGTCCCGTCTCGGTCAGCGCGCGGAAGAGTGTCGCGACATTCAAACCTGTCTCAAGCGTAACGACAAAGGCGAATGTATCGGCGGATACGGATACTGCGCCGCGGAAAAGACCGTCTATCGTTTCAAAGGCGACGAATGTTCGCAACAGGCCGCCAGCTGTCGCACGTTTGCGACGCGCGCGGGTTCGCAGGTTTCCTATCTTCGCAATACGTTGGATTACGGGCAATGTTCCGCGGAGAACGTGGGCTGTCTCGCCTATGCGACGACACGTCGTCCGGACACGTCGTGGGTCTTCACGGCGACGACCACGATGTACTTTGATCGGACGCTGGCTCCGTGCGCGGCAAATAACGAAGGTTGCACGCGCCTCCTTGCCTCGGAGGTCGGCGGATCGTCCTTGAACTTGCTTTCCAACGCTTCGTTCGAACGCACGGAAGGCGCGCCGGTTCGGCTGGGCGGCTGGTCGATGGTTCCCGCCGACGCGTACACGCCGACGCCGCTTCCTGCCGGCTCGAATGCGATGAACGGTACGCAGGCGCTCGCCCTGTCTAGCCTCATCGCGTATTTCCAGCCCGTTGCCGCATCTCCTGGTCGCGTCATGACGCTTTCCCTGTTTGCCCGCATTCAAAACGCCGGCGATACGCCGACGCTACGCGCCGCCGTATCGCAGTTCCGTGCGGACGGTTCCGGCGGAGTCGGTACGCCGATTTCCGGCGCTTACACCGGTCCGACCGCGTTGTTCAAGAGCCCGTCGTGTCTCGCCGCCGGCGACCCGACGATCGGCACGGCGGACGGCGCAACGTTCGGCACGGATTGGCGCCGCTTTGAATGCTCGTTCGTGACCACCGACGCGACGCGGTTCATCGAAATCCGCCTGACCGGCAACCGAACGTTCGTCGATGCCGTTCAGCTTGAAGACGGGCAATTCGCCACAGGATTCGTTGACGGCGCAAACAATGCGCTTCCGGTCGTGTACATGAAGATCGCGTCGGATGATTTTCAATGCACGGGCGCGGAAACCGATCTCGCTATCTGTAATAACTTCGCCAAATCCTGCCGTCAGGTCGATGCGGGCTGCCAAGGCTACACCGACGGCACATCGGCCCCGGAAGTTCCCGCAATCTTGTCGGCCAACGACTTGTGTCCTTCGGAATGCGTCGGCTACGCGGAATACCGCAAACAATCGTCCGGTTTTGATCTCGTGATAGATCCGGAGATTGATTTCAGCGACCCGACTGACGACGGCAAGGCGTATTTCATTCCTTCCACCACCACGCAATGCACGCAGCAGGACGTCGGTTGCGAGATGTTTACCAATCTTGAGGCGGCGGCCGAAGGCGGCGAGCAAACCGCGGCCTACAGCTATTTGCGCCTGTGTGAAAAGCCGGATTCGACCTTGAGTCAAACGTATTTCACTTGGGAAGGCTCCGAGTCGACCGGCTTCCAGCTTCGCACGTGGAGCTTGATAAGCGACACCGGCGCCGGATCGGGTCCCAAAATCGTCTCGCGTCGAGGCCCCGACGGCGAGTTCAAGGATCCGTCGACGTGTAACGATGCGTCGTGGCGCACCGGCTTGGATCAGGATTGCCGCCAGTTCTACGACCGCGAAGGACGTGTGTTCTATCGTTTCTTCACACAAACGGTGCTTTCAAGCGACGCCTGCCGACCGCTCCGGCTTTCCGGCAGCGTGAACAAGCATGATTGTACGAAGACGGGTGGCACGTTCAGCTACACGACGGGTGAATGCTTGTATAACGCGATGCCGACCGAAAGCCGCAGCTGTAACGCACCATTTGCGGGATGTCGCGCGTATGCGGGTGCGGGCGCCGGCAGCTCCTTCCTTTCGGTGAACGAGAATTTCCGCGGCGGCATCGGCGTATTTACCGGAGGCGCCCCGTCTTCCGAGTCGTTGCTCGTGGGCGACCAGTCCCTGCGGCTCCAGTCAGGCGCGGGGTCCGATCTGACCACGTCCGTTTCGTTCGCCTCCGTCCAGGGCGACTTGTTCCGCGTTTCGTTTTGGGCAAAGGGAACGGGGCCGGGCGCGACGATCGCGCTGCAGCTGCGTGATGCGGCTCTCCCCGCGTCCGCGCCGATCGCCGTCGGTACGGCCAATCTCTCCGGCGACTGGCAGCGTTACGGTTTCGGATTGTTCGGCGCATACGCCGGCGCGTCCACGTCGTCGCTGTCCTGGACGCTGTCGGGCGGCGCCGCCTTTATCGACGAAGTCCGCGTCGAGCGCGTGCGCGACACGGCCTACGTCGTCCGCGACAGTTGGAACACGCCGGCAAGCTGCGATCAAACGTTCTCCGGCGTGCCGGAACCGCAAGCCATGCTCGGGTGTACGCAATACACGGATCGATTCCGGAACAGGGTAAACGCGGCGCGTTTCACCCGCCTGTGCCGCCAAGAGGCGATCGGTTGCCGCGCCTTCGTGGACACGCGCAACTCCGAATCGTCCGACGCGCAAACGTTTGACGTAAACGACGCTTCTCCGGTCGCGCGACGTACGTTCGCCGAAACGGAAATCATCAGAGATGCCGACGGAGACATCATCTCGTCTCCGACGCCCGCGACGAATCCCGAAGACTTCTTCCCCGGAACGAGCGTCACGCGACCCGCCGACCGGATGCTGTATCTGATTTACGATCAATCCAAGCTGTGCCAGTCGGAAAACATGTCGTGTCGCGCCTTTGGCAAGCCGCGTTATTCCGCGGACAAGAGCGAGGTCACGGCCTTCGACACCTTCTATTATAAAGATGACATCACGCAATACGGAGACGCGCTCTGCCGCCCGTCCGAACAGTTCTGCGAGGAGTTTTCCTATCTCGGCGCGCAGGATTATTTCAAGGATCCGATCGATCAAGTCTGCGAATTCAAACAAGGCGTTCGCTTGAGCGCATCCGATTTCCTCGACCCGACGGGCACGTTTTACGACCCGCCCGAAGCCGAGTTTTTCGGCGACGGATTGTATGGCGGCTGGTTCCGCAAAGGCGGAAACGTGCCGTGTTATCCGGCCAACCTGCAAAGCGGAAACTTCTTTGGCCTGCCGCGTCGCGGAGACGAGCCGTATCGTAACTGGGTTGGATTGTGCAATCCGGCGGACGGGGAGTGTACGGAATTCCGCGATCCGAATGATACGAGCGATCCGCAATTCCGCACGGGCAAGCCGTATTACTTTGTCGACAACAGCAAGCTCGACAAAACGACGTGTGCCGGCAGCGTGAATCAGGCGGCAGGATGTATCTTGTTACGCAACCAAAACGATCCCATCTTGCGCTACAGCACAAAGGCGACGGATTTGGCCTATCGCGCCAACAACTTTAGCGCCGTGCAGCCGATGGACTGCGTCGCGGATGCAGCCAGTCCGTTTTGCGCGCCGCGTTGCATCGGCAAGAAAATCACGAGTCCGCCCGCAGGACGTATCGCGGCATCCTATGAGGAAGAGTTCGAGGGTGACGTATGTGAAATCGCCACGGACGATACGGATAATTGCGATACGTTGTATCCGAGCGGATCTGCACCCGGCGGCGGAACGATTACATACGACGTGACCTGCCGGCGACCGACGAACGACGCGAACACCCTCATCAAAGTGAACACCGACCGCGATTGTTCGCAATGGCTTGGCTGCGAAAGCGCGGAAACGGTGTTCGATCCGGCCACTAATCAGTATAAGGACGTGTGTACCAATTTGGCCCTGTGCGACAAGTCCACCGACACGCCGGGGGAGATCTTCTGCGCGAATTACGTGGATCGTACGAACCCGGGAGCCGAGCCGATCTTCTCCGAAGGCAAGTTCTTCGACGTGACGAATTACTCGTCCCGCCGCATCGGTCTCGGCACAAAGGATTACTCCGGCTATTCGGTTCCCGACAGCTTCCAGATTCCGGACACCGTGACCTCGCGCGTGGGCGTCGATGGCGCGCTGACGGTTCCTCAAAACGAAAACCGTTTCTCGCGCGATTATCGGTTGACGGCCGTGGCGAGGATTCCCGTGAACTTGTCCGCGACGCCGTCCGGATCGCCTTCCCGCTACCCGCTGGTGGCGACGCCCGGCCCGAACGAGGCAAGCGCCCTGGATGCGGCTACGCTCGGACTCGCGAACCCGGGATTGAAATTGTGTCAGCACGTGACGACCGGGATCGTCGGGTATTACCGCGATGCGGATCGCGATGCGGCGACACGAACCACGAATCCGAAACCGTTCTTCAACTGCTACTTGCCACTGCGCCGCGCATCCGACGCGTACAACTTCCAAAACATCGTCGGCACGTTCGGCTTGGAAGATCCGACCGCGGATACGGTGTTGGCGAAGGCGTTCCCGGCGCCGGAATGTCGCGCCAATCCGGAGGCCGACTCGCCGTTCTCCGCCTCATTCGTCACGGAGTGGGACTTCTCCAAAAATCCACCGGTTCCGATCGGAAAAGCCGCCGGCTTTGCGAATGCGAAAACCTGTGAGTACGGCGAAGACTGCGTCTGTTCATACAAGCGCGCGGATTACGAAATCCCGACGCTGACGAAATTCTTTGCCACACCTTCGACCGCCGTTCCTCCGGGCGTGTGCTTTGGCGGTCCGCGCAACGGCCAGTCGTGTTTGCCGAGCGCGGTGTTGCCGCTTGCCGGTTCCGCGACGGCGCAAGAGGGCGTCGCCTCGGCGAACCAGGAACAATTGTGCGGACCGCCGGAACAGGGCGGACGCTGTATCGCGGCCACCAAGATCGAAATCATCCGCGGCGTGTTCGGCACCTGTCTCGAACGCGACTCAACGCGCATTCAAGGCGACGACCGCTCCAACAATCCGTGTCTCACCTGGAATCCGAATCCGATTCTCTTCGGTGAAAAAGATCCGTTCCACTATCAACCCACCTCCGGCTACCTCCCGCCGCAAACCGCCGGCCAATATTACTGCGTTTCGCCGAAACGCGAGCCCGTCACCTTCAACCTGACGCAGCAACATATCCGAAGGTATTCGGGGAACGATCCGGTAAAAGCCCCGGCTTCCGGCGAAGAGGTCCGAACGCGGAAGTTGAATTATCCCGACATCACGACCATGCCTCCATTCGGAGACCTCGATTTGGACTGGCACGGCGCGTACGATAAACAGTTCGATTTGGAAGACGGACCAAAGCCGTCTTACGCCGGTCAAATGACTAAGATGGAATACGACGAAGACTGGATCGCTCCGGACAACCGTTGCGCTCCGGAAAACTGCGATTTTCGAAGCGCGTCTTTGGTTGGTGCGCGTATCTACGGCACAACGTATACAACCGCTGATCAATGTGAATTGGCTGATGAAAGTCAGGCATGGGATCAAAACGGCTTCGTGGATCCGACCGCGATCCGTCTGGTTGACGCCGGTCAGGGATATACCGAAACCTTCTTCCGCGTGAATACGAGCTGGATGCTGCAGAGCATGGGCGCGTCACGCACGGCCGACCCTTCCGAGACGCTTGGGGACAACAACCTGAGCTATTTCCGTGCGATTCCGATTCAAAACGGACAAAAGGGCCGTTTGGCATGCGGCTACCAGACGGCGTGGGTGGATAACACACCTTCGGTCGATTATGCCAACGAGGGGTCTTTGCAGCAGGCGGAGAGCGGTTGGCGACAGAGCTTTAATCGCGAATATAATCCGTTCATTACGAGGTCGAGTGAAACGGTATTCATGAACGAGTCGACCGAAGAGCCGATTCAAATGCCGTGCGTCCCGGACGACCGCAGTGCCGAAACCGGCTCCGCGGGGCCGGATGAAGGGGCTTGCTACTTCAAATTCTGGAATACCGATTATCGGAGCGAAAACAAGGACAAGTTTATCGGACTACTTGGTGAAACCGGCACTATCGAGCGGGATCTGATGAATTTACGCCGCAGCCCGCATCGCGTTAATCCCTCATGCGAGGCAAGCAAACCCTATTTCGACATTCGTGCCGTCTTCCAGTCTCCGGTCGCAAACACGACCGCGGCCGTTCCGTCTTCGGACAACGTGCAAGGCCCGTGGAAATTCGTCGGGTTCTGGGTAAGCGCGTGCGGTGGAGACACGGGTGGTGACCATCGTTATATCTACTTTAACGTCCAGGTCGGAGCCGCCGCCGCCTGTACCGATCTCGCGGAAGTGCGTAGCAAGGACTCGTTGCAGGACGCCGCGTTTACCGACCGCGTCTGGAGTCAGGGCGGTTATCGCGATCCTTCCATCGGCGTCTTGTACTCCGACGTGAATTCGCCGTTTTCCAGCGCGCTCAACACCGCGCCTGCGGGCAAGGAAGCGTTGTTCCAGACCGGCGGCGAAATCACCGGCTTTTCCCCGCTGGATCCGCCGACGTTCCTTTCTTCCGGCGTTCAAACCTACTATCGCAATCGCACGACGCCGCGCGAGAAATGGGCCTTCTTGAGCAACCTGTTCGCCCGTATCTACCGCGTGTACAAATTCCACTATCTTCCGGTTCGTGTCGGAGACACGGCTTGTCTTGAAGGTCCGTTCAAAGGCACGAGATGCGTTCCCGGGGATGATCCGGCAAGATCCGGAACGCAGACCACATACGCTCAGGCTTGCGACTTGTCCGGCGTCAGATGCGATCCAAACCTCTTTTCAAGAGCGGACGAATCCTCCACGAGTGTCTGTACGCGCGGCGTGTCTCGCGGCCTCGCTTGCACGAGCGACGAGATTTGCAGAGCCGCAACGTTCCTTCGCGACGATGGCCCGGGTCCTCGAACGCCTGTGTCACTCCTCGAGGAGTGCGAAGTGAATACGGCGGGTGGATGGACGGAGGAGCCGGGTGGCACATGGGCGAGCGGTTCGGAATCCGGTATTAATACCGTGGATGCGGCCGATAGCGGAGCGTTCGTGTGCGAGGGGTACACCGGTGACGGCGGCGGCGGCTTCAAGCCCCTGTTCAGCAAAGCCCACCCCGATTATCTTACGGGATTCAACTGTCGTGCGCCTGCGGCAAGAAGCCAGGACTGCCCGGTGAAGGTTGGGCGAGATGGATACGGTGAGGGTGAAGACATTGTCGGAACGATCTTCGCGTCCTGTAGGGGATATTCGGCGGCCGGATACGGCGGAAGCTATTGCGCCTGGTCGCTTGGCGACTCCAGTTCGATTGATCATGCTCAAGAAGAGAATATGGCGGTGATCCTCGATGAATACGGGTTAACATTGGAGCCGGAGTCGGGCGGAAGACCGCAACGGATTGACGGAGTCGCTTACCCTTGCGCCGACGTCAACGACTGCCACTTTCGAGGAGCGGAGTTCAACGATACGGAAAATCCTGCGGTTTGCGGCGTCGCGGACCCTCGATTCGAGTCGGAGCCCGGTTCCACGGGTGCGCGACAGGGCCGTTGCGTCGGTGGCGAGCGAGCGGGTCAACTGTGCATGACGGGAGCCACATCGGGTCCGGACTCGTGTCTTTCCTCCAACCCTTCCCGTCTTACATACGCCGACTCTTGCCGCCCCGTTTCTGACGCTTCCGGAAACTCCGTTTCGCAATGCACATTCCCGTCCGGCGCGGTTGCGAACCCGGATCCGTCTGACCCGGACAACGACAACAACATCTGTACGCACTCCGGCGGATACATTCCTCGTCTCGATATCTGTCCGAATCCGAACGACGAATACTGCGGTCTCATTGCCTACAAGATCGACAACCGGGTCGCCGATGGTTCGCTTGATCCGGCAAGCCCATATCCGCTCCCGACGGACGTGACGCTCGGTCACTACACGCCCACCTTTCTCGGATTCACTTCGCCGAGCGTGAGCGCAGCCGACTTCTCCTACATCACGTACTACACGCCGCGTCCGCCGCGCGTCGCCGCTCCGGATACGCGCGACTGTGCCGTCCCGGGCCAATGTCCGATCTCGCTGCTCGATACGGTCGCGTTCGATGGCTT
>JBBTZS010000005.1:48688-50602 GCA_038061235.1 Patescibacteria group bacterium | reverse complement strand
AAGCGGGACGCAAAATTGTCGTAATTATTGACGAGGAACACATCGGAAGCGACACAGAACTTGCACTGGAAGTGGTGGAGGGACTTATCAAGCCGAAGATAACGCTTCGCGTGTCAGCAACGCCAAAATACATCCCAACCCGCGCCGACACCGCCGGATATATTGAGGTTAAACGAAGCGAAGTTGTCGAGGCAGGACTGATCAAAGAAAAAATTGTTTTTCAAACAGAGGAAGATTTGGAGCAAAAAGCCGTCAAGAAACTCGATCAAGACGAAATGCTTTTGGAGCTTGCCTATAACAAACGGCTTGAGTTGATTGAGCTATACAAAAAGCTCGGTGTTGAAGTCAATCCTCTTGTTTTGATTCAACTCCCGAACGACGACCAAGCGACAAAGGAAACTGGTGATACGAACAAACAGACGATTGTACTTGAATATCTAAAACGCAAAGGCATAAAAAGCGACGAGATCGCCGTTTGGCTATCCAAGGAGAAAGAAAACTTGGAGGATTTGGAAAAATCCAATTCGCAGGTGTCGTTTCTCCTGTTCAAGCAAGCCGCCGCAACGGGCTGGGATTGTCCGCGTGCGGGTGTTTTGGTAATGTTCCGCGAAATTAAGAATCCTACTTTTGCGATACAAACAGTCGGGCGCATTTTGCGTATGCCGTTCGGAATGCACTTTGCTCATCCCGAACTTAATCTCGGTTATCTTTACACTAACTACAAACGCAACGAGGTCTTGGCGGAATATGCCAAGTCCAAAACCGAAAATCGCCCCGCAATCAACGGCAGTTATCGCAAAAAGAATGTTGAGCCGATCAAGCTGGAATCCGTCTTTATGACGCGCGCGGACTATAACGACTTGGGCGATTCTTTCCAAATGACATTCAAGCAAGTAGCGGACAAAAAACTGGACACCAAGAAACTCAATCTAAAACCGAAAGTGACAAACGGCTTGATTGTCGGCGTGGAAATTGACGACTACGACAATTTCACCAAAGAGCTGTTTGAGGAGGGTGGAAGTTATGACGAAGAAATGTCCCGCCACGACCTTGAGCGGCTGTATAACTTACTGTGCTTCAAAATTGTCGCCAAGCAAACCGACGAAAACCGCAAATTCGCGCCGGAGCGTTCTTGGGGCAAGCTCAAGACCGCGCTGAACATTTATCTTATGGAGAAACTCAAGATTTCCCGCGCTGACGCTTACAAAATTATCGTGAACGATTTGGTAAGCGAGGCAGGTGCGCTTGCGCCTGTCATTGGCGACGCGCTTTTGGCTTATCGTCCACTACGCGAGCAGGAAGTAAATAAGAAAGCGGCACGCGCTAAGCGCGTGGAGCATATTGAAATACCGCGCGAGGCGTTATTCTTTACCGACCAATATGAGGAGCTGAATGTTAAGAAGTCCGCGATGGAGCCGTTTTGGTTTGAAAAAATCCCTGCCGGACTATTCGGAGGTACAAGCAATGAAAGAAAATTTATTGACTTTCTCGAATCTCCCAAAAATAAAAGCGTCATTTGGTGGCAAAAAAACGGCGACATTGGAAGCGAACATTTTTCAATTTCCTTTTACAATCCCGACGAGAACAAGGAAAAACTTTTTTATCCCGACTGGATCGTGAAGACGAAAAACGGCGTTTTGATTGTTGATACAAAAGCCGGAATTACCGCCGAAAGCAACGACACGAAATACAAAGCTGAAGCTTTGCAAGCATGGCTCAAAGGCAGAAAAGGTTTTGACGGCGGCATTGCCGTTCAAGACGGGCCAAACGGCTGGAAAATTAATCGCAATGCCAAGTATTCGCATGACTCATCGCTCAAGGGTTGGGATGTTCTCGATTTGAGCTAAAAAAGGAGGTTTGGGTTGACATTAGTTGATTTTTTCCCTGAAACATACTTGACCTTTCGTTATTTTT
>JBBTZS010000005.1:0-48588 GCA_038061235.1 Patescibacteria group bacterium | reverse complement strand
GGGTTGACATTAGTTGATTTTTTCCCTGAAACATACTTGACCTTTCGTTATTTTTACGCCATGTTACGCTGTTCATATGTGGCGACGACGATTGTCTTTGCTGATCCTCCCGATCTTCATCGCGGCGGCTTTTCCAACGCCCACCTTTGCGGCGCGCGGCAAGCATGAGTCGCCGAAACTCATCAACTTTTTTCTCGGTTACGAGATCAAGCCCGACGATCCGGCCAAGCTCGCGCAATGGGACATCGTCGTCCTCGACATGGATCAGACGTTCCAGTTTCCCGATCGCGTGCGCGAGATCAAGCGACTCAATCCGAACGTGCAGCTCCTGGCATACGTAAGCGCGAGCGAAGTTTCGGAAGCGCGGTTTCGGGGTCATCCCTCGTCGCCCGGCGCAAAGCTTGCGTCGCGGATTCCCGAAGCGTGGTTTCTCGCGCGTCCCGACGGTTCGCGCATCCAGTGGTGGGCGGGAAACTGGATCATGAACGCGAGCGATCGGTCGCCTAGTGTAGGCGGCATGCAGTGGAACGATTTTCTCGGCGGATTCATTCGTGACGAGATCATGACGCAGGGCATTTGGGACGGCGTCTTTCTCGATGCCGCCTACGGTGAGATCACGCCTGTCGCGGGAACGAATATCGATCTGGATCGCAACGGTATCGCCGACACGGCAAGCGTCGCGGACCAGAGTTGGCGCGCTGGCATGACGGAGCTCATCCGCAAAGTCCGCGAGGCAAATCCGGATATTTGGATCATAAACAACTCGAGTGCGGCGTATTCTCATCTCACAAACGGGACGCTGTTCGAAAATTTCCCCCGCGACGGATTCGGCTGGCCGTTTGCGGAGCTCCGCGGCGCGTTGGCAAAAAACGTGTCACCAAAAATTTCCGCCATCAATACGAACACAAACAATCAGGAACGCCCGGACGACTATCGCTGGATGCGTTACGGACTCACCTCGGCGCTGATCGCCGACGGATATTATTCGTTCGACGCCGGAGATGCCGGTCATCATCGCACGTGGTGGTATGACGAATACGACGCATCGATCGGTCCGCCGCGCGGGCAGCCGCGTATCGTGGAAGGCCCGACGACCAACAACCGGCCCGCCGTCTGGGCGCGCGAGTTCGCGCGCGGATATGCCGTCGTGAACGCGACCAAGCGCGCGGAAGAAATCACCTTGCCCGGAGAATTCGAAAAACTTCGCGGAACGCAGGATGTCCTTACCAATAACGGCGCGATCGTGACAAAGGTCACCGTGCCGGCGGAAGACGGGCTTGTCCTCATTCGTCGTTCCGACGTCGCGGAAGTTCGCGGCGCGGTTTTCCGGAACGGAAGCTTTTTGCAGGTGTTCGACCTGCAGGGCCGTCGGCCGCAAAACGCGTTTTTCGCGAACCGCGACGACGTGCCCGGCGGCGCAAACGTGCTTGTGAGCGACATCGATCGCGACAACCGTGACGACGTGATCTTTTCGCAAAACGGTCTTGTGACGGTGCGTTTGGGGAACGGCGGACGTTATACGTTCCGTCCGTTCGGGACCGGCTATCGCGGGGACATTGAAATCGCCGCCGGGCAGACGGATCGCTCGACCGCGTGGGAGCTCGTCTTTACGCCGACGGCGGGACGCGAAGCCACGGTCGTCGTCACCGACGTGCGCGGTCGCGTCTTGCGGTCGTGGCTGTCGTATCGCGCGGAGTTCAAGGGCGGCGCAACGGTCGCGATCGGCGATTTCAACGCGGACGGCCTTCGCGAAATCGTGACCGGTCCGGGCAACGGCGGCGGTCCGCACATCCGCACGTTCAAGACCGATTCCGTGCCGTGGCGCGGGGCGTTCTTCGCGTATGACGCGTCGGAGAGCGGCGGTGCGCGCGTGTCCGCCGGCGACGTGAACGGTGACGGCGCGGACGAAATCGTCGTCGGCAGCGGCCCGCGTTCGATTCCTCGCATTCGCGTGTATGATGGAAACGCGCGACTCCTCTCGGAGTTTTCGCTTGGATCCGTCGCTTCGGCCGACGGCGTGACGCCGGCGGTCGCCGACATCGACGGTGACGGGAAGGCGGAAATCCTTATTCCCGGCCAGCCGTTTTGATATGACAAAGAACAAAGAACAAAGAGCAAAGGGCAGTAGCGGGACCGGACTTGCGGAGCATGCGAGTACGGCCTCGTTTACCACTTCGCGCGCCGTGACATCGCATCTCCGTCATCGATATCGCACGAGATATCACGGGCAGTATCAATATGCGCGCATGTTTTTCGCTTTTGATCTTGCCTTGCTCGGTTTGGCGACGTTTTTGGTCGGGATGAACGTCTATCTGTTCACCGTCATTCCCGCGCCGCTCAAAGGATTTCGCCTCGATTTGGTTACGCCGTCCATTCATTCGGCGGCACCGGTCGCGCTTGAGGCGCGCGTGACGGTTTCGGGCAACGAGGAGAAGCGGGAGGTGCGTCTCGTCTGGGAATTTCCGCCCGGAACCGAGATTCTGCAGTCCGAACCGCCGATCGGCCAAGGAAACGCGTATCTCGGAACGCTCGAACCGGGGGAAACGGCATCTTCGCGAGTCGTGGTGCGTCTCTTCCAACCGCAGGGCGACGTATCGTTTCGATTCCGTTTGCGCGACGCCGAAGGAGAGATTACGGGCGAGACCGATCGAAGAATCACGGGGAGCGGTTTGAGATTCGAGCCGCTCGTTTCGCCGGCGTCGGTCGTGCGCGACGCGGCCGTTCCGTATCGCTTGCGAAACGACACCGCCTTGCCGCTTGAAGGGATTACTGTCCGTGCCGTCCGTCCTTCGTCCATCGAGCGTTTGACTGAAGTACGTATTTCACGTTTGGAGCCGTTCGAAGAACGGATTCTTTCCGTGCAACCGTCCGCGACAAGCGAGATTGTTTTAACGGCCGAGATGCAGGGAAGGGATCTCGTCGAGCGCCGTGAATCCTACGCGCTTTTGCAAGCCGATCCGGTCGGCGTGCGTCTTCTACTCGATCCTTCCGGCGGGAATGAACTTTCGTTCCGCGTCTTTGCCGATCGCGCCGCATCACTCGCGGTCTGGCATCCCGGCTTGTCCGACGAAGGCCATGTGCGAACGCTGGAAATCGAGCCGGGGGAGCGGGAGATTCGGCTTCCGGTTCAACCGACCACACGCGAAACGTCATGGTTCGTCGTTCCGTTCGTGACGCGGGCCGAAGGGAACGCGCTTGGCACGAGCGCCGTCGGCGCGCTGACCACGCCGTTCACGATTCACGCGTCCGCCCGCTATTTCGCGGTATCCGGCGATCAGATCGGTATCGGCCCGTTGCCGCCTCGCGTCGGAGAATCGACCAAAGTTTGGATCGGGTTGAAGCTTGCGCCGACGACCTCCGAATTATCCGATGTCCGCGTCCGCGTCGTCCTGGCGTCCGGCGTTGGGGTCACGGGACGCGACGCGTTGCCCGACGGCGAATCATTTTCGCAAACCGAGGGAGCGTTAGTCTGGAACGTCGGCACGGTTCCGGCCGATCCCGACGGACGCAGCGCCTTCTTCGAAGTCGAGCTCACGCCGACGGATACGCAGCGCGACCAGGTTCCGGTCTTGGTCGAATCCGTACTCGCCGAAGCGTTGGATGTCCGCATCGATACGCGTCGTGAAGCGACGTTCGGTTCGGTCGACATGAATTTATCCGAAGACGAATTCGGAAAGAATTTGGGGAGGGTGAAGTGAGGAGAAAAAGTGAGTAGTGAGTAGAAAGTAGCCTGGCAGAACTCACCTTTCCCCCTCAGGCTACTCACTACTTCCTATTCACTACTCACTCACACAATCAGCATCGCATCTCCGAATGAGTAAAAACGGTAGTCGTTTTCGACGGCGTGTTTATAGGCGTTCATGACGTTTTCGCGTCCGGCGAACGCCGAAACAAGCACGATGAGCGTCGATTTCGGCAAATGAAAATTCGTGATCATGCCGTCCGCGACTTTGAAATCGTATCCCGGTGTGATGAAGAGTTTTGTAAAACCGGAGAACTCGCGTCCCGCCCGACTTTCCACCGCGCGCATCGCCGTCGTGCCGACGACGATCACGCGACGGCCTTCGCGCTTCGCCTTTGCGATCGCTTCGCTCGTCGCTTTCGGCACATGCGCCCACTCTTCGTGCATCTCATGCGCTTCGAGCGTATCGGTCTTGATCGGTCGGAACGTCCCAAGCCCGACGTGGAGCGTCACGAACGCGCGCTCGATCCCTTTTTTCTCGAGCTGATCTAGCAACGCGGGCGTAAAATGGAATCCGGCCGTCGGCGCGGCCACCGATCCGACGTGCTTTGCGTAAACCGTTTGATACGCCGACGTATTTTCTTCGGTCGGCTCGACGTATGGCGGCACCGGCACCTCGCCAAACTCGTCCGCGAGCTCGAAGACGCGATCCGGATGGACGCCGAAATCGAGATCCACGGTTCCGTCATCGCGTTTGCCAAGAATGCGCGCCTTCATGCCGTTCTCGAACAGGACGCGACCGTTTGTCTGGAGTTTTTTGCCGGGGCGCGCAAGCGCGATCCAGCGATCTTCGTCGGGACGAAGCAAAAAAATCTCGACTTCCGTTCCCGCGTAACGTGTGTTGCGTCCGAAAATCTCCGCCTTGAGTCGTGCCTTGAAGACTTTTGAATCGTTGAAGATAAGAAGATCTCCTTTTTTCAAAAGATCGGGAAGATCGCCGACGCGTTTGTCGTCGATTCCACCCGTCTCCCTGTCGAGTACCAAAAGCTTGGCCGCCTCTCGCGGCTCCATCGGTTTTTGCGCGATCCGGTCCGTCGGCAACTGATAATCAAATAAGGAGATGTCCATAGGTGCGGAGGCTAGCATGGATTGACAAAAAAGCCAGACATTCATACTATTCATACCGTTCATACTTCCTATGAAAAACAGCTTTGATCCGAAGGATTATCTCATCGGTTCGACCGTGATGGGCGAGCGCGGCCAAGTCGTGATCCCAAAAGAGTTCCGCGAGAAGATGGAACTCGAAACCGGGAGTCGCCTCGTCGTGATGCAACACGGCGACGGGCCGGTCTGTCTTGTGAAAGCCGACCAAATGCAGGGCTTCGTCAAAGCCATGTACGAACGCATTAATTCCGTTTTGAATAAATAATTTTCTACCAATTTCCGGCTGTGGAGGAACGCCGACCATCCGTATGTCCGATACGATGCAGCAAGCCCCGGCGATGCCAAAGAAGCATCGGTTCACCTTTCTCAAAAAGCGCTGGTTTTGGATCGGCGCCGTGGCCGTTCTTTTGATCGGCGGCTGGGCGTGGGCCGGCCAACAGGGCAACAAAGGTCCTTTTTATGAAACTCGCGTCGTCGAGCGCGGTTCCGTGGTACAGACCGTGGAAATCACCGGCGAAATCAAGCCGGACGCGCGTTTGAATCTGGCGTTTTCCAGCACCGCGCCGTTCGAGCGCGTCTATAAGCGCGTCGGGCAGGCGGTGAAGCGCGGCGACGTGATCGCCGAGCTGGAGGCCCGCGATTTGCGGTTCGCGGCGGAGCGCGCCCGCGCGACGCTTGCCATCGCCCAAGCCAACCTGAACGCCAAACTCGCCGGAGCGACCGAGCAATCGATCCGGATCGCCAAAGCCTCCGTCGATCAGCCGCGGGCGTCCTACGACAAGACCGTCGTGGACTTGGAGGTCGCGCGACTCACGGTCGCCGACGAATTCGAGAAAGCCAAACTCGCGCTCGATCTCGCCGAGCTCAACCGTACGAACTCGGGCGCGACCGCCGAACAAGCCGTGGTAACGAGCTTTGAGACGCTGCGCGCCACGCTGCAGACGGCGCTCGGTCCGATGCGTAACGGGCTGACGGACGGCGACAACATCATCGGGATCGATGACTCCGCGTCCAATGACGACTACGAGAATATTCTCGGTATTTTCGATCGCGCGTCGCTTGAAGAGGCGAAACGACTGTATCCCGGCACGAAAGCGGCCGTGAACGAGGCGGCCGCCGCCGTGCGCGCGTTGTCGAACGCGTCGGAGCAGGGCGCCATCCTCGATGTCGCGTTGAAGACGCGATCGGCGCTTGAGCAAGTACAACTGTATTTGACCTTCGTCCAAAAGACGCTGGCCGGTACCATCACCAATGCCAATCTTACGGCCGCGGAACTGGATGCGTACAAGTCGGGCATCGGCGTGGACATCACGTCGGTCGGTTCGCAATTGTCGAGCGTGGTCTCGGCGTACGAAGGCACGCGTAACTCCGACCTTACGCGCCAAACGACGATCGATCAGCTCGAGAACGCCTACAAGACCGCGAAATTGAACCTGCAAATCGCGGAGTCGGAACACACAACCAAATTGAAGACCGCGGAAGCGAACGTCGAGATCCAGCGCGCGGCGCTTGAGTTCGCCAACGCGACGCTCGCGGAACGGGAAGCGCCGCCGCGCGAGGTGGACGTCGCGGGTCTGCGCGCCCAAGTGCTCGATGCGCAAACCGCCTATCAGCAGGCGCGGGAACGCTTGGCCGACGTGCAGATCATCGCGCCGGTGGACGGCGTCGTCACCGACATCGTCCCGAATATCGGCGAGCAAGTGACGGCGAACGTGACGGCTGTGAAAATGGTTTCCACCGAAGGCTATACCGTCGAGGCTCTCGTTCCGGAAGCCGACATCGCCAAGATTGAGGCCGGCCAGAGCATAGAAATAACGCTCGACGCTTTCGGCGACGACGTGAAGTTCAAGGGAGCGGTCGTGTCCGAGAATCCGGATCAGACCAAGGTGTCCGACGCCATCTATTATAAAGTCTATGCGACCATTGAGGCGCAGGATCGCGACATCAAGCCGGGTATGACCGCCAACTTGATCGTAAAGACGGGTGAACGCGAAAACGCGCTCATCGTTCCCACTCGCGCCCTGCGTGATCGCGACGGTCAGCGCTATGTCCGCCTCTTGAAAAATAAATCCGTGAGCGAAGCGGATGTCGAGCTCGGCTTGCGCGGCGACGAAGGCCGCACCGAAGTCGTGAAGGGTTTGTCGGACAGCCAGATCGTGATTATCAGCGAGGTTTCCGCCGACGAATTCGGCAAACTGGAAGCGGACGCGAAAGTCGGTAACTAATCGGACGCGTATGTCCAAAATAGAACCGGTCATTCGCATTCAGGGCTTGAAGAAGGCATATTTTAACGACGATATTCCGACGCATGTCTTGCACGGCATCGATGTTGAAATTCAAAAAGGGGAATTCGTGGCCGTCATGGGGCCGTCGGGCTCCGGCAAGTCCACATTGATGCAAATCCTGGGTTTTCTCGACACGTTGACCGAGGGGAAATATCATTTCGAGGGCCGCGACGTATCAAAGCTCACGGATGACGAGCTTGCGACCTTGCGCGGCGAGAAAGTCGGTTTTATTTTCCAGTCTTTCAACCTGCTTCCGAAGACTTCGGTGCTTGAAAACGTAAAATTGCCGCTTCTGTATTCCGACGTTCCCATCCACGAGCGAAACAAGCTTGCGATGGAAGCGATCGGGATCGTCGGGCTGGGTTCTCGCGTCAATAATCTTTCAAACCAGCTATCCGGAGGCGAGCGCCAGCGTGTGGCGATCGCGCGTGCGTTGGTGCGCAAGCCCTCCGTTATCTTCGCCGATGAGCCGACGGGAAACCTCGACTCCAAAAACGGCCAAGCCGTGATGAATACGTTGTTGGAACTCAATATCACAAAAAGTCACACCATTATTCTCGTGACCCACGAAACCGACACCGCCGCCTACGCCGAGCGCATCCTGACCTTGCACGACGGCCTGCTCGTCGGCGACCGCCGCACGGACGGAGAACGTCACAAACTCGGCGAACGCGAACTCAGAAAATAACCATGCATATCCGCGACCTCATGAAGTCCGCGCTGGACAGTCTCGGCCGCACCAAGGGCCGTACGGCCTTGACCATGCTCGGCATCGTTATCGGGATATCGTCCGTGATCCTGGTCTTATCCATTTCGGAAGCGGCCGAGCGCTACATCGTGAGCACGGTCAACTCATTCGGTACCGGTTTAATTATCGTCGCGAACGGTCCGCCGAGCTCTGGACACTTTACGCATGCTTTCGCCGAGGAAGTGTTGACCTATGACGATGTTCACGCGCTGAAACAGAAGTCCTGGATAGATTTGGCGATGGCAAGTGTGGAGCAGGACGATAAAATCATTGCCAACGGCGTCGAGCGCGGGGGCAAAGTGACGGGAACCATGCCGGATGAGATCAAATTCTACGATATCAAGACGTCCGAAGGTCTCTTCTTGGCACAGGAAGATGTAGATGCTCGTTCGCGCGTAACCGTACTCGGGTATGAGATCGCTCGTGAACTGTTTGGCGACGAGATTGCGGTAGGGAAAACGGCGAAAATCAACCGACAGAATTTTCGCGTTATCGGCGTCATGGAAAAAACCGGCACACGCGGTTTTGATAACGTCGATCGTAATATCTACATCCCCGTCACCGCGGCACAGGATCTCTATAACAAGAAACACGTCATGGCTTTGATTGTTCGTACGCGCCTCGCCTCCATCACGGATGGAATGCGTCGCATTCAGGATGTCTTGCGCGACCGTCACAACATCGACTTCGGCGAAGAAGACGACTTTAATGTCTTGTCGCAGGAAGAACTTGTGAAAACCGCCACCCAAATCACCGACGTGCTTGGGTTGCTGCTGTCCGCCATCGCCGCCATCTCGCTCGTGGTGGGCGGCATCGGCATCATGAATATCATGTATGTCTCGGTGACCGAACGCACGCGCGAAATCGGCCTACGGAAAGCGTTGGGAGCGCGCAGCCGCGATATTTTGAGCCAATTCCTCATCGAGGCTATTGTGCTCACGGGTGTCGGCGGACTGATCGGCGTAGGCCTAGGGAGTCTGTTCTCGTTTCTTTCGATCGTGGCGATCTCGAGCTTCCAGTCCGGCTGGTCATTCTCGATTTCTACGAACGGGGTCCTGCTCGGCTTTGGCGTATCGGCCGTGATCGGCATCGTCTTCGGCTATGCTCCGGCCCGCAAGGCTTCACGTCTAAACCCGATCGAGGCTTTGCGTAAAGAATAACGTATGGAACTTCGTGATCTCGTGCACATCTCCCTGACGAGCCTGGTCCGCAACAAGGCCCGCTCGGTTTTGACCATGCTCGGCATCGTCATCGGTATCGCCTCGGTGATTTTAATGTTGTCCGTCGGCAAAGCGGCGGAAAGTTTTTTATTGTCTCAAGTCGCCTCGTTCGGTTCCGATGTGATCATGATTGCGAATGGCAGCGGGGAGGTAAAAAGCGGCGCGCCCAACCCGATGATCAAGCAGGTGCTCACCCTGAAAGACTACCGCGAGCTGAAACGACAACCCTGGGTCGAGGCGGCGAATGCGAATATCGTCAGCATGGGCGTCGTGAGCTACGGATCTGAAAACATGAATGCGAATGTGTATGGTTCCACTGAAGGAGAAATCGAAGTCTATGAGTCCGACGTGCGCGAAGGGCGCTTCCTGATGAGCGACGACGTGGACGGCCGAGCCAAGGTTGCCGTTTTGGGCGACAAGATCGCGCGTGAACTTTTTGGAGACGCGTCTCCGGTCGGCAAGCAAATAAAGATCAAGCGTCAAAGTTTTCGCGTGATCGGCGTGATGGAAAAAGGCGGGACTCGTTTCTTCACCAAGCTGGACGAAATCGTGTATATCCCGATTACCGCCGCGATGGATTTGTATAATCGCGACCGTTTCAACTTTCTCGCCGTCACGCCGCGCGACATGTCACCCATGCAAGCCAAGGAAGAAGTGCGCTCCCTCTTGCGCGATGTGCATGACCTCGATAATCCGAACGGCGATCTCGCGAAAGATGACTTTCGTGTTTTGACGCAAGACGACGCGCAGAAAAACGCCGGGACCATCGGGCAGGTTCTCTCCATTCTTCTGGGTTCCATTGCCGCCATCTCGCTCATCGTCGGCGGCATCGGCATCATGAACATCATGTATGTGACTGTGACGGAACGTACGTCGGAAATCGGGTTACGCAAAGCGTTGGGCGCAAAACAGAGGGACGTACTCGGTCAGTTCTTGGCCGAAGCCATCGCCGTGACGTCCGCTGGCGGCGTGGTCGGCATCGTTTTTGGCGTCGTCCTTTCGTGGCTCACTATCCAAATATTAAATTCCTTCCAGCCGGGTTGGTCTTTCATGATGTCTCTCGACGCGATTGTCCTGGCCTTCAGCGTCTCCGCGGCCATTGGCATTATCTTCGGCTTCCATCCGGCGCGGCGCGCGTCCAAGCTGAGCCCGATCGAGGCGCTTCGCTACGAATAAAATAACAAAATAGATTGACGATGCATCCGTCGCAAGGTATCCAAGAAGAAAGGAGGGAATCCCGGAATTCGCATCGGAACTCGGTTCGTTCATTTTCGACGAGTTGTGCGTCGCGTCGATGGCACGAGGCGTCTGATTCCTCCTCTCGCGAGAGGAGGGGCTGATCCGCGCGGCGGATTTTTTGTTTGACGTTTGGCGACGGCGGGGATAATAAAATCGGCGGAGGTGTTCATGCTCTTTCAATCGCACGTAGAAGATGCCGGAGTCGTTCTCCGTGTGTTTCAAGACCGCGTCTGCATGACATTGGCCGGCGTCCGTGGGTTTCCTTTTGACGAGCCCGTGCGGATCGGCGAGGGCGGTTTCGTGTATGAGCGGGACTTCACGTCATGCAAATGCACGCTCGTCGTCGGATTGTATCTGATCGATCCGGAGGAAGGGCCTCACGTCGACGTGATACTCAAATCGTATCGTATCGTCACGAGCGGCGAGCGTCGCGTGATGGTAGCGATCACGCTTCGAGGCAAGCCGGTACCCGAAGGGGGAATGATTTGGCCGGCGTTCGTCGATCGGCACAAGACGCCGCCACCGCCGATCCGGCATCTCATCCGGCGTTTTCAGGGGGTCGGACGTATGAAGGATTTGGATACGGATCTTATCGCCGATGAACGTATCCATCTGCTTGCGAGCTATGCTCTGCACGGGCCGCAGTCGCTCGTCTGACGCGCCGCTGGTACACTACCGGCGGTTTTTCTTTATGTGGGAGTTGATCGGAATCGTTTCATTTCTTGCCGCGGCATTCTTGTTCGCGCGCTGGTTTGGCGGCGTCGGCGTCGGCGCGCCGTGGCTCCCCGTACGCAAGCAGGATATCGAGGCCGCGTTTCGCCTCGTGGACGTCGGCCCCGACGACGTCGTGATCGATCTCGGGTCCGGCGACGGGCGACTGCTCGTCGAGGCGGCCAAGCGCGGCGCGCGCGTCGTCGGGTACGAGCTGAATCCGTTCATGGCGTGGCTATCACGCGTCCGTCTCAAGTCGTTCAAGGATCACGCAATCATTCATCGAACGAATTTGCTTAGGGCCGACGTGTCGCACGCGACGGTCATCTTCATCTTCGGCATGGGGACGATCATGTCCGCCGTCGAGAAAAAATTGCGGAGGGAAGCGCGACCGGACGTCCGGATCGTCTCGTTCGCGTTCGAGCTGCCGGGGAGGACGTACGAAAAAAAAGACGGCATCGCGCTTCTCTACCGCCTTTCGGAGGAGTGAGTTGATCCCTCCTTTCGCGATAAGGAGGGATTGACCGTTAGCAGTCTCTATTTTAGACTGCTAATTACATGGATGAGCGTCTCGCAAACCTTCTTCGCCTTGTGGTGGAAGAATACGTCTCCACAGCCGAGCCGGTCGGTTCACAGGCCTTGGTTGAGCGTTATAAGCTCGATGTTTCACCTGCCACGATTCGTAATTGGTTCGCCGAGCTAGACGCGCTCGGGCTGCTCACGCAGCCTCATACGTCCGGTGGTCGCGTTCCGACCGAAGAGGGGTACAAGCAGTACGTGGCGGCAAACGTCCTTCCGCGTCCGGCGGGGAAGCGCGTTCGTGAACGCCTCAAAAACGCAGCCGCGACCGACGATCTTAAATCCGTCGCGCGTGAACTCGCGGAGCTGTCCGGTCTGGCGACCATCGTCGCGCAACAGGAAAGCGACACGTATTACACCGGCCTCTCGCAGCTCTTTGGCCAAACGGAGTTTCGCGACTGGCGCCAAGTCGTCCTCATTACCGAACTCCTCGATCATCTCGACCACACGTTAAGCCGTTTGCGCCGCCACGGAATCTCCGCACCGCAAATCCTGCTCGGCAAGGATTCCCCATTCGGTCCGGCCAGCGGCATGGTGATCGCTTCGACGCCGTATGGACTCGTCGGGATCGTCGGTCCGCTGCGCATGGACTATCAAGATGCGTTTTCAAACCTTTTGTCCGCTCTCGAAGCTCTCGAATAACTATGGATGAACAACACGTCAATCCGGAGGAACTCCAAGCCAAGTGCGACGAATATCTAGAAGGATGGAAACGGGCGCAAGCCGATTATCAGAATTTAAAAAAAGAAACGGAGCGCGAGAAAGGCGAGTTTGCCAAGTACGCGAATGAACGACTCCTGTCGGATCTGCTTCCGGCGCTCGACCAATTCGCGCTTGCCATGCAATACATTCCCGCTCTCGATGCGGATGACGCGTCTTGGAAAAAGTGGCTGGTCGGTGTCCGCGCGGTTCAATCGTTATGGGAACAGGCGGCCAAGAACGCCGGTCTCGAGCGCATTCCGTCGGACGGGATGTTTGATCCCGCCATGCATGAAGCCGTCGGCGAAGAATCTATCGAAGAGCATGAATCGGGATCGATCGTTCGCGTCATGCAAGACGGCTGGATCCTGAACGGCAAGATCCTACGCCCCTCGAAAGTGATCATCGCGAGTTAATATCTACTACCTACTACCTACCCCAAAACCTATGTCAAAAATTCTCGGAATCGATCTTGGAACGACCAACTCCTGCGTGGCCGTGATTGAAGGCGGCCAGCCGAAAGTCTTGGAAAGCGCCGAAGGAAGCCGGACGACGCCGTCCGTCGTCGCCGTCACAAAAACCGGCGAGCGTTTGGCCGGACAGGTGGCGAAACGGCAATCCGTCGTGAATCCGGAGAACACGTTGTTCTCGGTGAAGCGTCTCATAGGTCGCCGCTGGGCGGACGAAGAGGTACAACGCGATGCGAAGTGGCTTCCGTACAAAATCGTGAAAAAGGACGAGAGCGTACGGATCGTCATGGGCGGAAAGGAGTACGCGCCGGAAGAAATCTCCGCCATGGTGCTGCAAAAGCTTAAGATCGATGCGGAAGCAAAGATCGGCGAAAAGATCACCGAAGCCGTGATCACGGTTCCGGCGTATTTCGATGACGCGCAGCGCCAAGCGACCAAGCTCGCCGGCGAAATCGCGGGCCTGAACGTGCGCCGTATCATCAACGAGCCGACCGCGGCCGCGCTCGCGTACGGATTCGACCGCAAGAAGGACGAAAAGATCGTCGTATACGACTTGGGCGGCGGCACATTTGACGTCTCCGTACTCGAGGTGGCCTACGACGCCTCGACCGAGCAAAACACGATTGAAGTGCGCGCGACCAACGGCGACACGCATTTGGGCGGCGACGACTTTGACCAGAAAATCATTCGGTGGATCGTGGACGAGTTCAAAAAAGCCGAAGGCGTGGACTTGTCGAAGGACAAGCTCGCGTTGCAGCGCATCAAGGATGCCGCCGAAAAGGCGAAGATCGAATTGTCGAGCGCGATGGAAACGGAAATCAACCAGCCGTTCATCACGTCCGACGCCGCGGGTCCCAAGCACCTGCTTCTCAAGATTTCACGCGCGACGCTCGAGCAGCTTGTCGGCGAACTTGTCGAAGAGACGCTTGAACCCTGCAAAAAGGCGCTTGCGGACGCAAAACTTTCCACGTCCGACATCAATGAAGTGATTCTCGTCGGCGGCATGACGCGCATGCCGCTTGTGCAACAGGCCGTCGAAAAGTTTTTCGGCAAGAAATCGAACGCGACGGTGAACCCGGACGAAGTCGTGGCCATCGGTGCCGCGATCCAGGCCGGTAACTTGCAAGGCGATTTGAAGGGCGAGCTGTTGCTCCTCGACGTTTCGCCGCTTTCGCTCGGCATCGAGACGCTTGGCGGCGTGATGACCAAGATCATCGAGCGCAACACCACGATTCCGACGTCGAAGTCGCAGACGTTCTCGACCGCCGCCGACGGGCAGCCGTCCGTGGAGGTTCACGTGCTGCAAGGCGAGCGCGAAATGGCGGCCGACAACAAGTCGCTCGGGCGTTTCTCGCTTGCGGGCATCCCGCTCGCGCCGCGCGGCGTCCCGCAAATCGAAGTCACGTTCGACATCGACGCGAACGGCATCTTGAACGTGAAGGCGGCCGACAAAGCGACGGGCAAAGAGCAGACCATCACCATCACCGCCTCGACCAACATCCCAAAGGATGAAGTCGAGCGCATGAAAAAGGATGCCGAGGCCAACGCCGACACCGACAAAAAGCGCCGCGAGTCCGTGGAGGTAAAAAACATGGCCGAGACCATGATCTACACCACGGAAAAGATGATGAAGGAGGCAGAGGGCCTGCCTGCCGGACAGGCAGGGAAGGTGAAAGAAGAAGACAAGAAAGCCGTCGAGGAGAAACTCGCCGCGTTGAAGGCGATCAAAGACGGCGAGGATCTCGAAGCGATCAAGAAAGCGGCGGACGAGCTCGCCACGGTCGCGCAAACCGTCGGTGCCGCGCTCTATCAGACGCGCCCGGAGGCGGAAGTTTCTGGACAGGAAGAAGGAAATGGGAAAAAGGAAGAGGGAGTGAATCAAAGCAACAAGGATGAAGCAAAAAGCAATAAGGATGAAGAGGGTTCCGAAGCTAAAACCTAAAAGCTAACACCTGCCCTATGCCCGAATCCAATCCGAACCCAAAGCCCTCGATCCAAGTGAACGCGCGACCGGAAGAGTTGCAAGGTCGCTACGCGAATATCGTGGCGGTCACGTCTCAAGAGCGTGATGTCATTATCGACTTCATCGCGCAGGGCCGTGCGGGCGATCAGCAGCAGGGGCAGCTTGTCTCGCGGATCTTTCTGAACCACTTCACCGCGAAAGAGCTCGTCGAGGTGATCCAGAAGACGCTCGGGGAGTGGGAGAAAATGCGGTATGAGGGTGGGAAATAAAATATGAGCGAGCCACTTTACGCGGTCCCGTCCTTTTTAGAAGGAATTGGACAAGAAAGATATAATCGTTGGCTCCACAGAAAGGCGGCCAACCTCTGCAGGCGTGATAAACAAAGGGGCTACAAGAATATTTCAACCGCGAAATATAAAAAGGAGATTCATGTAGCAGTTGATCGGTCTAAAGGTCGTGACGAATACACGGGCGAGGAGCTTAATTGGAATGCAATCTCCACCTATAAGGACAAAAAGATCCATGATCTGCCTTCCGTGGATCATTGCCACGAGCTTGACGAGGGAAGGTTCAAAATCTGCTCGTGGAAGATCAATGATATGAAAAATGACATGTCTGAAAAAGAATTCGTCGAAGCTTGCAAGAAGGTTCTGAAACATCTCGACAAGAAAGCGTAATGCTATGCCCCAACTCCAAGCCGTTATATTCGATCTCGATGGAACTCTGGTTGATACGGAGGCGGTTTGGACAATTGCGCAGACGCGATGGATGGCCGCTCATGGGAAAACGTATGAAGCGTCATTCCAAAAAGAATTAATGGGTCGTCCGGGTATCGAGAACGTACGTTTGATTCGTGAACGCTACGATATTCGGGGTGATGATGATGCGTTGATCGCAGAACGAAAGAAGTATTTTCGCGAAACATTCGACGAGATTGGCTTCGTCCCCAAGCCGGGTGCGCGTGAATTGATTGCCGCGCTTGCGGAAGCGGACGTGAAGATCGGTTTGGCGACCGCGGCCGAACGCGAGTACGCCGAGCGCGCGCTTGCGTCGCTCGGCTGTCGCTCCTGCTTCGTCGCGGTGACGTGCGGCGAGGACGTAAAAAACGGCAAACCGCATCCCGACATCTTCCTCACGGCCGCGCAACGCGTCGGCGTCGAGCCGATCGCGGCCGTCGGCGTGGAAGATTCGCCGTCCGGCGTCGCGAGCGCGAAGTCCGCGGGACTCAAGGTCGTCGGCGTCGCCGATCCGCGCTATCTCGATGCCCTACCCAACGCGGATCTCCAAGTCCGCACGTTGTCGGACGTCACGCCGCAGACGCTACAACAGTTGTTCGACTAACATGGCAAAAGATTATTATCAAATCCTCGGCGTTTCGAAGACGGCTTCAGACGACGAAATCAAGAAAGCGTTTCGTCGTTTGGCGCATGAACATCACCCCGATAAAGGCGGTGATCCTTTGAAGTTCAAGGACGCGAGCGAGGCGTATTCGGTTTTGAGCGACAAGCAGAAGCGCGTGACGTATGATCGCTTCGGTTCCGGCGCGTTCGAGAATGGGGGGGCGGCTCCGGGAGGGTTTGGCGGGTTTCCCGGCGGTGCGCAAGGGTTTGACTTTGGAAACATCAATTTTAACGGCCAGGATTTTGGCGATTTGGGCGACGTGCTTGGCGAGATGTTCGGCTTTTCAGGGCGAGGCGGAGGCGGTCGTCAGAAACGCGGACGAAATATCGAGATGGATGTCGAGCTTTCATTCCGCGAGGCGATTTTCGGCGTGGAAAAATCCGTGAAACTGTATCGTCAGACCGTGTGTCACGCATGCAAAGGCGAGGGAGCGGAGTCGGGAAGCAAAGTCGTCGAGTGCGCGAAGTGCGGCGGTAGCGGCCAGATCAAACAAGCGCAACGCACCATGTTCGGCACGTTCCAATCCGTGGCCGTGTGTCCGGATTGTAACGGTCGCGGAAAAAAGCCGGAAAAGATATGTCGCGTCTGTCACGGATACGGCGTCGAAAAGCGCGAGGAGACCGTGAACCTGCGCATTCCGTCCGGCGTGGACGCGGATACCGTGCTGCAAGTCGCCGACCAAGGCGAAACGCCGACGAATGCCGGTCGTCCGGGCGATTTGCTCGTGCGCGTGCACGTGAAAAACGATCCACACTTCGAGCGCGACGGCCACGAGCTGCTGTCCGTCGAGCGCGTGCCATTTTCGATTCTCGCCTTGGGCGGAAACATCGAAGCCGAAACCATCGATGGCAAAGAGACGATCAAGATTTCCGAAGGCACGCCAACGGGAAGCGTCATTACGCTGGAAGGAAAGGGCGTGCCGTTCGCGCGGGGAGGACGCGGCGACCATCATGTCCGACTTGAGGCGGATGTGCCGCGTAAACTGACGAGGGAACAGAAGAAGGCGTTGGAAGAAATGAAGGAACAGGGACTGTAAGTGCTACAATCCATTCATGCCTCCCGAAGCGGTTGCATGGCTTTCATCACTTGGAACATCGTGGGATCTGCTGATCCTTGCGGGGTTTGCGTTGGTCGGTGTCGCGTATGGGATTTACGCGGGGCGTGACCGCGCCATCGTCATTCTCATTTCGACGTACGTCTCGCTCGCGGTTGTGACCAACGCGCCGGCCGTCGGTATGCTCGACCGCGCGTTCGGTCTTTCCGCCAACGCCTCGATGCGCATCGTGTGGTTTCTGGGTCTGTTCTTTGCCGTGTTTTTTATCCTTTGGAGCAGTCCGGCGCTAAAAAATCTCGGCTATTCGCGCGGCGCCGTGTGGGAGTCTTTTCTTTTCAGTATCTGCCAAGTGGGGCTTACCGTCAGCACGGCGCTATTCCTTCTCCCGGCCGACGTGACGGCACAACTCTCTCCCGCCTTCCGCCAGATATTCCTAGGCAATGAAGGCCGTTCCGTATGGCTTATTCTCCCGATTTTTCTGCTTTTCGCCGTTGGACGAGGCAAAGATTACGACTTTGACGATGACGATTAACGGGCCTGCCCGCCTGCATACGAAGCTTGCGGCGGGTAACATCTGGTCATTTTCTTGGTATCACCTTATGGTAGATCTGATGACAAAGACGAGCTTCGAGGCTTTTTATCAAGCCAACGTCAAACGGATCTACGCGTTCGTGTATTTTCGCGTGGGATGCCGAAAGGCGATGGCCGAGGACCTGGTGCAGGATATTTTTTTGAAAGCGTACGAGGCCTACGATCGGTTTGATCCTTCTCGCGGGCAAAGCGCCTGGATTTACACGATCGCCCGCAATCACGTCATCAACGTGATGACGAAAGAGCGGCCGCAAGTCGATCTGGAAGAAGTGATCGATTCGCGCGCGGTCTCGGAGGACGGCCGCGAACGCATCTTGTTACGTGACGACGAGCGTCGGCTGCTCGATGCGATCGACGCGCTTCCGCCGGAAGAATCCAAGCTCGTGCGAATGAAGTATCTGGAGGGGTGGAAGTTCGAAGATCTGGAAGAACCGTTCGGCAAGTCGTCCGGAGCCTTGCGCGTCCGGGCCGGTCGGGCGTTGAAAAAAGTGAGGGAAACCATGAAGCAAGAAGCGAGAAGCAAGAAACAGAACCTATGATGAACCGATATCGATTGTGGAAGATCTCCCGACGCGCCAAACCGGACGCGGCGTTCGAGACGTGTTTACGTCGGACGCTTGCCGAGCGCGGCGCCTTCGCGACCGGCGTGCGTACGGCGCCGGCATGGCGTTTTGCGACGGCCGTCTGCGTCTTTGCGCTGATGTTCAGCGTCGGTACGTCCGCATACGCCTACTCGTCCGACGAGGTGCTGCCGGATCATACGCTGTATCCGTTGCGTGAATACGTGGAGGGTGTGGAAGAGCGAGTGGTATCCAAGGTCGAAATCAAAGACGTGATCCGGCGAAAACATCTCGAGCGCAAGCTGAAAGAGATTCGACGCATGCAAGAACGCCGGTCGCTGATCGAGGACCGGTTGCTGGAACGCGTCGAGCGAGTGCTGGAATCCGGCTTGGACGAACGCCGACCATCGAGCGAAATTCGTGAAGACGTGATGCGCGAGATTCGCGCCATAGACGCGCAGGAGCTTCCGCTCAAAGTACGCATTCAAATCCAACGGATCCAGACGCGCTTTGAACGGATGGAAGGGATCGGACGATAAGTTGTCTTTGGCCGGTCCAAGTGGTTTCATGGGAGCATGGACCTCACAAAACAGATCCGCGGATCCGTGATTATGACCGATACGGAGTCGCGGATTTTGTATGCGTCGGATGGGGTAAGCGATCGAACGGGTTTTGATGTTCCGGAGATGATCGGGCGTCGTCCGTCAGAGTTGTGGGGCGGGCGTATGCCGCCGTCATTTTACGTGGCGATGTGGAAGCGGCTCGCCAAGGGTTTACCGTATGCGGAATCGCTCATGAACCGACGAAAAAGCGGCGATGATCTTGAAACCGCATTGAGCATCGCGCCGCTGCGCGACGAGCGCGGAACCGTGACGGGATACGTCGCGCTTCAGCCGGAAACGGACACGGGCGGGTTTCGCGACGAGTTCTTCCGTGCCGCGTCGCCGGATGCGGAACCCGTCCGTTTCCAGCGCTTTCTTGAAACCGTCTTCGGTTGGCGGGTTGCCGAGCGCATCGATGATCGGTCGTCATTGAGCGCATGGCTCACGCGCACGCTTGTCGCGCCCACGCGCCTCCGGTTCCGCGCGCGGACGGAGGACGCCGACCTCGTCGCGCTCGCCAAACGCGACGGTGAAGCGTTCGGCGCGATGATCGCAAAGTACCAAGGCGTCCTTCGTCGTTATTTTCGTTACCGCCTGTCCGATCACGAGCGCGCGGAAGATCTCGTTCAGGAAACATTCGAGCGCGCATTCCGTGCGCTTTCGGAGTTTCGATCGAGCAACGCGTCGTATCAGACCTATCTCTTGCGCATTGCGCATAATCTGCTTGTCAGTGAATACCGTCGCCACGAGCCGCCGTCGCTCGTTGATGCGTCTCCGGAACGCGCGTGGCTCGACCGTCTCGAAGCCCGCGACGAAGTCGATCGCGCCATGCGCTCCCTCGAGGAACGGGATCGCGAAGTCTTGCGCCTCTATTATCACGACGGATATTCCGTTCGGGAAATCGCGACGCAATGGAACACGTCCGAAAACGCGGTCAAACTTCGACTTAGCCGGGCGAGACGGAGGCTCGCACGGAGCACGGGCAGGGTCGGCAAGGGTGTCACATGACACCTTTTTTGTTTTCAGGCGTTTGGGACCGTGAAGAGTCTTATGAAGTGCTCTTAAACTCAATCCTCTCAAATCTCCAAATCCCCTATCTGTATGACCATATGTAAAATCCAAAAACGAAGCGGCGCCATCGTCGATTTCGACGTGGCAAAGATCCGCTCGGCCGTCATGAAGGCGGCCAAAGCCGTGAGCATGGAGGGTGACGCGGTCGCGGTCGCGGTCGCTTCGGACGTCCGTGCGCAGCTCGAAGCGCTGTATGAAGGCGGCGTTCCCACCGTCGAGCAAGTCCAAGACGAGGTAGAGGAAACCCTGATCCGTCTCGGCTACGCCGAAATGGCAAAGGCGTACATTCTCTATCGCGAGAAACGACGCGAGGTACGCGAAACGCGAAACGTCGTCGTCGAGGTGGAAAAAACGATTTCCGAATACCTCGAACGCAGCGATTGGCG
Source organism: Patescibacteria group bacterium (assembly GCA_038061235.1). Lineage (GTDB taxonomy): Bacteria > Patescibacteriota > Patescibacteriia > 2-12-FULL-60-25 > 2-12-FULL-60-25 > RHKK01. The sequence continues at coordinate 28,163 of JBBTZS010000005.1, read as the reverse complement.
CGTCGAAGCGAATTCGAACCAGGGGTATTCGCTTGGCGGCATGATCCTGAACACGGCGGGTAAGGTGACCGCGAACTACTGGCTCTCGCATATCTATCCCAAAGAGATCGGAGACATGCATCGCAATGCCGACATACACGTCCACGACCTTGATATGTTCTCCGGCTACTGCGCGGGTTGGAGTTTACGTGCCTTGCTCGAGGAAGGATTCAACGGCGTACCGGGAAAAATCGAGTCGGGTCCGCCCAAGCATCTCTCATCCGCCGTGGCGCAAATGGTGAACTTTCTCGGCACGTTGCAAAACGAGTGGGCCGGCGCACAAGCGTTTTCGAGCCTCGACACGTATCTTGCCCCGTTCGTGAAGAAATACGAGCTCGAGTTGCGTGAGGAAATGGCTTCATCCGGTGCCTCCTTCCCGTCCGAGGCGGAGCTCGACGCCTATGTGCAAAAAAACGTGCGCAATCACGTGAAACAAAACATCCAGTCATTCGTGTTTAACCTGAATGTCCCGTCGCGGTGGGGGACGCAGACGCCGTTTACCAATGTCACGCTTGATTGGAATTGCCCCGAGGATCTTCGCGAGAAGCGACTTTTGCTCGGCGGCAAGGAGTTTGCCTACACGTTTGGCGAACTGGAGCAGGAAATGAATATCCTGAACGAAGTATTCATCGAGGTGATGACCGAAGGCGATAGGAACGGCCGAACATTTACGTTCCCGATCCCTACGTACAATATTGTGAAAGATTTCGACTGGGAGGATCCGAAGAACTTGCCGCTTTTTGCCATGACGGCCAAGTACGGAACGCCGTATTTCCAGAACTTCATCAATTCGGACATGAATCCGGGAGACGTCAGATCCATGTGCTGCCGCCTCCAACTCGATCTCACCGAGCTGCGCAAGCGCGGCGGCGGATTATTCGGCTCCGCAGAGATGACGGGGTCCATCGGCGTCGTGACCGTGAACGCCGCGCGGCTCGGGTATCTCGCCCGCGGATCCGAAGAGGCGTTCCTCGAGCGACTCGGCAAACTCATGGACCTTGCGAACACGTCGCTTGAGATCAAGCGCAAAGTGATCCAGACGTGGATCGACTGCGGTCTTTTCCCGTACACCAAGCGATATCTCGTCTCGTTGCGAAACCACTTCTCCACGATCGGAATCAACGGCGTGAACGAGGCAATCCGCAACCTGACGGAAGACGCGGAGAACATCACGACGCCGAATGGCATGAAGTTTGCGACCCGCGTCCTCGATTTCATGCGCGAGCGTCTCAAGACGTATCAGGAAGAGACGGGGAATCTCTACAATCTCGAGGCGACGCCGGCCGAAGGGACGACGTATCGTTTCGCGAAGGAAGACCGCAAGCGGTATCCCGACATTCTGCAGGCCGGGACGTCCGAGGCGCCGTATTACACGAATTCGACGCAAATCCCAGTCGGATACACCGACGACGTGTTCGAAGCGTTGGACCTGCAGGACGATCTCCAGACGCGTTACACGGGCGGGACGGTGTTGCACTGTTACATGTCCGAGCGGCTTTCATCGCCCGAAGCGTGCCGATCGTTTGTGCGCGGCGTCCTCTCGAATTACCGCCTGCCGTACATCACGGTCACACCCACGTTCTCGATTTGTCCGAAGCACGGATATCTTGCCGGCGAGTGGGACTTTTGCCCGCGCTGCGACGAAGAGCTCGGCATCAAGGCCGAACGGCACGATCCCGTCGTGCGGGAGCGCCACGCGTCGGCGCTGTCATTCGTTTAATCCTTATGAACCGTGATCCCAGATCCGTGATCCCAGATTTGGGATCAAGGATCAGGGATCAAGGATCAACCATCAACACATTTATGGACAACACCATCGTTTCCAAAGATCGAACGCGCTGTGAAGTCTGGACCCGCGTCATGGGCTATCACCGTCCGGTGTCCTACTTCAATCCCGGGAAAAGATCCGAGCACTATTCGCGCAAGCATTTTGAAGAATGCGTCGCGGCCAACCAGGAGTTCCGCATCAAGTTCGGGGCGCCCCGCGCATGAGGTTCAGCGGCATCCAAAAGCTTACGCTCCTCGATTATCCGGGGAAGACCGCGTGCATCGTGTTCACGCCCGGATGCAATTTTCGTTGCGGTTATTGTCATAATCCGGAATTCGTCCTTCCTGAACGATTGAAGAAGATCGAGTCGAGCTTCATTCCCGAAGAAGACGTTCTCGCGTTTCTCGAGGCGCGTCGCGGCAAGTTTGAGGGCGTGGTCGTGACGGGCGGCGAGCCGACGCTTCATCGCGAACTTCCCGCGTTCATGCGCAAGGTCCGCGCCCTCGGATTTCTCGTAAAACTCGACACGAACGGCAGTTTGCCCGAGATGCTCGAGCCGATCCTGCGTGAAGAGCTCGCGGATTACGTCGCGATGGACGTGAAGACGTCGCTTGAGCGCTATCCCGAGCTCGTCGGCGTCGCCGTGCGTCCCGACGCGATCAAGCGTAGTATCGAGCTCGTGAAGACGCTCGCGCCGGAGTACGAGTTCCGCACGACCGTCTGTCCCGGCCACCACGGCCGCGACGAGTTTCTCGCCATCGCGCAACTGATCGACGGAGCAAAGCGGTATGTCCTGCAAGGATTCCGCCCGGATGTTACACTTGATCCGAAGCTCGCCTCGTACCCGGCCGTCACGGCGGCCGATCTCGAGGGCGTGAAATCACACTTTCGCCAATCGGTCAAAGAAATCCTCATCCGATAATCCTATGTCCACACATCAAAAAATCGCCATTGTGCTTCTCCGTATTTCCATGGGTTGGTTCTTTTTCTATGCAGGCATCACCAAGGTGCTGAATTCGGAATGGTCCGCGGCGGGATATCTGAGCGGCGCAAAATCCCTTGCGTGGCTCTACGGAGCGATGCTCCATCCGGCCGTGTTGCCGACCGTGAACTTTATGAACGAGTGGGGACTCACGTTGCTTGGTATCTCGCTGCTGCTCGGCGTTTTCATCCGACTGAGCACATCGCTCGGCGCCGCGCTTATGCTGTTGTATTACTTCGCGCTCGCCTTCCCGTACCCAAACAAGAACGCCTTTATCGTGGACGAGCATATCATTTATGTCTTCGCGCTGCTCGTCTTGGGTGCGTTTCATGCCGGACGCGTATGGGGACTTGAAACGTGGTGCGCCGGCCTGCCGGTGTGCAAGCGGTTTCCTCGATTGCGTGCGTGGCTGGGGTAGATCCGATGTAAGATGTGAGAAGTCAGATGCCAGAGGTTGGGATTGAAGTCAGAAGCCAGAGGTTAAAGGTTGTCGAGACTCTTGCCCTTCCGGCATCTGACATCTAACATCTGACATTATGCTGAAGCTTTGGAATACGGCGACCCGCTCGCTTAAAGAGTTCAAATCGATCAAAAAAGGAAAGGTCGGCATGTATGCCTGTGGACCGACCGTCTATAATCCGGCCACGATCGGGAATTTGCGCACCTATATTTTCGAGGATGTTTTACATCGCACGTTGGCATTGTTTGGAAACAAGGTTCACCATGTCATGAACGTGACGGATGTCGGTCATCTCGTCGGTGACGGCGATATGGGCGAGGACAAGGTGGAGATGACGGCGGCGAAAGAGGGGAAAAGCGCGTGGGACATCGCCAAGTTGTACGAAGACCGTTTTGTGCATGATCTCGAACGGCTGAACGTCACGGTCCCGTCGGGCAAAGACCGACCGCATGCGACGGACTACATCAAGGAACAGATCAATCTCGTCAAAAAACTGGAGAAAAAGGGATTCACGTACCGCACGAGCGATGGAATCTATTTCGATACGTCGAAATTCAAGGAGTATGGAAAGTTGTCCGGACAAAAGCTTGAAGAGAAAGAGGCTGGTGCGCGCGTGGAGGTGAACGAGGAGAAATATCATCCGGCGGATTTCGCGCTTTGGAAGTTGAGCCCTTCGACAAGCTCAGGGAGTAAAAGGCAGATGGAATGGGAGTCGCCGTGGGGCGTCGGATTCCCCGGCTGGCATGCCGAATGTTCCGCGATGTCCGAAGAACTGCTCGGCCAGCCGTTCGATATCCACTGCGGTGGCGTTGACCTCGTTCCCGTCCATCACGAAAACGAGATCGCGCAATCCGAAGCCGCTTTCGGAAAGCCGCTCGCGAATTATTGGTTGCACGGTGAGTTTTTGCTGGTCGACGGCAAGCGCATGGGCAAGTCGGAAGGGAATGCGTACACGCTCGATGATCTCATCGCCAAAGGATTCGACCCGCTCGCCTTCCGTTACTACTGCCTCGGCACGCATTATCGTTCGAAATTGAATTTCACGTGGGAAGGGTTAGAGGGGGCGCAAAACGCGTTGCGCAAATTGCATACGGAAGCGCGTCGATTGTCGATCGGGAAAGGAAAAAAAATGCCGTCCGCGTTTGTCGAGGCGTTGGAAGATGATTTGAACACGCCTAAAGCGCTCGCGGCTGTTTGGGATATGTTGAAATCCGGTTCTAGCGAGGAAGAAAAAGGCGCCATGCTTGCGCAGATGGATCGCGTACTTCGCCTCGGGCTGGAGGAGGCCGTCGGACAATCGATCGCGATTCCGGACGAGATCCGTGACATGGCCGAAGAGCGTCAGAACGCCAGACAGAATAAGGATTGGAAAAAGTCGGACGAGCTGCGCGAAGCCATCACGGCAAAGGGCTGGATCGTGGAAGACGCGAAGGAGGGGTACGAACTACATTCAGAGTAAACAAAGAGCAAAGAGCAGAGAGCAGTTACGAAAAGATCTGCTCTTTGTTTACTGTTCTTTGTGCTATCATAGCCGTATGTCAGACGGCGGTTTTTTAGGCGCCCCCCAACCGGAACAGGCGCCGCAACCCGCGGCGCCGGAAACGCCGGAGACGGAGACTCCGCAAGAGTCGGCCGAGGTGGATGAAGTCGCGTTGGCGGAGCGCAAGGCGTTAAAGGAAATGGAGGCCGCGGCGCAGGAAGCGGAAAAAGACGACTTTCTCGAAACCGCGCAGGAAGCCGCGCCGACGAGTACCGTCGCCTCGCCGTCGGCGGGGCAAACCGCCGCGCCGACGCAGGAAACCGCGCCGCCCGTCGAAAAAGACCGGATCATGCTCGAAGTCGAAAAGATTCTCGAAGACGGTCTCGGCGAATACGTTCCCGACATGCCGGACGAGGCGCGTGAAAAATTCATCAAGAAAGGCGGAGAGGTCACGGGCCAAATCTCCGGCATGGTGCGTTCGATGAACGTACAGGTGAAGCGCGTGGTGGAATTGATTCGCGACTGGTTACTCAGCATCCCCGGCGTCAATCGTTACTTCGTCGAGCAGGAAGCGAAGATCAAAACCGACCGCATCGTCGATCTCGTCGAAGCGCATCGCCAGGAACGCTCGAGCCAGATTCCTAAAGCCTGATTTCATGTTGCCGATTCTTTCCGTGTTCCAGTTTAACCTCGCCGAGCCAATCGAGTCGGCGCCTGCATTGAATATTGTTTCGATGTTATCGCATCCGATCCTTATCGCCTTGTACGTGCTGATCGGCCTGGCGTTTGCGGTCATGGTCGCGTTGCTCCTGCTCCGCCGGAACCTGCAAAAAGGGACGGCGGCGCGAACGAGTTTCAATTTAAAGGTGCTGATGGTCCGCGTTCCAAAGGTGCTCACGGCGGCAGAGGCACAACAGGACAAGTCGCAACAACAGATTCAGGAATTGATCGGCGCGATGGAAACCGTATTTGCGACCATCGGCGGCCTGAAGGCGCAAAAGGGATTCAAAGCGTGGCTTTTCGGACGCAGCGACCTGTTCACGTTCGAGATCGTGGCGCATGGCGACAAGATATCGTTTTACGTCACCGTTCCGGCCGCGATGCACGCCTTCGTCGAGGAGCAGATCCATGCGCAATACCCGGACGCGCAAATCGACGAAGTCCCCGACTATAATTTATTCTCGCCGACCGGCGTGATTCTCGGCAGTCATCTCGCGCTGCGTCGGCCGAGCTATTTTCCGATCAAAACGTATCGCAAGCTCGACTCCGATTCGATGAACGCCCTCACGAACGCGCTGTCGAAAGTCGACGGCAAGGACGGCGTCGCGATCCAATACGTCTGTCGCAGCGCGCCAAAGACGTGGCGCACGGAGGGGCTCCGTATCGCGCGCGCGATGCAGCAAGGCAAAAAGCTGGCGCAGGCGACCGGCGGGAAAAACTTGCTTTTCGACGTGGGCAAAGGATTGAAGGACGCGGCAAAGACGTCTTCATCGTCGAAAGACAAAAAACCGGAAGATGCCTATCGTCTTTCGCCGCTGGAAGAAGAGATGGTAAAAGGATTGGAAGAAAAAGCTTCCAGAGCCGGACTCGACGTGAACATCCGCGTCGTGGTGTCCGCCGGTTCGCCGGATGCCGCGCAACGCTATCTGAACGACGTGCTGAACGCCTACGGCCAGTTCAACATTTACGAATACGGCAACGGATTCCAGCAAGTGACGCCACGGTTCCAGTCGGCCATCGTGCGGCCGTTCATTTTTCGCACCTTCGATGAACGCGTACGCATCGTCCTGAACAGCGAGGAGATGGCGACGCTGTTCCATTTTCCGCTTCCGACGACGGAAACGCCCAAGATCAACTGGCTTCTGTCCCGTCGCGCCCTTCCGCCGTCCAATTTGCCGGCCGAGGGGTTGCTGCTCGGTCATTCCGAATATCGCGGACGGCTCTACGACGTACGCATCAAGCAGGAAGATCGCCGCCGTCACATGTACATCATCGGCAAGTCCGGTTCCGGTAAAACCGAGATGATGAAGGCGATGGTGCAACAGGACATTGAGGAGGGGCGCGGCGTGTGCGTGATCGATCCGCACGGCGACTTTGCCGACGACGCGCTCGAATTCGTCCCCAAGCATCGCGCGGACGACGTAATCTTCTTCGATCCGGCCGACTACGACCGTCCGATGGGGTTGAACATGCTCGAATTCGATCCGGCGCGTCCCGAGCAAAAGACGTTCGTGATCAACGAGATGCTAAAGATCTTCGACAAGCTCTACGATCTCAAATCCACCGGCGGTCCGATGTTTGAGTTGTACATGCGCAACGCCATCTTGTTGTTGATGGAAGACATCGAATCCGGATCGACGTTGATGGAAATCCCGCGCGTATTGTCCGATGATGACTATCGCAACCTGAAATTGTCCAAATGCAAATCGCAGGACGTAAAGGATTTCTGGCAAAAGGAGGCGTTGAAAGCCGGCGGAGAGGCGTCGCTTGCAAACATGGTGCCGTATATTACGTCCAAACTCACGCCGTTCATCTATAACGATTACATGCGGCCGATTATCGGTCAGCAAAAGAGCGCGTTCAACATGCGCGATATTATGGACGGACAAAAGATTCTGTTGCTCAAGTTGTCGAAGGGAAAAATCGGCGACTTGAACGCGTACCTCATCGGCATGGTGTTGGTCGGTAAGATTCTCCTGTCCGCGCTTGGCCGCACCGACCTGGATCCGTCGCAACGAAAAGATTTCTATCTGTATATCGACGAGTTCCAGAACTTCCTCACGGATTCCATCAGCGCGATTTTGTCCGAAGCGCGCAAGTACGGTCTCGATCTCATTATCGCGCACCAGTTTATCGGCCAGCTCGAAGGATCGCCGACCGAGGAAAAAATCCGCGACGCGATTTTCGGCAACGTCGGTTCGCTGTTTGTGAATCGCGTCGGCATCGAGGACGCGGAGTTCCTTGCCAAGGAATTCGCGCCGACGTTTACGGAATACGATCTGGTCAACGTCGAGGCGTTCACGTTCAACGCCAAGCTTCTCATCGACAATCAAGCCTCAAAACCGTTCAACTTCCAGCCGACTCGCGCGCGTCGTCCGCCGACGAAAGAACTTTCGAACATGATCAAGGAGCTCTCGCGTTACAAATACGGACGCAAGCGCGCGCTGGTCGAGGCCGAGATCATGGAGCGTCGTGAAGCCGCGCTGGGCGGCGAGGACGAACCGTTGCTGTGATGTGGTATCATGGGAATGTCCGGTAGGGCGTATGGTCATACGCCCGAACAATAAAAAACAAAAACAAAAATATGAAAGAGCGGGACGAAGAAATTGAATCAACCGAAGACGTGCAAGAGGAGGAGGTCGTGCCCATGAGCGGACACGACACGAAGTTGGCGTTGGCGATGCGCGTCATTGCAAGCATGAAGGAACAACTGGAAAATCTTGAACACGTTCTGTCGGGTCGCGCGGAGTCGGATAATGCGGAGCGGTATCTCGCCCATCGCGCTTCATCGGAAGAAGGGACGACGGGTTTTTCCGACCGCGTCATCGACGGCGTCTTCGACGGCGAGCACATGATCGGCGAAGACGGACGCAAATATCTCGTGCCGCCGAATTACGCGTCGAAATCCAAGCTCGTCGAAGGAGACTTACTGCGGTTAAACGTGAGCGACAGCGGAAAATTCATTTTCAAACAAAAGGGACCGATTGAACGCAACCGGATGATGGGTACGCTGGTGCAGGATGAAGTGTCATCGGACTGGAAAGTCGTATGCGAAGGTCATGCGTACCGCGTATTGGCCGCCGCCGTCTCGTTCCATCATGGCGGTATCGGTGACGATGCCGTCGTGCTGGTTCCCAAAGACGCTCCGTCGCGCTGGGGAGCCTTGGAAAACGTCATCAAGCGCGCGGAAGACGAGTGGGGAGGATAGTTCAAAGAGCAAAGAGCGGTAAACAAAGAGCAGTCCTGATTAAGGGGCTGTCTTTTGTTTTAGGCCATCTGTTTACTGCTCTCTGTTCTTTGTTTACTGTTCTCTGGTCTATGCCCTCCCTGTCACAGATCCACCGACCGAAAACATTCGCCGACGTGACCGGCCAGGCGCATGTGACCGAGACCCTGCGCAAGGAGGTTGCGAGCGGGACGCTCGGGCATGCGTTTTTGTTTTGCGGTCCGCGCGGCGTGGGAAAAACGACCACGGCGCGTATTTTCGCCAAGGCGTTGAATTGTGAATATTTGAAAGACGGCGAGCCGTGCAACGCGTGTCAAGCTTGCGTCGCGGCAAACGCTGGAAGGCAGCTCGACTTGATCGAGCAGGACGCCGCCACGCATAACGGCGTGGACGACATGCGCGAGCTGATCGAGCATGTCCGATTCGCTCCGTTCGGCGGCAGTCTGCCTACCGCCCGCCTGCCGGTCGGGCAGGGCAGACGGGGACGCAAGGTGTACGTGCTTGACGAGGCGCACATGCTCTCTCCCTCGGCGTGGAACGCGCTCCTCAAGACGCTTGAAGAACCGCCGCCGTATGCGTTTTTCATCTTTGCGACCACCGAGTGGCACAAGATTCCGGCTACGATCGTCTCGCGTTGCCAGCGGTTTGAGTTCAAGCGCATTCCCGACGAGGCGCTTTCGGCCCGCGTGCGTTACATCGCCGAGGCGGAAGGGATGAAGGTCGACGATGACGTCGTCCGTCTCATCGTTTCGCGTTCCGACGGCTGCGTGCGCGACGCGGAAACGTTGCTCGGCCAGCTATCGTCGCTCGGGGGAGACGAGATGACGCTCGAAACGGCGTCCCTCGTCATCCCGCAGGGATATGGCGAGCTTGCGAAGGGTCTGATCGCGCTTTGGGCCACGCGCGACCATGCGGCGTCCTTGCGCGAGGCGCAGCGTCTCTCCGACGACGGCATCCCGCTCATCCCGTTCTTCGACGATCTCGTCGCCGAGATTCGACGCATGCTCATCGACTCGGGTGACGCGTCCAAATCGCAACCGTTTGCGCCGGGCGAGTTGAACGACCTCGCGCTTCTGCTGTTCGAGCGGCGCAAAGACGCGAAATCCGGGATCGACGCGCTTTTCGCGCTTCAGCTCGCGGGTACGATCGCGGCAAACGGGTTGTTGCGGCATGCGCGTGCAACCCACACCACCCCGGCCACGTCCGTGGCCACCCCTCCTCCGGGAGGAGGGGATGTTCGGAAAGATCTCCTCCTTTCGGAGGAGGAGAAAGCAAGAGATGATGCGAGCCCGCCCCCAAAAGCGCAGGAAAAAACAAAAGTCTCGATCAACCTCAACACCGTTCGCATGAAATGGCCGGCCGTCATTCGCGCCGTGGACGAGCAAAATCGCTCGCTGCCGTTTATCCTCAAGATCAGTCGACCGGAAGATATACGCGGCAACACAGTCGTGCTGCGGTTTCAATACGCGTTCCATCTTGATAAGATCATCGGCGATCCAAAAAATCGCCTGATCGTCGAGCAGTCGATGGAAAAGGTTCTGGGAGAGCGGCTCGCGCTCGAGGGGATCGTGGGCGAGGACGCGGCTCGCGCCGAGACCCGTTCGCAGGACATCGTATCGAATATTCTCAAAGCCTTCGGCGGAAGCGTCGTCGAATCGTAATCACATGGAATTTCTTCGCAAAGCGTTCGCGCCGCTCCGACGTTTGTATGACTGGACCGTGGCCAAAGCCGCCCTTCCCAATGCGGAATCGTATCTGGCCGGCTTGGCGTTCGCCGAAAGCTCCTTCTTTCCCATCCCGCCGGATGTACTTCTGATCGCGATGGGGTTTTCCAATCGTGAAAAAACGTTCCGCTACGCCGTCACGACGACGCTGTTTTCGATCATCGGCGGCATCTTCGGCTATTTCATCGGCTTTGCGCTCTTTGAGACGATCGGCCAGCCGATCATCGCGTTTTATCACCTTGAACCGTTGATCGATGTGATTCGCGCCAAGTACGATGCGAACGCCTTTCTCGCCGTCTTTGTCGCCGCGTTCACGCCGATCCCGTTCAAGCTGATCACGATTTCCGCCGGATTATTTCACGTCAATTTCCTGTACTTCGTCTTGGCATCGATTTTGGGGCGTGGTGCGCGTTTCTTCGCCGTCGCCGCCGTCATGCGATATTTGGGACCGAAAGCGCGTCCGTTGATCGAAAAGTATTTCGAGCTGTTCACCGTTCTGTTCACGATCCTGCTCATCGGGGGATTCGTGATCATCGGATATTTGCGCTGAAGTGGCTCTCCGCTCGTGCTTAGGTTAGGCTATGCCTATGATCCTCAACTCCAAGGCGATTCTCGGCATTCCGGTCGAGACGCGCGCCGGCCAGACGCTCGGAAAACTGGGCAGTTTGGATGTGGATTCGGAAACCGGTCGCGTCAAGACGTTTCACGTAAAATCCGGAAATCTGGTGGCCGGTTTGCTCGGCGATGAACTCATGATCGCCTGGGACCAAGTCGTCGAATGGACGAACGAGCGTCTGGTCGTCGTGGATAGCGCGTTGCCGGCAGAATCGCGCGCGCTGGCACGAGCCACGCAAGCCGCATCGTCGGCAAGCATGATGGAAGGATAAGTATGGAAGCCGGCGCCGCGAGACATCAAGCGATCGCGTTCTACGATGCGATCGGGTATCCGCCCACGGATGCCGAGCTTTCCCTTTCGTCCGTTCGCGGCCCTATCGTTTCGCCGGCACGCATCGTGCGCGGCCGCGTCGCCTTCGAGGGTCGCGAAGAGCTGATCGCGGAGCAAGAGCGTCGCGAAGCGTTTTTTCCGCGCAAAATCCGCAAGGCGCGTCGTGTGGCGCGTCTCCTGTCGCGTCTGCCCGGCGTACGTTTTGTCGCGCTTTGCAATACGACCGCGCTTGCCAACGCGCGCGACGAGGGCGATCTCGATTTCTTCGTGATCACGAAACGCGGATCGCTCGCCCTCGCTCGCGCCCTCGCGACGACGTGGTATGCGCTCACGGGATCGCGTCCCGGCATCCGCGAAAGCGACCGGGACGCCGTCTGCCTTTCGTTTTGGGTGGATGATTCCGCGCTCGATCTCGCGCCTCTCATGCTGGACGGCGACGATCCATATTTTCGTTTCTGGTTTTTGTCGCTTCTGCCGCTTTACGACGACGGCGTCTCGGTCGATCTTTGGGAAACGAACGTCGCCATCCGGTCGCGGCATCCGCACGCGCGCGTCTGGATCCCGAGTCCCGATCTTCGCGTCAAAAAACCGCTTCTCCGATTTCCGCGCTTGGCATTTCTTGATCCGATCGTCCGTCGGCTCCAGGAGCGTACGTTCTCGCCGATATTGAAGAAGATCCGCAATACGGGCACACGCGTCGTGATCACGCCGCATGTGCTCAAATTCCATGCGGAAGACGGGCGCACGGCGTTTCGTGACCGTTATCGTGAAATCTGCAAACAATATGGACTGGATTCGTGACTGGTCGTGGCGCATCGCCCTCGTCCTTTTGCCGTGGCAAATCCGGTGGTTTCAAGAAGGGTCGATGGTCGGCGGACTTCCGTGGGAACAGGGGAGGTTGTCGATCTATCTTTCATGGATGCCGATCATGCTCATGATTTTTTTCGCATGTCATCAGTTCAAGGAGGATTTGGAGGATAAGGCGCTTTCCGTTTCCGATTGGGCGGTGGTGATCGGCATGCTACTGCTCGGACTGCCCGCCTTCGTCTCGATCTACCCGCAAGCCTCATGGCAATGGCTGACCCAAGTAGGCCTGTTCGCATTTTTCGCTTGGTCATTGCGGCAGCTTCACGTCGGCCGACGCGAGCTACTGACGTGGTCGGTCGTGGCCATCCTTCCGCATGCCCTGCTGGCGGTTTGGCAATACGTCACGCAGTTTGTGAGCGGCTCGAAATGGCTCGGCATGGCATCGCAGAACCCGGCCGACCTCGGCGTGTCCGTCATCGAGGTCGACGGGCGTCGCGTGTTGCGCGCGTACGGCGGATTCCCGCATCCGAATATTCTCGGCGGCTGGCTGGCGCTCGGTCTCATGGGTGTGACGCTCCTCGCGGTGCGTGTCACGGATCGGGCGCGGCGAAACGGTTTGGCCGCCGTCGGAGCGCTCTTTGTCGTCGCGCTCATCCTCTCGTTTTCCCGCGCCGCGTGGATCGCGGCCGCCGTCGGCGTCATCGCCGCGCTTGCGTTCGTTTGGCAAAAAACGTGGACGCGCGAGGAGCGTCGTCGCGCGTTCCTGATCCCGCTCGTGATCGCCGTGACGGCGGTCGGGAGCCTGCTCGTGACGCGCGATGTCGTCTCGGTTCGCGCGCAGTCGGATGCACGCCTGGAAGTGAAATCCGCGGACGAGCGCATGGCATCGCTCGCCGCGTCGTGGAGACTGGTCGGCGAAGAGTGGTGGCTCGGACAGGGCCAGAACACCGCCATCTACGCTCTGGACAAGGCGGGATCGGGCATGATCCCGCCGCATCTCGTCTTCCTGCTCATCTTGCTTGAAACCGGCCTGATCGGCGTTTTAGGCGCGGCGCTGCTTCTCGCGCGCTGGCTCCGATACTCGGGCCGGTTTGGCTTTCTTTTACTCGCCACGATCGCGCCGCTTGTCTTGTTCGATCATTACCTTTGGTCGCTGTGGGCCGGACAAGCCCTCGCCATGTTGTTCGCCTTTCTGCCATTGACAAGAGAGGAATAATAATCTAAGAACAAGATACGCATTTTCACGGAGGCGTCCCTTGAACAAAGAAGATGAGATCATTCGCAAGCGATATCCGCATGCGCCTCCCGACCGATCGGCCCACGACACGGAGGAGGACTACCGGAACGCGCTCATGCGCTTCTACGAGAGTCAGGCCGAGCTCACGACGTGGATCTTCGAGACGCTGCCGTATCCGGTCGTCTCCACGCTCCACGACGGGACGATCGCGTTCGCAAACGTCCACGCCCAACAGCTCCTCGGGCTTACATGCGACGAGCTGACGCGCCACAAGGCGCTCGAGTTTCTCTACGACGCGGACGGTCACCCGATCGGGGAGTCCATGGGCCACCGGATCGCGGCGCGCGAGATGATCCGCCAGGAGGCGGTGTACGTGCAGCGCCCGGACGGCCGGCGAGAGCTGCGCATCCTCACGGTCACGCCCATCAGGGTGCCGGGACTGCAGACGATCGTGCGCGCGGTCGGGATCTTCCAGGATCCCACGATCTGCGAGCGCGAGCTCGAGAGCCTGCGCGTACTGAACGAGCAGCTCACGTCCGCGTTCGACGGGCTGAAGGAGGACGTCGAGCGCTACAAGCTCATGGCCTACACGGATCACATGACCGGGGTCATGAACAAGCCCGCCTTCTCGCGGGATGCGCGCCAGCGTATCGCAGAGCAGCGTCGTCGGCGGGGGAGCGTGGGGTTCCTCTTTCTTGATCCCGACGACTTCAAGCAGCTCAACGATACCTATGGCCACGACCATGGCGACGAGCTTATCCAACAGCTTGCGAGTCGTGGACGTATCCTCGCCGAGAAACATGGCGGCATCCTCGGGCGCTTTGGCGGTGACGAGTTCTACGCACTGTTCACCGATCTCGCCGCGACATCGTTCGAGAAGATCGTCGACGAGTTCGCGAAGGCGATGCCGTTTGATTCCGAAGCGGCCAATATCCGCACCGGAGTCTGGCATCGGTTTCATATAGATGTTTCGTTCGGCGGGTCATTCCGTTCCGCCGGCGTCATCCCGGACCTTCGGATCCTCCTTAAGGAGGCGGACAAGGCCATGTTAGAATGCAAGGATCGGAAGGGGGTGGATCGGGACAAGCCGTACCTGATCTACTTCGACAGCCCCATCCACTCCGGCAAATCCCTTCAGCCCTGACCACAGGGCTTTTTTCTCACCCTTGACGCTTTCCCTCAACTTACGCACACTAGCCCCCACGATTAGCAAACAAGCCATTAGACTGCTAACCAAATCATTTCCTATGAACCTACGCCCCCTTTTCGATAAAGTCCTCGTGACTTCGTCCTCCAAAGATGAAACGACCGCTTCCGGCCTCGTGTTGCCGGACACCGCAAGCAAGGAACGACCCGAGCAGGGCACCGTTATCGCCGTCGGCCCCGGTCGCGTCGACGACTCCGGCAAGGTCATTCCCGTCTCGGTTAAAGTCGGCGACAAAGTCGTGTTCAAGAAATACTCGCCCGATGAAGTAAAAATCGACGACAAGGAATATCTCGTCCTGTCCGAATCGGACATTATCGCCGTGATTGAATAACAAACCGACTATCCTTATGTCAAAAGTAATCATATTCAACGAAGAAGCACGCCAGGCGCTTAAGCGCGGCGTGGACAAGTTGGCGAATGCCGTCAAAGTCACGCTCGGCCCCAAGGGTCGCAACGTCGTGATCGAATCCGGTTACGGATCGCCGACCATTACGAAAGACGGCGTGACCGTCGCAAGAGAAGTCGAGCTCGAGGACAAGATGGAGAACATCGGCGCGGAACTCGTAAAAGAGGTCGCGTCCAAGACCAACGACGTCGCGGGCGACGGCACCACGACCGCCACGGTGCTCGCACAGGCGATTATCGCCGAGGGGATCAAGAACATCACGGCCGGCGCCTCGCCGCTTGCGGTAAAGCGCGGCATGGAAAAAGCGCTTGAAGCCGTCGTGAAAGAGCTGAAGGAGAAGGTATCCCAACCGGTAACCGGCGACATGATCGAGAACGTCGCTTCGATTTCCGCCAACGACAAGGAAATCGGCGCGACCATCGCCGCCATGGTGAAGGAGATGGGGAAAGAAGGCGTGATCACGGTCGAGGAAGGTCAGTCGCTCGGCATCGAACAGGAAGTGGTGAAGGGTATGCGCATCGACAAGGGCTACGCCTCGGCCTACATGATCACGAACCAAGATCGCATGGAGGCGGATTATTCCGAAGCGCCGATTCTCGTGACCGACAAGAAAATCTCGTCCGTGCAGGACTTGTTGCCGTTGCTCGAGAAGCTGCTCAAGGCCGGACGCAAGGAGCTCGTGATCGTCGCCGATGACGTCGAAGGCGAGGCGCTCGCGACCCTCGTCGTGAACCGTCTCCGTGGCATTTTCAACGCCCTCGCGATCAAAGCGCCGGGATTCGGTGACCGCCGTAAGGAGATGCTTCAGGATATCGCCATCGTGACCGGCGCGACGTTTATCTCCGAGGACATCGGCCGCAAACTCGATTCCATCGAGCTGGAAGATCTCGGTTCCGCGCGCAAAGTCGTCTCGACCAAGGATCACACGACATTTGTGGACGGCAAAGGCGACAAGGCCGCCATCGAGGCGCGTGCCGGCGCTCTCAAGAAGCAGATGGAGCAAGTCGATTCGTCTTACGACAAGGAAAAGATCGAGGAACGTTTGGCCAAGCTCGCCGGAGGGATCGGCGTGATCAAGGTCGGCGCCGCGACGGAAGTCGAGATGAAAGAAAAGAAACATCGCATCGAGGACGCGATTGCCGCGACCAAGGCCGCGGTGGAGGAGGGAATCGTTCCGGGCGGCGGCGTCGCGCTTTTGCGCGCGATGAAGGTGCTCGAATCGCTCAACCTCGAAGGCGAAGAGGCGGTCGGCGTGCGCATCCTGCGTCGCGCGATGGAAGAGCCTTTGCGCATCATCGCGCAAAACGCGGGCAAGGACGGCGCGGTCGTCGTCGAGGAAGTGAAAAAGCTGTCCGGCGCCATGGGCTACAACGCCGAAGCCGACCGCTACGAGGACATGATCGTCGCCGGCATCATCGACCCGGCCAAGGTGACGCGCTCGGCGCTCCAAAACGCCACGTCCGTCGCCGCGCTCTTCCTCACCACGGAATGCGTGATCTCGGAAAGGCCCAAGAAGGAAGAAGCGGCACATGACCACGGCGGTGGCATGGGGGGTATGGGAGGGGGAATGGGGTTCTAATCCAATAATAGTTTAACTGGGACTATGTCAAAGAAAAAAACCTGGAATTCAAAGGAGTCAAATGTGTACCATGATAATAAAGACTGCAATACGGGTAACAATATTGAGCGAGAGAATTTAGCAAAGGGAACCGGTGCAAAGCGTCTCTGCAAGGAATGCAAGCGGCTTCACTAAGGACTCAGGCAAGAACAGGCTCCGGCCTGTTTTCGCTTGACTGTCTGGGCTTGAGTTGGTAGTCATTTATACAATAGTCATATTCTTTTGGTTTTTGGGGAGCGTGTTATACTAGAGCTAGTGAATATATTTGATCTATGTCCCAAATCGAGCCACGAAAAAGCACAGAGGAAGTGATCATTAGAGGCAACGAAATCTATGATCAGCTTCAGAGAGATCTTGAGATTGAGGCCTCCCAATTGGGCAAGCACGTTGCTATTGAAGTGGATTCCAAAGAATATTTTTTTGGAGACACTAGAGACGCAGCTGTGAAAGAGGCGAGACAAAAGTTCCCTGACAAAATTCTTTTCGTTAGAAAGATCGGAAGCTTAGAAAAGGTAGCTCGGAACCATCCGTCCTCGAGTTCAATTGGATTAAAATATGCACGCGTATTTTGATGCCAATGACGGAAATCCAAAAGTAGTCATTGAGATAAGCGGTACGAATGATGGAATTAAAAAAACCATTCCTGCTTTGCTTGATACGGGCCACTCGGGGAGCCTCTCTCTTCCGGTTCTAGATTTAATAAATATTGGTGCAAAATTATCCAGCGTAGGTCAGGCTGAGTTCGCAAATGGGCATAAAGGAGTTGTCTACTATTTCAAGGTCATGGTAACCGTGGATGGAAAAACAGCTGAAGTAGATGCAGGTATGATTGAAAATCCTAGCGCGAGTGAGGCGATCGCCGGTTTAGAGCTGTTCGCTCCTTATGTCGCGGTTATAGACTTCAAGAATAAAAAAGTTGAATTTATCCCTGAAGAGGATCTGCATAAAGATCAAAAACAGTCGTGATATGAAGCGCCTCCTTTTTCCTATTATAGCTCTCGCACTTATTGCAGGAGGTTGCATCGCGAATAATGATATAACCGTTTATCCGTTGTGGTGTGGGGACGCCGATGAAGCAACCGGTGCATGCAAAACCTGGGTAGCTGAAAATAGACGTATATATAAAATCGATAAAGACAATCATTCCGTACTGGAATGGACATCAGATGATTCCTCCGGAGAAACAATAAAATACACAAAATGTGCAATCGTCGATATAAGGCAATGGTCATGTGAGTTCGACGATGAATCTGGCCAGTTCGGCTTTTCATCAGGGGAGTATTTCTTTGGACCAAGTTTTCTTCAAACCAAGTATGTATCCAAACGAGAGTGGGAGGCTTTGAGGGAGTAGTTAAAAGTGGCTCATTTGAGCCACTCTTTCGTTGGTCATCTTGTAACCTAATCTAAAAATTGGTAGCATGTCTGCCGTATGGAACACCAACCCAACATGGGCGGAACCCCTAACCCGGGAGCGCCTTCGCACGAAGCCAAGCCAATGTCCGATATGCCGCATTTCGACAAAAAGGACATCGATGACAACAAAGTTATCGCGGCCCTCTCGTATCTCGGCATCCTCGTTCTTATTCCGTTGCTTGCCAAGAAGGACTCCAAGTACACGCAGGAACACGCCAAGCAGGGCTTGGTTCTCCTGATCGCCGAAATCATCGGCAGCGTGATCGCCATGGTCCCGATTATCGGTTGGCTCTTGGCCCCGTTCATCGGTATTTTATTCTTGATCGTCGCGCTCGTCGCCCTGATCAAGTGTCTCATGGGAGAGTTCTGGGAGATTCCGGTCCTCGGTGCGTACCGCAAACAGATCAATCTCTAATCACCAACAACACCCGCTTCGGCGGGTGTTTGTAATGACAAAAACGCGGTTTTGATCTACATTCCACCTCATGCTCGACGAACTCTTGGAGAAGATCGACGCCTTGCGCGCCAAGCTGGATGAAGCCTGGCGGATCTTGGCGTTGGACGCGGTAAAGGAGCAGATCGCCGCGCTGGAAACGGAAACGTCGGCGCCGGATTTTTGGTCCGATCAGGAGCGGGCGAAAACGGAATCGCAGAAACTCGCGGAGTTGAAAAAGGAGCACGACCAGTGGAATGCGCTTCGCATGGAGATCATGGATCTTCAAGAGTTGGTGCAGATGGCCATCGGGGAGAAAGACGTGAGTATTGTAGGAGAGGGAGAAGCTAGAATTTTGAAGCTAGAAGCTAGGTATCTCGATCTCGAATTCACGCTGCTGTTTTCGGGCGCATACGACGAAAAGAACGCGATCGTCTCGGTTCACGCGGGCGCGGGCGGTACCGACGCGCAGGATTGGGCCGAGATGCTCATGCGTATGCTGTTCCGTTATGCCGAGCGCAAGGAGTGGTCGGTAAAGCTGCTCGACGAATCGCGCGGTGGTGAGGCGGGTATCAAGTCCGCGACGTTCGAGGTGAAAGGGCGCTACGCGTACGGTCATCTGAAAAGCGAGCATGGCGTGCATCGACTCGTGCGCCAGTCGCCGTTTAACTCGGACGCGTTACGTCAAACGTCCTTCGCGCTCGCGGAAGTCGTGCCGGAAATCGACGAGACGATCGACATCGAGATCAAGCCGGACGACTTGCGCATCGACACGTTCATGTCCGGAGGCAAGGGCGGACAATCGGTGAACACGACCTATTCTGCGGTGCGCATCGTTCACCTGCCGACCAAGATCACCGTGTCCTGTCAGAACGAGCGTTCGCAGACGCAGAACAAGGAGACGGCGATGAAGATTCTGAAATCGAAATTGCTTAAGTTGAAAGAAGAGGAGCTGCAAAAAGAGAAGCAGAAGTTGCGCGGAGAGTATCAAAGCGCGGAATGGGGAAACCAGATCCGTTCCTACGTCCTGCATCCGTATCACATGGTGAAGGACCATCGCACCGACGTGGAAACCGCGGATACCGACGCCGTGCTCGACGGTGATCTTGATCGGTTCATCGAAGGGTATTTGCGTTTGCAGGCCGAAGGCTCAGATCGACGCGCGGAGTTGAATAAGGATTAGTCGTACAGAAAAAAGAACGCGATCAAGACGCCGGAGGCGATGCCGTTTAGGATGCTTGCGACGATGACCGGAAGCGCGCGACGATGGATCGCGTAGGCGAACCAGATGATATTGGTGGTGAAGATAATGAAAAACGTCGTCGGAGAGAGATCGGAAACCTGTCTCGTCGCCAACGCCTTAAAGACCTGCGGATAGAGGGCGATACCGGAAAGCAGGCCATTGGCTTCGGCGAGCAAATCGATCGGGTGATTGTGACGCTTGATCCCAAAGCGTCGGCGGAATCCGTCTAACATACGTAGTATGATACGCTACTTTTCGATTCTATGAATCCCACGGAGATCAGAGCAGCGTTAAAAGAGATCGGCGGTCACCTGCCTGCCGACAGGCAGGGTGCGAACAAGCGTCTCGGCCAGCATTTTTTGATCGATAAAAACATTCTCGACATCATCGTCACGGAAGCCGAAATCGAAAAAGGAGATCGCGTGCTCGAAATCGGCCCGGGACTCGGCGTCCTCACGCGCGCGCTCATCGACGCCGGTGCATCCGTCACGGCCGTGGAACGGGACCGGCGATTCGTCGAATATCTATCGCGCACGGTAGGGGCACGGCACGCCGTGCCCCTACAAATTATTTTCGGGGACGCCTCTAAACTTAATTGGGAAAATCATTTCGAGGTAGGGGCGCATGGCCACGCACCTTGGAAATTCGTCTCCAACCTTCCGTATTCGATCACGTCACTCGCGCTTCGAAAGGCGCTGTACGCAAAACATCCGCCGACGAACCTCGTGGTGCTCGTCCAACGCGAGGTGGCGGAGCGTGCCATCGCCCGCGACCGCAAGCACTCCTTGCTGTCGCTCATGGTTGCGTTTGCCGCACACGAAGCCCGACTCGTGAAGCGCGTCTCCGCCGGATGTTTTTTTCCGCCGCCCAAGGTCGAGTCGGCCGTTTTGCGCATCATCCCGATGACGCAGGAGGAGCGGAAAGCGATTTGGGGTCGCAATCCGGAGGAGATCATGGCGTTGGCGAAGAAAGGTTTTGCTCATCCGCGCAAATTGCTCGCGTCGAATCTCGGCTTTTCGGCTACCAGCCTACCAGCCTACTGGCCTACGAACCTTTCTTCCAAAGCTCGCGCGGAGGATTTGAGACCGGAAGACTGGGCTCGGTTGGCAGAGGCGAAGGATTGACGTTTTTGCGAACTTCGGGTACAGTGCGCCCCGCAACTGGGAGGTTGTTTTGAAAGAAAAAGAATCGGATCCGGAAACGATCTTCGTCGTCAAGCTCAAGCTCAACGGCGTACACGGAAGGACGGGAGCGCTTGTTCAGAAGACGTTCGACGCCTACGTGAGAGCTCCCGGTAAGGCCGACGTCGAGTCGCGCCTCAAGGAACTCCCCGGCACGTTCCACATCGAGCCGGCCATCCTCTGTACGGGTGATCAGGTCACGAGAGAGATCCTGCGCCAGGCCAAGCTCGAGCGTTTCGAATTCGGGTTCAGGGCCTCCGACGAGGCGGCGGCACCGGCGGTCGCGACCGAACCCAACAACTATCTCCCCAACTGCTCCTGATCTCTCTCTTCGCGAAGGGAGGGATGACCCCGTAAATGCGGGGTTTTTCATACTCTAAAGAGATCTCGACATGCACTTGACAGGGGGCTTGGGCTCCATTAAACTTCCCGCACGTTCTGAAAGGTATCCACATGTTATGGATACGGTCGGAGCCACGGAGCTTTGACAACAGAAGAGTGATTGGAACCAAACAAAAACGTCTGATTCCTTGATCCCGGAGTTCCGCCAGGGACTCCGTGGGTTTTACTGAGAGTTTGATCCTGGCTCAGGATGAACGCTGGCGGCGTGTCTAAGGCATGCAAGTCGAACGAACTTCTTATGGTAGCAATACCGTGTGAAGTTAGTGGCAAACGGGTGCGTAACACATTGGTACCTGCCTCGTAGTCGGGCATAAGCCTCCGAAAGGAGGTCTAATTCCACGATGGTCTCGCAAGAGTAAAGTCGCAAGACGCTACGAGAGGGGCCTATGGCCTATCAGCTTGTTGGTGAGGTAAAGGCTCACCAAGGCTATGACGGGTATGGGGTGTGAGAGCACGACCCCACTCACTGGGACTGAGACACTGCCCAGACACCTACGGGTGGCTGCAGTCGAGAATATTCGGCAATGGACGAAAGTCTGACCGAGCGACGCCGCGTGCGGGAAGAAGGGCTTCGGCTCGTAAACCGCTTTTACCAAGGACGAATTTTGACGGTACTTGGAGAATAAGAGGTTGCTAACTCTGTGCCAGCAGCAGCGGTAATACAGAGACCTCAAGCGTTATCCGGATTTATTGGGCGTAAAGGGTCCGCAGGTGGCCGTTCACGTCACGGGTCAAATTTCAGGGCTCAACCCTGAAACCGCTCGTGATACGGTTCGGCTCGAGCATGGGAGAGGCAAGCGGAATTACCGGTGTAGTAGTAAAATGCGTTAATATCGGTAAGAACACCAAATGCGAAGGCAGCTTGCTGGAACATAGCTGACACTCAGGGACGAAAGCGTGGGGAGCGAAAGGGATTAGATACCCCTGTAGTCCACGCCCTAAACGATGAATGCTAGATTTCGGGAGTATCGACCCTCTCGGAGTCGGTTAAAATAGCTAACGCATTAAGCATTCCGCCTGGGGAGTACGGTCGCAAGACTAAAACTCAAAGGAATAGACGGGGACCCGCACAAGCGGTGGAGCATGTGGTTTAATTCGATGGTAAGCGAGGAACCTTACCTGGGTTTGAAATGTAGCTGCAAGCCGCCGGAAACGGTGGCCGCCTTCGAGGGTGCTACACAGGTGCTGCATGGTTGCCGTCAGCTCGTGTCGTGAGATGTACCGTTAAGTCGGGTAACGAGCGCAACCCCCGTCCCGTGTTGCTTTTTCACGGGAGACCGCCTCGGATAACGGGGAGGAAGGTGGGGATGACGTCAAATCAGCATGGCTCTTACACCTAGGGCTACACACGTGCTACAATGGCCAGGACAATGGGTTGCCAAGCCGCAAGGCGGAGCTAATCCCATCAAACCTGGCCCCAGTTCGGATTGAAGGCTGAAATTCGCCTTCATGAAGCCGGATTTGCTAGTAAACGCGTATCAGCCACGGCGCGTTGAATACGTTCTCGGGTCTTGTACTCACCGCCCGTCACACCAAGAGAGTCGGAAATGCCCGAAGGCCTCGATAAGGGGACGAAGGCAGAGTCGATGATAAGGGTGAAGTCGTAACAAGGCATCCGTAGCGGAAGCTGTGGATGGATCACCTCCTTTCTAGGGAGAATTGGGTGCCTAGATTCATTTCTAGCCCCTAACCTAAGGTCGATGACCCCGTGATCACGCAAGTGATTTTACGGGGATCGCGGCATTCAAACGGATGGCGATTCCCTCGAAGGGTCGTCATTACGTGAATGCTTTAACAGACAGACGTCGGTTCCAATCACTATTCTGTCGTGAAAACCGGGTCAGTGTTTAAAGAACAAAGAGCAAAGAGCAGCCCTGTCGGAACTGCTCTTTGTTCTCTGTTTGCTGATTTTGTTTATCTCATTGACAATTTGAATAAAATATGGTGAAGTAGCCTGTCCCCATACTGGCAACACAAGGAAGGGGTGTGGCAGAATGAACTACGTATTTTACATTGATGATGACAAGAACTTGCGCGGTGTGCTGTCTCGCGTGTTCAGGTCATGGACGCGTTCTTCGGCCGTCAGTTCGGTGGAGCTCAGGGTAGCGGAGTCGACCAAACACTTGTTCTCCCTGCTTCGGGAGACAAAGGAAGACGATCGGATCTTCCTCATCACGGACGGGAACATGAAGAGTGCGGCCGAATTCGGAATGGACGGTGACAAGCTGATCGAGGCCGTTCGTGCCGCGGTCGGCGACCGTCTTGTCCGCGTCACAATCATGACAGGGAACGCGAAAGAGTTTCTCGCCTCGGCGAAAAGGCTTGGCGCCGAACTGCTCGACAAGCCGTTCGACAGCGACGCGTTAAAGCAGATCATTGTCGAGTTTGGCAACAGCTAGTCGAGCTCGGCTCGACTGACCCCGTTCTTCTAGGCGGGGTTCTTTCTTATCCGAACGGTTGACGAGTCGGCTTGGATTTCGTATTGTCCCCGCACGTTCGTCACATTCCGAGATCGTCTAATGGTAGGACTACTGCCTCTGGAGCAGTGTATCTTGGTTCGAATCCAAGTCTCGGAGCCATGCACCGTATGGTGCATGGCGGAGCCAACGAGTTCCGCCATGCGCTAGGTGAACCACGAAACACCGTCTTGACAAGGGCGGCGTTTTGTTAAACGTAGTAGATCATGTTTTATACATACGTTTTGCGTAGTGAGAAAGATAAAAAGCTTTACATCGGATTTTCTACTGACTTGAGGAAAAGATTTGGAGAACATGTTTCCGGGTTAGTTCCGGCAACTCGATGCCGACTTCCGGCAAAGCTCATTTTTTATGAAGCATATTTGAATAAGTATGATGCATTGAGACGAGAAAGGTATTTCAAAACGGATAAAGGTAAGAAAACTCTCGAAGTCATGTTGGCCGAATACTTCAGGAGAATTTAAAACACCCGGCATGCGCCGGGTGTTTTTGTTTACTTTTTTATTCGTTGCTCGGAAGCTCGTTGGTTGGGACGTCTTCCGCGGCGTTACGCGCGTCCAGCTTTTGCATCATCGCTTCCACCGCAAGCTCCGGCTTGACCGTGACGAGAATGTCGGAGGTCATGCGTTCGATCTTATCCAAGCGTTCCATGATCTTCTCGATGTCGGCGCGATTAGCGGCCTGTTTCTGCAGCGCGGCGGTTCGTTTGTCCTGCGCGGCGTCAACCGAGTAGAAGGCGACCGTACCCGTCACGAGCAAGGCGAGCGACGTGATGATCGCGGCCGGCCAAATGTGCATCGTACCGCGAGCGGCGCTGATCATGTGGTGATCGTGCATGCGGCTTACCGGACCCGCATACGTCACGCGGCAGGCGTTGGGCGTGCAGTTGCCGTCATGACCGCATGTAGGACTCGAACCGGGACCTTTCGGAATCGGCGTGGAGGCGGCTTTGCGGCGTCGTGCGGTTTTCTTGGGTTTGGATGAGAGGTCGGACATAAAAGGACTTTTGTTTCGTCTTTTAGAGAGACGAAGGGAGTATAGCATATTGGTAAAATGTATGACCAGTTATGTCTAGAGAGGGGTTTGACGAGCGGCGGTATATTCAGTTACGATCTGCCCGCTTCCGAACGGACGGCTACCCGCCATAAGCTTCTCATGTTGGCGGGCAAGGCTCGGTTTCGATATTGCTTGGGGACGGCTAGCTCAGTTGGTTAGAGCGTCACATTGACATTGTGAAGGTCAGAGGTTCGAATCCTCTGCCGTCCACCACCGTAAAACCCGCTTGAAAAGGCGGGTTTTACGACCACGCGTATAAACGGTATCCGGGCGTGGCGTCCTAACGCTTCGTCATCTGCTTGAACCGATGCCGGTAAAACGAGTTGCGGAGCGGAACCGACCATTTGGCCTTGATGGTGATTTTGTGTTTGAGACTGATGACGCCCGTGTCTCCGAGCGTGATAACCACGCCTTTCGTGGTCGTACGAAACGGGACGAGTTTCTTTCCATCGAGGGTCCGTAAAATATTCTCCGCGAGTATCGGAGCCATTTGCATGGCGGTTTGTGCGGTTTTTGAAACAGGCACGCCATGAAGCTTGAAGCCGCTCACGTCCCCCGCGCAAAAGATGTTTTTGTCGATGCGGAAAAAGTTGTCGACGACGGGATAACCGCCGCGCTCCATGATGGGCGGAGGCGTGAGGTCGACCATCGAAGGCTCGATCCCCGCGCACCAGAGGATAAACGACGCCGGGACCGCTTTTCCGGAAACCGTTCGGATCAAGCCCGGCTCGACGCCGATCACCGCCTCACCGGTCATCGTCTGAATCCCATGCAGGTCGAGTTCCGCATTCGCGTGCCGGACGACGGATTCCGGAAAACCGGGGAGGATTTGCGGTGCCGCTTGGATGAGGTGGAAGCGCGGCTTCAGATCGGCGCTCACCGTCCCGTCCGCTTGTTTGCGTTCGATGAATTGTTTGACGGCAAAAATCGCTTCGATGCCCGTCGGCCCCGCGCCGACGACCGCCATGGAGAGGAGCCGCTCGTGCTCCATCTTGTTTTGCTCCGCCGTCGCTTTGGCAAGCGTATCGAGGATCGCCTGTTGCGCACGCCAGATGTCGCCGGGGTTCTTGAGAGGGTAACTGTACGTCTCCGCGCCCGGGATGTCGTAGTAGGACGTCCGGACGCCTTGCGAGAGAACGAGGATGTCGAAAGGGAGGTCTTTCTCTGAAACGGCGGTCCGCAGCCGGATCGTTCGTTTCTCACGAGCCACGCGGATGACCTCCGCTTCAAGAAAATCAAATCCGTCCTGCTTAGCCAAGTCGGACAAATCGACGGTGATGTCCTCGAGCTTCATTTCGCCGGCGAGGGCGTCCACGAGCCACGGCGTGAAGAGGAAGTCGCATTTCTTGTCGATCAGCAGGACTTCAAATCCGTCGCATGTGCGTGAAATGATTTGCGCCGTGCGCAAACCGACAAATCCGCCGCCAACGATCACGATTCGTTTTTTCATGTGGATAGGATACAGGAAGTAGCTGGTAGCTGGTAGCTAGCGTTCCGTCGATCGTTCCCTAGCTACCAGCTACCAGCTACTAGCTATTTATTTATTCTCAAAATACTCGCTCGCACGACGCAGGCTCTCAAACGTGCCGGCATCCGACCAGAATCCGCGCACCGGACGCGCGACCAGTCGCCCTTGCGTCAGAAACGCGCTATTCGTGTGCGCGATCTCCAGCTCGCCGCGCGTGGAGGGCATGAGCGCGCGGATCACGTCGAACACGGTCGCGTCGTACACGTACAAGCCGACCTGCGCGAAGTTCGATTTTGGATGCTCGGGTTTTTCTTCGATCGAAAGCACGCGGCCGCTCGGATCGACCTCGACGACGCCAAACCGTTGCGGATCATGGACGGCTTTGTAAAAGGTCAGCGCCCCGCTCTGGAACGAGCTGATCGGCGCAAGGAAATTATCTTCAAAGAGATTGTCGCCGAGAATCACTGTCACGTTGTCCCGTCCTACAAAATCTTCCGCAAGCGCGACGGCATGCGCGATGCCCCCGGCCTGGTCCTGGATGCGGTAGGTGAGTCGGCAACCGAGCGCGGCGCCCGAGCCAAGCAGGTTCATAAAATGGCCCGCGTGATCCGATCCCGTCACGACCATGATGTCGCGGATTCCGGCATCTAGCAGCGTCTGCAACGGATAGAGAATCATTTGCTTCTTCCCGACCGGCAGGAGATGCTTATTTGTCGTATTCGTGAGCGGCGCGAGGCGCGTGCCTTTGCCGCCGGCGAGAATGAGGCCTTTCATTTTGGGGAGCCTGGTAGGCTGGTAGGCTGGTAGGCTGGTAGCCGAGGCAGGAACTGCTCTCTGCTCTCTGTTCTCTGCTTTTTTTGCGGCATACTTCATCATCGTATCGCGCAACGCGACATCGATCGGGCGCATTTCGATGCCGAGTTCCTGCAAGCGCGCTGATTGGAGTACGCAGTTCGATCGTGTCGCTTTCGCTAGACCTCGGGTCATCAATTCTTCTTTCGAAATCCATTCATTCTGATGACTCGGATCGACGTATTCACGATAGAGATCGAGAATGTGGCGGTGCCGTGCCGTTCCGGGATTTACGACATGAAAAATGCCGGTTCCGTGTTTCGTAATGAGTTGATAGCAGGCATCAATCATGTCCGGAATGATCGTGACGCTATTTTCGACGTCGATCACCTGTGTGTAGCCTACGAGCTTATCGATGAGATTGCGCGGGTTCGGCTCGTTATCGACCGGCATGCGGATGCGCGCGATCGCTGTATTTGGCATGCGCGACAAAAGAAGATCGGTTGCGTATTTCGATCTCGAATACACGGACTCGGGATTCGCAAAATCCTCCTCGCGCCATCCGCGGGGATCGGGCGACGGGCCGTAAAAGATGCATCCGCTTGCAAGGTGGAGAAAATAGATACCGCGCTCTTGGCATGCTTCCGCAAGGACAAGTGCTCCCGTGACATTGGACCGATACGTTCCCGCTTGGCGTGTCTCACACCAGTCGATGTTTGGTCGGCCGGTTTTCCCGGCCGCGTTCACGACCGCATTCGGCTTGTGTTCATCAAGCGCATTCAAAACAGCGGCCTTGTCGTCGATACGCGCATCCGTCCCGACCGCATCCGGCCAGGCGCGAAGCATTTTACCGCCGATAAACCCCTTGGAACCAAAAACGAGGATCTTCATAATCCCCGTTGTCTTACACCGAAAACACGTAGAAAAACAGTCGATATGTCAACCGGTAGGGGCGCATGGTTATGCGCCCCCGTCACGCGTCGTTTTTCGCGGGCGCATAACCATGCTCCCCTACGATTTTTTCAGCAACGGCTTCCACCACGTTTCGTTTTTTTTGAACCATTCGATCGTTTCTTTG